>NZ_CBOO010000008.1:0-81157 GCF_000476015.1 Helicobacter pylori SA37A | reverse complement strand
TGGTGGCTAAATTCACATACTCAGAATTAAGCCATGAAGTGCCCGCTAACGCAATGCCGCCAAAAAGCCCTACGGAAAGCTTGTTGTTTTTGCCTAAGAAATTGGTGGCTTTATCGTTGATGAAGTTATAAAGAGCGTCCGCTCCAAAGCCATAAGTCCACACATCAGAAGCCGAGTTGAAAAAGCTGGATTTGATATAGGCATGGTTATAATCAAAGAAGCCGTAATACCTAGCGCCCCATCTTCTTTTTTGGCCAAAGAATTGCTTGTAGCCCACTTGGATACCAATCCCGTTCATCGCGCCGTTGTTGGTTTGAGAACTGACGATGCCCACTTTCCTAAAGGGGTTTCTGCCTAACTCTTGATTGATGGTTTGGATTTGGTTATAAGTGTTTTGGTTAAGGTAGAAGTTTTCTTGTATGCCTTGAGGGCTATAGGGGTTGTTCTTTTTGCTCACCACATTTTGGATCGCTTGAGCGTTAGGAATACCTGAAATAGCGGTAGTGATGCTGTTGTAGGTGCTGCCTAATTCATTGTATCGGGATTTGAAATTCACCAAAGTGTCAGCGATGTTTTCAGCTTGTTTGATTTGAGCAGCTTCAGTCCCAAAATGCGCGATGCTGTTGTTTAAAGCGGTTATGGTTTCTCCTGCATACGCGCAAGCTGAACCCCAAGTGTTACCAGTAACCGTGCCTGGATTAGTGCCACGACCTGGTGTTCTGCATGATGCTAAGGAGTAACTGATGAAAGCTTCAGGAATAGTGTTAAGGTCATTTTTCACTTGCTCAGCTAGAGTTAAAATCTTTGTTTGTGCTTGCGCGTTTTTGAGCATGCCTTCAGCAAATTTAGCATCTGTGAAAGGGTTGAAGTCATTCGGGTTGGCTAATTCTGCTTGTTGGGTAGCGTTAACAATGTTGGCTTGTGCAACGGCTTCTTGAGCGTTTTTGATCATACTTGTAATCGCACTGATTTCAGTGGCAAAAATCCCACATGCACTCCCATTGGAATTAGGCAATCCCCACGGATCACCACTACCATTATTCATGTGTGGGCATGCATTATTTAGGGTAGTGATAATGATGCTCGCTTGTTTTAAAAGTTCTTGAGCATTATTTGCTACATCAATTTTTGTGTTGTTTGTTTCTTGTGTTCCCCCTACCCATTGGGTTGGCTTGTATGGACCACCATTATAGCTTGTTCTATCTCCTGCCGTGGCATCTGTTGTTTTTTTTCCATCCATCGTAAAATCAAGTTTTGTATTAGTGTTGCTTAAAATTGGGATTCCATTCCCACTGCTCCCAAAAGCCTTTTGAATGATTTGATAAGCTTGATTGATGATCGCAAAATTTTCAGTGGATAGAGCACTATTATATCCTGGCTCATAATACGAATTACAAGTAATGGTAGTCCCTCCGTATTGCGATGATGGTGTGTTTTCAAAGGTTTGAACGCCTCCATTTTTGCTGCTGTCCGTGCCAGGACCACAAGCACTGATCGCATAGCTCATGACTTGCCACAGACCCGCTGCCGCATTGAGTGCTAAAATCACCGCTTGATAAGCGGGAGAGTTGGTTTTTTCATCTAGCAAATTTCTCGCGCCCGCCCTTAAATTATCAACCGCAACTGACACATTCAAGCCGTTGCTTGCAGTGGTGATAGCTGAATTGAGAGTGTTGTAATTATTTAAAAGATTGTTTAATTTTTCATAATTCTCTGAAAGCTCTTGAATGCCTTTGGTATTTTTCACCATTTGAGCGGCTTCACCGATCTGATAGCCTGCACTCATGTAAAAGCCGTCGTCTTCAGCGTGGAGCAAAAACGAGAGAGAGAGAGAGAGTAAAAGGGTTTTTTTCATCACATTCTCCTTTTTAAAATGGGTTTGAAATTTGATGCATTGAACATGCATGGGGTGTATTATAGCGTAAAAGCGTTTTTTTTTTGTAATTTTGAAAAAATTGTGTCATTTTTTGCTTTTTTTTTGTTTTTTTGCGTTACTTTTGAACGCTTTTAATTGGATTTTAAAAACGCTTTTAACGCTTTTACAACCAATATTTAACAAAAATAGAACGAAGATTAAACAAGATTAAACAAGATTAAACAAGATTAAACAAGATTAAACAAGATTAAACAAGATTAAACAAGATTAAACAAGATTAAACAAGATTAAACAAGATTAAACAAGATTAAACAAGATTAAACAAGATTAAACAAGATTAAACAAGATTAAACAAGATTAAACAAGATTAAAAGGGCATGCCCCCCATTAGCCCTAATCAAAAACTTAATGCTGTTTAAAAGGGCTATCCACGACCTTTTTCCTATCCACAATGTAGGGGATTAAAGCCATGTGGCGGGCTCTTTTGATCGCCACTTCCACCCTTTCTTGCCACTTTTTGCTATTGCCTGTCAACCGCCTGGGCATGATTTTATAGCGTTCTGATAGCGTGTGCTTGAGCATGTCCAAATCTTTATAGTCAATAAAGCTGATTTTAGCTTCAGTGTATTTGCAATAGCGTTTTGAATAGCGTTTTCTTTCCATAATATCTCCTTAATTTTAACCCTTAAAAGGGGATTTCTTCTTCATCAATGTTGATTTCAGGCACGCTGTTTTGGTATTTAGACGGCTGTGCTTGTAAATTCTCTTTAGCGTAAGCGTTTTGTGGATAGCTTTGGGCTTGGTTAAAAGGATCTTGGCTAGGGGCGTTATAATTAGTGGGATAAGCGTTGTTGAAATTCTCATGCATCACGCTATCTTGCATAGCGTTCGCTTGAGGGTTGTCTGACTTCTTGTCCATAAATTGCAACGCATCTGCTGTGATAGTGTGGCGAGAATTTTTTTTGCCCGTTTGATCCGTCCAGCTTTCATAAGTCAAACGCCCTTCTATTAAAACGCTTGACCCTTTGCTCAAATACTGGTTAGCGATTTCAGCCGTTCGCCCAAACAAGCGCACATCTATAAAGCACACTTCTTCGCCTAGCGTGCCGTCTTGTTTTTTGAAACGCCTGCTTGTGGCTAAACCTATTGTAGCCGTAGCCGAACCGCTAGGCAAATATTTCAACTCCACATTCCTAGTCAAACGCCCTACCATAATCACTTTATTAAACATGATAAGCCCTTATTCGCTATGAGATTCTGTGCTTTTTGCTTCCTCTGCGTGGTGAGAATGCGCGTGTTCGGTTTTTTCATGCTTTTCTTTGGCGTGTGATGGCTTTTTATTAGCCCTATCCACTAACGCATGCCACGCTTCCACTTCTTTCTTGCTTTCATATTTGATCACAATGAAACGCAACACGTCTTCATTAATGCGATACAATCTTTCAAGCTCTAAAATCATTGACGGCTCTGCCTTGAAATACGCCACATAATAGTAGCCTCTTTTATGCTTTTTGATTTCATAAGCTAAATTACGCATGCCCATATCCAGGCTCGTTTCAATCACGCCATGATGCTTAGTGATCACTTCTTTATAAAACTCAATCTTTGATTTAATCTCTTCTTCTACTAAAGTAGATTTGAGAATAAACATCGTTTCATAATGCCTCATCCATTCTCCTTGTGGTTGTATAGCCCTTTTTTTACTAAAAAAGAGCAAGGTCTAAAAAACTTTTGATTATACCTTTCTTTCGCTTGTTTTTGGATTAAATTTGGTTTTATTGAAATATTGAACCTAAAATCTAAAAATACCTTTCAGTATTTTTAAGGATTAATAATCTTTTGAATTTGGGTCAAATACAAAAAGCCTAATTCCTTTTGCCCTTGCATGCTTTGAATGTGCCACAATCTAAAAATTTCAAAAACCCTTTTATAGCCGGCCTCTTTCAAACGCAGGGCGTTTTTAGCGTAATTTTCGGTGATTTCTTTAGGGGGAGCGTAGCCTAAAACCTCTTTAGCGTCCATTGAACCGGTCGTTTTAATGCGAGCGAAAAATAAAAAAAGCTGGTAAAAATAGCGCTCTAACCCCCTTAAAATATCCGCATCCTTTTTGCCCTCTTTTAACAAATAATCATAAATATCAAGAACGCTTTTTTTCAAAAAAAGCCCTAAAATGAGCTTTTGCAAATCCATATCCCCCGCATTGGAGCTTAATTCTTGAATGTCTTCTAAAGTGATGGGCGCGTTTAATATCGCTAACTTGTCTAAATCGTTAAACGAAACGCCTAAATCTTCGTTATTAATTTCAAAAAGAGCGTTTAAAAGATGGCTGCTGATGTCTAAATGCAAAAAATTAGCCCTTTCTTGTAAGAATTTCAAACTCTCCCAAGTTTTAGGGGTAAAAAAGCGCGCGCAGATCGCTTCATCTTTCAAGGGGCTTTTTTGGAAAAATTTAACGATAATATCGCTAGTGTATTTGTATTTGGTGGTGTCGCTTTTAGCATTATAAAGCCCTATGATAAGCCTGTTATGGCTAGGCCGCTCTAGGGCTTTTAAAAAAAGATTGATATCATTTTCTTTAAATTTCTTATGCAGCGCAAAATCCAGTTTTAAAACGACTAAACTGCTCCCTCCAAATAAAGAATCCTGCTCTAAAAGGGTCGCAATCTGGCTTTTTTCATAATCGCTTGCATAAAAAAGCGAAGTTTCTGTGTCAGGGTTATTGCGTTTAAAAAGCGCACTAATCGTTTGAATATAATAATGGATAAAAAAATCAAACTCCCCATACAAAAACACCGCTTTAGGGAGGCGTTGTTTTAAATAATGGTCCAAATCTTTACGATACATGCTCTTTAATCCTTTCTGTAATTTCGCCTCTAACTTGCCCTAAAATCAAATCCGCATGCGTGATTGTAACGCGCACCTTTTCTAACGGCTTAAAAACCTTGTTCGTTTTGACTAAAACTTTAAGCCCTATTAATTCTTTTAACCCCACCACCACCCAATCTTTAACCTCCAAAACCACGCCCAAAAATTCTTTTTCTAAAAGTTCTAAAGCTAAGCGAGCGAATTTGCGTTTGACAAAATCCCTTTCAATCAAAGCGGCCTTTTTTTGTAAAGCGTTCAACTCAGCGCATAATTCAGGCGTTTCTTCTAACAAATACGAGCAGCCTTTAGCCTGATGGAACAACAATTCTTTTAAAAGCCTGTGTAAGGCTAAATCGCTGTATCGTCTAATGGGCGAAGTGAAATGCGTATAGCTGGCAAACCCCAAACCAAAATGGCTTTCTTGCATGGGGCTATAAAGGGCTAAATTTTGAGATTTAATGATTAGGCGCGAAACTTCTCTTTCTAACTTCTTTTCTTTGGCTATTTTTAAGGCATGCTCTAAAAAAGGGAAAAAACCCATGTTTTTAGGGCGAACAATCTCATAATCAAAAAGCTTGTCGTAGAGGCGTTTTTGCTGCTCCAAACTGGGCTCTTTATGGGTGCGGTATATCCCCTTATTGTGAAAATGCTCATCCAATAACCTCGCACTAGATTGGTTGGCTAAGAGCATGGCTTCTTCTATAAGGGTGTGCGCATCGCTTTCTGTTTGCGTTTCAATTTTTTCTATACGCCCTTCTTTATTTAAATACAGCTTGTTTTCAAACGAGTTGAAATCAAACCCCTTTTTTAAACGCTCCTTTTTTAACTTTAAAGCCATTTCTAAAAACTCTAAAAGGCTCTGTTGCAAATCTTTATCTAAAGAGCTTTGATTAGCGCTTAAAAAATGGTTGATTTCTTCATAAGTGCAATTAGCCCTAACTTCAATAACGCCTTGAGATAATCGGGCGTTTTTCAAATCATCTAAAGGGATTTCATACACTAAAGCCAGGCGTTTTTCAAACGCTTTGAGTGAGCATGCCCCTTGAGACAAACTCAAAGGCAGCATGGGATAGACGCTGTTAGGGAAATACACGCTAAAGCCCCTAACCCTGGCTTCTTTATCCAAACTGGAATATTTCGGCACAAATTCGCTCACATCAGCAACCGCCACAAACAAAACCCTTTTTTCTTGGTCATAAAAAATCGCATCGTCAAAATCTTTAGCGTCTTTGGGGTCAATGGTGATAAAAGGGATGTGAGAATAATTGATCCTGTCTTTAAAATCGCTCGCTTTGAGTTGCGCGTAATGTTGGGCTAAATCCAAACAATCTTTTGAAAAATCCTTAACCCTGTCAAAAAGGCTTAAAGAAAGGTTTTCATCTATTAAAGGGTCTTCTAAAGCCCCTAAAATTTCGCTGATTTCACGCTTTTTAAGATCGATCTTTACCACGCAATGCCTGGGCAATTCTAGTAAGGATTTTTGGCTGTGCTTTAAAAGAATGGGTTTTTTAAAAGGCTCTTTAAAAGGGATAGCCACAATCTGGTGATTTTTTTTAGCCAAATAAGCTATCATCGTGTGATCTGCATTTAAAAGCGCGGCTTTAAAAAAGGCTATGGGGCGTTTTTTAGAAGATTCTATTTTGCATAAAATCAAAGCGTCTGTTTTAAAAGATGGGGGTAAGTTTTTGATTAAAGGGTCTTTAGGGTAATTTTTCGCTAAAGAAATGAAAAACGCCTTATTTTTTACCCTTTCAATCTTGCCTATATCAAAGCCTTCTTTTAAAAAATAGCGATCCTTGTTTGATTGAAGTGCTTCTTTTAAAACGCTCTTTTCTACTAGGGGGGCGAATCGTTTAGGGATCTTTTTAACCCCAAAAAACAGGCTTCTTAAAAACCCTTGCATCAAAAAACACTTCGCATGACTTCAAACGCCTTTGGATAAGGGATTTGAGAAGCGCTGAACTTTTCAAAACTTAAAGCAGCTTGATAGATGAGCATGTCTTTCCCATCTTGAAAGGGGGTTTTTAACTCTTTAGCCAAAGACAAAAAGGGCGTTAAAAACCCATACGCCAAATCATAAGCGAGCTTGCCTTCTTTAAAATACCCTTTCAAAACCTCTTTATTCAAAGGCAATTCGTTATTTAAACTCGCTGAAGTGGCGTTAATAATCAAATCAAAAGCGCTTTTAGGAGGATCCATAAAACAATCACAGCCCAAGCGTTGGAAAAAATCCAATCCCCTAGCAGAGCGGTTCAACACGCTCACTTTCAAGCCTCGTTTTTTTAACTCGCACGCTAGGGCTTTAGCACTCCCTCCAGAGCCTAAAATCAAAGCGCTTTGATAATTTTTGCACTTTAAAGAAAGATAAAACCCTAAAGCGTCAGTATTGTAACCCACAAGCTCATCATTTTCTAAAACAAGCGTATTGACCGCTCTGCATTCAAGCGCGATGCCCTTGATTTTATCGCAAACTTGAAACGCCCTTTCTTTAAAAGGCAAGGTTACATTAGCCCCACTAAGCCCTAAATGTAAAAACTCGTTTTTGATACGGCTCTCTAAAGGGAGTAATATAGGGTGGTAATGCCCCAAAAACCCCAATTCCTTTTGAAAAGTCAAAAAACAAGCGTTATGGATTAGGGGCGATTTAGAATGCTTGATAGGGTTTCCCAAAACCCCAAAAGATTTTAAACTCATTATTCTTTCATTCAACCTTTTTTAAAAGTTTCAAAAACACATAGCCCTTTGTTTCTTTAGTGAATTCAATTTTAGCCCAATCTTTTTGGATTTCTAAAACTTTCACGCTTGCATCTTTTGTGAGTGAGCCAATGATTTTACCTTTTGTGCTAGGAAAAGCTCGCACATTCACGCTACTGACTGCGACCTTATACTCTAGGGGTTTTTTTCCCATTAAGGGGGTTGTAGGGGTTTTTTGGTTGTTTTGAACGGGCGAGACGCTGTTTTGTTTAGGCTTATTTTCTTTTTCTTGCTCTTGTTTAATCTCTTGTTTGGTTTCTTTTTCTTGTGTGGCTGTTTCTAAAGGCGGCGCTGTGTCTTTGGTGGGGTTTTGTTCTGTGGCGGTTGTGGTTGCGTTGGCTTCTTCTTGTTTGGGCGAAAGCACGCTGTTTTGACGCTCTGTCTCGGTTTTTTCTAAATTCTGGCTTATTGAAGCGCTGTCTTTTTTCGCATAAAAACCAAGCACAACATGCATTAAAGCATACAACAACATGAACGCCAAAACCACCAAAAAAGGCCGCATAAAAAGTTTTAAAGAAGATTTCATCTCAGTTTTCATTCCTGCCCTCAACGCTTTTCAAAATCAATCCTAGGGTCAATCACCACGCAGAGCAAATCGCTTATCAAACTCGCTACCAAACCCAAAAGCGTGAAAATATAAAGCGAACCAAACACGACAGGATAATCCCTACTCACAATGCTTTCATACCCTAAAAGCCCTAACCCATCTAGGCTAAAAACAATTTCTATCAATAAGCTTGAGCTAAAAAACATGCCTAAAAAAGCTTGCGGAAAACCCGCCACCACTAATAAAATCGCATTGCGGAACACATGCGCATAAAAAATACGCCCCACTGAACAGCCCTTAGCCTTAGCGCTCAGTACATAAAGTCTGCCCATTTCATCTAAAAAAGAGTTTTTCACTAAAAGCGTAAGGCTTGCAAAACCCCCTAAAGAAATGCAAAGAACGGGCAAAGTGATATGCCATAAATAATCCTTGATTTTGCCTAACGCACTCAAACTCTCAAAATTATCGCTCACTAGCCCCTTTAAAGGGAACCAATGCCAATAATTCCCTCCAGCAAAAAACACGATCAACACCACCGCAAACAAAAAGGCCGGGATAGCGTTAGCGACAATGATCACCACGCTGCTTAGCACATCTAAAGGCTCGTTATTGCGTTTGGCCTTGAAAATCCCTAAAGGGATGGAGATAAGATAGATCAAAAGCGTGCTAAAAAGCCCTAACGAAATGGATACTGGCAATTTTTCCTTAATCAAATCTATCACTTTAATCTGGCGATAAAAGCTCTCCCCAAAATCAAATTGCGCGTATTTTTTGAGCATAAGAAGGTAGCGCTCCCCTATAGGCTTGTCAAAACCATAGAGTTTTTTTAAGTTCTCTATCAAATCGCTCTCCAACCCCTGAGATCCCCTATAGGCTCGATCCTTAACAACGCCTTGAATCTCTTTGGACTGCGTGTTATTGATTTTAGCCATCATCTGCTCTATGGGGCCTCCAGGAGCCGATTGGATCAGAAAGAAATTAATAGTCATGATAGCCAATAAAGTGGGGATGATCAAAAGCAAGCGTTTGAGGATATAAGCAATCATTGAAGATCCTTTTCTTTTGCCCACCACAAATACGGCGAAAATCCATAACTAGGGCTAACTTCAGGCATGCCAATGTAATTATACGCTGCGATCCTGTAATTAGGCAAATAAAAATGCGGTATCACATAAAACCCCCACAACAGCACCCTATCCATCGCTTGAGTAGCGGCTAATTGCTCCTTATAATCTTTAGCGTTAATGATTTTTTCAATCAAACCATCTACCGCTTTACTAGAGATTCCTGCATAATTCCTTGCGCCTTTTTCTTTAGCGCTCAAAGAGCCAAAATAAAAACGCTGCTCATTACCCGGGAAAGACGATTGGCCAATCACTCCTACAATCATGTCAAAATCATAGCTTTTGACCCGATTGACATACTGGCTTAAATCCACTCTTTGGATTTTCATTTCAATCCCCAACACCCTTAAGTTTTTAGCAAAGGCTAGGGCCAATCTTTCAAAGGCCGGGCTGTTTAAAAGCAAAGTGAAACTAAAAGGCTTGTTATTCTTATCCACCAAACGCATGTTTTTGTAAGAAAAGCCCGCGCTTTTTAAAAGCTTTTGAGCGTATTTTAAATTTTCCCTCAAATTATAGCCCAAAACATCAGGCCCATCGGTTCTAGGCACAACATAAGGCTCTTTAAAAACCCTTTCATCCAAACTCTTTTCATAAGGGGCTAGCAGGGCTTTTTCTTCAGGGCTTGGGAGTGGAGGGGACGCATAGATAGAGTTACTGAAAAAACTGGTGGTGCGCTTGTATTGCGAAAAAAACAAATTTTTATTCGCCCATTCAAAATCAAACGCATAGAATAAGGCTTCACGCACCCTTTTATCCTTAAAAATTTCTCGGCGCGTGTTGAAGAAAAACCCTTGCATGCCGCTTGGCATTTTATGGGCTATGAGGTATTTAGTGATTTTTTTATTATCCATAGCTTTCCCCACATAGCCCCTAGCCCAAATTTTAGCCGTGCTTTCAAGGCGCCAATCATACGCCCCGCTTAAAAAAGCCTGTAAAGCAATGGTTTCGTCTTTGTAATACTCAAATTTGATCTCATCAAAATTGAATTGCCCCTTTCTGCTAGGCAAATTCCTCGCCCAATAATTAGGGTTTCTTTGGTAGGTGATTTTCTTGCCCACATCAAAGGAAGCGATCACATAAGGGCCGCTAGAAACAGGAATGAGTAAGGGGTTTTTTTCAAAATAATCCTTTTGAAACGCTTTTTTGGAAAAGATCTGCAACTGCCCTAAAATAAGGGGCAATTCTTTATTTTCAGTGGTTTTGAAAATGAATTTAACATGGTGTTTGTCTAAGATAACCGCTTTTTTAACATCTTGGTAATACTGCCTATAAATGGGCGATCCTAATTTCATGATCGTATCAAAGCTAAACTTCACATCGCTCGCTAAAATGGGAGCGTTATTGCTAAACCTCGCTCTTTTATCTATCGTAAAAATCACATAGCTGTTATCCTTAGCCACTTCTGCGTCTTTAGCGATCAAGGGGTATTCTGCAAAAGGTTCGTCCAAACTTTGCACCATTAAAGTGTCATAAATGAGATCCAAGCCTTCGGCTTTAGTGCCTTTAAGCGCAAAAGGGTTAAGGCTATCAAAAGTCCCTATGGCGTCATTCCTTAAAACACCGCCCTTTCTAGCGTTAGGGTTAGCGTATTCAAAATGCGTGAAATTGTCTTTATATTTGGGTTCTTCGCCCAAGTATAAATAAGGCGTAGCCTTAAGAAAACAAAACACCCCTAACCATAAACTTAAAATTTTAAAGACCACTCAAATTAACCCCATCAATTCTTTAGCCTTTTGGTAAGTCGCCCTCGCTAAAGGCCTGGCTTTTTTGACGCCGCCATTTAAAACGGCTTTCACCTCATCGTCGCTGATTTCTTTGTATCTTTCTTGGATGGGTTTTAAAGATTGGATCATTACTTCAGCTAATTCCTTTTTAAAATCCCCATAGCCCTTATTTTTGAAACGCTCTTCTATCTTTTCTGGGCTTTCATCGCTTAAAAGCATGTAAATATTTAAAAGGTTAAAAACGCCCTCTCTTTTTTCATCAAAGGCAATAACGCCCATAGAATCAGTGGCCGCTTTTTTGATTTTTTTCACAATAACATCCGGCTCATCTAAAAGAAAAATCGCATGGTTAGCCCCTTGATGCGATTTACTCATTTTCACTTTTGGATCATCTAGCCCCATAACCCTTGCCCCCACTTTAGCGATCAAAGGCTCTGGCACTTTAAAGCAGTCTCCAAAATCCCTGTTAAATTTTTCTGCAATGTTTCGCGTGAGTTCTAAATGTTGCTTTTGATCTTCGCCCACTGGCACTAAATCGCTTTGGTATAATAAAATATCTGACGCCATCAAAATAGGGTAATTGAAAAGCCCCACATTCACGCTTTTAGGGTTTTTTAAAGACTTGTCTTTGAATTGCGTCATTCGTTGCATTTCCCCCATAGACACCTGACAATTTAATAGCCATGCTAAAGCCGGGTGCTCATCCACTTCACTTTGAATGAATAACCCCGATTGCTTAGGGCTAATCCCACAAGCTAAAAGCAATTTGACCAATTCATAGCTTTGGGATTTTAAAAATGCAGGATCTATGGGTAGGGTGATCGCATGCGAATTGACGACGCAAAAAAGGTTTTCATATTCATCTTGCATCTCTACCCAATGCTTGATCGCTCCTAAATAGTTGCCCAAATGGATTTGCCCAGTAGGTTGGATGCCTGAAAAGACTCGTTTTTTATGCATGTTGTTTCTCGTTGGTTTAGTTAGTATTATTGTAACCACCTAATTTTAATATTTTAATTTATCTTAGTTTTTAAGAACGCTTGATCCCCGAAAAGAGTAACACTTCATAGCTTAATTTTTCAAACGCCATGTTTTGAAAAAAATGTTTTTTTTGCTTGAAACTCAGCGTTGAACCCCCCAAAAGACCGCATTTTTTAAGGTAATTCAAGCAATCTTGTTTGCGGTTGAAATAAAGAGAAAAGCGCTTGTTTTCCAATTCTATTTGAAAATTTTTAAAAGCGTTTTTGATTAAGGATTTGAGCGTTTTGAGATCCCTTAAAGGCGAAGGCGTGCCTAAAAACTCATGCACTTCATGCAAACTAAAATCCGTATGGATAGCTAAAGCCACCTCCTTACTAAAAAGAGCGATTTTTTCTAAAACGCTTTTTAAATCCCTTGCCCATTGCAAAGATGAAGAGGACACAACCAGATCGTAAGCGTGAAAAACATGTTCTTCAAAATCCGCATGCTCTAAAGAGATTTTTTGAATGTTGATAGAATGCGTGGGGTGCAATTTGAGCATGTTTATGGAATTATCCAAAGCGATAAAGTCTTCAATCACAATATTTTGCCACTCTAAAGCGTTAAAAACAGCCCCACTCCCCGATCCTAAATCCAAAACTTTAGCGTAATGTTTTTGTTTTAAAAATTGGACAAGATGAATAGCGATTTGCTGCTGGATATGGGCGAAGAGATGGTAAGTTTTGGCATGCCGATTGAATGCATGCTGATTAAATGAATGAAAAGAGTCCAACACCACCGCCTTAACGCGCCATGCTTAAAATTAAAACTAAATTTTAGTGTATTCTTATCAAATTTTAGATAAGATTAAGCCTAATTTTTTCTAAATTTTAGGGATTTAAGGAATCAGTGTTTATGACAAGCGCTCTGTTAGGCTTACAAATTGTTTTAGCGGTATTGATTGTGGTGGTGGTTTTGTTGCAAAAAAGTTCTAGCATCGGCTTAGGGGCTTATAGCGGGAGCAACGATTCTTTATTTGGCGCTAAAGGGCCCGCAAGCTTTATGGCGAAATTGACCATGTTTTTAGGCTTATTGTTTGTCATCAACACCATCGCCTTAGGCTATTTTTACAACAAAGAATACGGCAAGAGCGTTTTAGATGAAACTAAAACCAATAAAGAGCTTTCGCCCTTAGTCCCTGCCACCGGCACGCTCAACCCTACGCTTAATCCCACATTAAACCCAACGCTCAACCCTTTAGAGCAAGCCCCCACTAACCCTTTAATGCCACAACAAACGCCTAACGAACTCCCTAAAGAGCCAGCCAAAACGCCTTTTGTTGAAAGCCCCAAACAGAATGAAAAGAATGAAAAGAATGATGCCAAAGAAAATGGCATAAAGGATGTTGAAAAAACCAAAGAGAACGCCAAAACACCCCCAACCACCCACCAAAAGCCTAAACCGCATGCGCAAACCAATGCCCACACAAACCAAAAAAAGGATGAAAAATAATGTTACAAGTCATTTATAACGAAACCAAAGATTTGATGCAAAAAAGCGTTCAAGCTTTAAACAGGGATTTTTCCACTCTAAGGAGCGCGAAAGTTTCAGTCAATATCTTAGATCATATCAAAGTGGATTATTACGGCACGCCCACCGCCTTAAACCAAGTCGGATCCGTGATGAGTTTGGATGCGACCACCCTTCAAATCAGCCCATGGGAAAAAAACCTGCTCAAAGAAATTGAACGATCCATTCAAGAAGCCAATATTGGCGTCAATCCTAATAACGACGGCGAAACGATCAAGCTTTTTTTCCCACCCATGACAACCGAGCAAAGGAAACTCATCGCAAAAGACGCCAAAGCGATGGGCGAAAAGGCTAAAGTGGCTGTGAGGAATATCCGCCAAGACGCTAACAACCAGGTGAAAAAATTAGAAAAAGACAAAGAAATCAGCGAAGATGAAAGCAAGAAAGCCCAAGAGCAGATCCAAAAAATCACCGATGAAGCCATTAAGAAAATTGATGAAAGCGTGAAAAACAAAGAAGACGCGATCTTAAAGGTCTAAACCATGGATATTAAGGCATGTTATCAAAACGCTCAAGCGCTATTAGAGGGGCATTTCTTGCTCAGCAGCGGGTTCCATTCCAATTATTATTTGCAATCCGCTAAAGTCTTAGAAGATCCCAAACTAGCAGAACAATTAGCGCTAGAATTAGCCAAACAAATCCAAGAAGCTCATTTGAATATTGAATGCGTATGCTCACCTGCCATTGGGGGGATCTTGGCTGGGTATGAGCTTGCAAGGGCTTTGGGCGTGCGTTTTATTTTTACCGAAAGAGTGAATGGCGTCATGGCGTTAAGGCGTGGTTTTGAAGTCAAAAAAAACGAAAAAATTTTAGTGTGTGAGGACATCATCACTACGGGGAAATCCGCCATGGAATGCGCTAAAGTTTTAGAAGAAAAGGGCGCTCAAATCGTGGCTTTTGGCGCTCTAGCCAATCGGGGCATTTGCAAACGCGCTCATTCTCATTTAAAAGCCCAAGAGGGCGCGTGTTTGCCTAGCCATTTGCCCCTTTTTGCTTTAGAAGATTTTGTTTTTGACATGCACAAGCCTAGCTCTTGCCCTTTATGCGCTACTAGCGTTGCTATAAAGCCAGGAAGTCGTGGCAACTAAAAAAACCAAAAAAATAAAACCCCAAAAAAAAAGCAAGCGTTAGAAAGCCCTTTAAAAGGGTTGAATCTCTCTTTACGCTTAAAGGCCTTCATCACCGATATTTTTATGATTTATACCCCCATGCTTTATATAATGACTTATGTGATTTTAGGGAGCGCGAAGGATTTTAGGGAAAACCAGAGCGCGATTTTTTTATGCCTGCTTTTTTACGCCCTAACGCACAGCTTTTTTATCGCTTTTAAATCCCAAAGCCCTGGCATGCGTTACGCTCGGTTTAAATTAGTCAAAAATAACCGCAAAGAAGTGGGCTTTTTTTTAGCTTTGTGGCGGTTTGTTTTGTGGGTGTTGAGCATGGGGTTACTCATAGGGTTTGTTACGCCTTTTATTTTTAAGTTTTTTTTGCATGACAAACTCAGCGGCACTCATATTGAAACCATCAAGGAGGAAACATGAAAAATTTAGTGATCTTAAGCGGGGCTGGCATTTCAGCAGAAAGCGGGATTAAAACCTTTAGGGACGCTGATGGCTTGTGGGAAGGGCATGACATCATGGAAGTCGCCTCACCTTATGGCTGGAAAAAGAACCCGCAAAAGGTGTTGGATTTTTACAACCAAAGGCGCCGACAGCTTTTTGAAGTTTATCCTAACAAAGCCCATAAGGCTTTAGCGGAATTGGAAAAACACTATCAAGTCCATATCATCACCCAAAATGTAGATGATTTGCATGAAAGAGCGGGTTCTTCTCACATTTTGCACTTGCATGGGGAATTGTTAAGCGTTCGCAGCGAAAAAGATCCTAATTTGGTTTATAGGTGGGAAAAGGACTTGAATTTAGGCGACTTGGCTAAAGATAAAGCGCAATTACGGCCTGATATTGTGTGGTTTGGCGAAGCTGTGCCTTTGCTTGAAGAAGCGATTTCTTTAGTCAAACAAGCGCACCTTTTAATCATCATTGGCACTTCTTTGCAAGTCTATCCTGCAGCCAGTCTCTACACGCATGCGCATAAAGACGCCCTCATTTATTACATTGACCCTAAAGCTAAAAACGCCCATTTACCCCAGAATATCCAATGCATTAATGAAAGCGCGGCGCATGCCATGCAAGATTTAACGCCCAAACTCATAGAAATGGCCTCTCAAGAGATGTTGAAATAATTTTTATTTTTTCAGCTAACGATTAGCAAAAACATGGTTTAATTGCTTCCATCGTTTGCTAAAAGTAATAATTAAAGGAGTTTGAGAGCCTGATGCAACAAGCTACAGAAGCATTGAATCACCCCTATTTTGGCGTTTTTGTTTTGCTAGTATTCACCTTTTGGGTGTTTAACTTAACCTTAAGGATTCAAAGGTTTTTAAGCCGTAAAATGGCTCAAAAAAAGGGCGAAAAGCTCAAGCTCGCTCCCTATGAATGCGGGCCTGTGGCTCTCAAACAGCCTAATAGAGTGTCGCACCATTTCTATATCATGGCCATGCTTTTTATCTTATTTGATGTAGAAATCGTTTTCATGTTCCCTTGGGCGATTGATTTTAAAAAATTAGGCTTGTTTGGGCTCATTGAAATGCTAGGCTTTGTCTTCTTTTTAACCATTGGTTTTATTTACGCTTTAAAGCGAAACGCTTTGAGCTGGCAAAAATTAGAGGTGAAATAATGCAACAAGCACCAGTCGTTCTAAGCACTTTGGATAAATTATTGAATTGGGGGCGTTCTAACTCGCTTTGGCCTTTAACCTATGGCTTAGCGTGTTGCGCGATTGAGATGATGGCGACAGGGGGTTCAAGGTTTGATTTTGACCGGTTTGGCACGATTTTTAGAGCGAGCCCTAGGCAATCGGATGTGATGATCATCGCTGGCACGCTCACTAAAAAGCATGCCGAGTTTATGCGCAGGCTCTATGATCAAATGCCTGAACCTAAATGGGTGATTTCTATGGGGAGTTGCGCTAACACGGGCGGGATGTTTAACACTTATGCGACCGTTCAAGGAGCGGATAGGATCGTTCCTGTGGATATTTACTTGCCCGGTTGTGCACCACGCCCAGAGACTTTACAATACGCCCTTATGGTTTTGCAAGATAAGATCAGACGATCTAAAGCGATCAAACAAGACGCTCCTAAAAGGTTAGTGTGATGGTAAGAAAACAATCCCCCTATGAAGATGTGCAAAAACAATCGCGCCAGCATGACCCCTATAAAATCATAGAACCCACCCCTAAAAAATACTTAGAGGGCAGTGCTTATGAGGTCATTTACAACCACCTTTCTTACAAGCATGAGATTTTAGACAAATACATAGAGACTAACACGGCTGTGTTTTGGATCAAAAAAGACGATATTTTTTCTGCCGCTACGATTTTAAGGCATTTGGGCTATGAGTGTTTGAGCGAAATGAGCGCGATAGATTTGTGCGCTAAAAAAGGGCATTTTGAATTGTTTTATCAATTCGTGGGTTTTAGCGATAGTTGCAAAAACCGCCGTAGGGTGCGCGTGAAATGCGTTTTGTTGCCTAATGAGAGCGTGGATTCTTTGAGTTTTTTATATCGATCGGCTAATTGGAGCGAAAGGGAAGCGTATGACATGCTTGGTATTGTGTTTGACAAACACCCCTATTTGAAACGTCTTATCATGCCGCATGATTGGGTAGGCCACCCCTTGTTGCGCTCTTACCCGCTTAAGGGCGATGAATTTGCCCAATGGTATGAAGTGGATAAGATTTTTGGTAAAGAATACCGAGAAGTGGTGGGTAAAGAGCAACGAGACAGCGCGAGAGTGGATGAAAAAGACACTTTCAATTTTGCAAAAATCGGCTATGAGCAGGGCAAGGGCGAAGAATTAAAAAAAGTAGAAGAAAAGCATGCGTTTAAGAAAATCCCTTTTGTCAAAGATTTGCACAAAATCGCCCCCACTATCTTAAAAAAGAGGCTATAAAATGGCTCAAAATTTCACGAAACTCAACCCCCAGTTTGAAAACATCATTTTTGAACATGACGATAACCAAATGATTTTAAACTTTGGTCCTCAACACCCCAGTAGCCATGGGCAATTGCGCTTGATTTTGGAATTAGAGGGCGAAAAAATCATTAAGGCTACCCCTGAAATTGGCTACTTGCATAGAGGCTGTGAAAAATTAGGCGAAAACATGACCTATAACGAATACATGCCCACTACCGACAGGTTGGATTACACTTCTTCTACTAGCAATAATTACGCTTACGCTTATGCGGTAGAGACCTTGCTCAATTTAGAAATCCCGCGCCGAGCCCAAGTGATCCGCACGATTTTACTAGAGCTTAACCGCATGATTTCACACATCTTTTTTATCAGCGTGCATGCTTTAGATGTGGGGGCGATGAGCGTGTTCTTGTATGCGTTTAAAACGAGGGAATACGGGCTGGATTTGATGGAGGATTATTGCGGAGCCAGGCTCACGCATAACGCTATAAGGATTGGGGGCGTGCCTTTGGATTTACCCCCGAATTGGTTAGAGGGCTTAAAAAAGTTTTTAGGCGAAATGAGGGAATGCAAAAAACTCATTCAAGGCTTATTGGATAAGAATCGCATTTGGCGGATGCGTTTGGAAAATGTGGGCGTTGTAACGCCAAAAATGGCACAAAGCTGGGGCATGAGCGGTATCATGTTAAGAGGGACTGGGATCGCTTATGACATTAGAAAAGAAGAACCTTATGAGCTTTATAAAGAGCTTGATTTTGACATACCGGTGGGCAATTGTGGCGATAGTTATGATCGGTATTGCTTGTATATGCTAGAAATTGATGAAAGCATTCGCATCGTTGAACAACTCATTCCCATGTATGCAAAAACCGATACGCCTATCATGGCTCAAAACCCGCATTACATTTCCGCCCCTAAAGAAGATATAATGACGCAAAACTACGCCTTGATGCAGCATTTTGTTTTAGTGGCTCAAGGCATGCGCCCGCCCGTTGGGGAAGTGTATGCCCCCACAGAAAGCCCTAAAGGGGAATTAGGGTTTTTTATCCATTCAGAGGGCGAGCCTTACCCTCATAGATTAAAAATCAGAGCCCCTAGCTTTTATCACATTGGGGCTTTAAGCGATATTTTAGTAGGGCAATATTTAGCGGATGCAGTAACCGTGATTGGCTCAACCAATGCGGTGTTTGGCGAGGTGGATAGATGAAACGCTTTGATTTGCGCCCCTTAAAAGCAGATATTTTTGAACGCTTAGAAGAATTGATTGAAAAAGAAATGCAACCTAATGAAGTCGCTATTTTCATGTTTGAAGTGGGGGATTTTTCTAATATCCCTAAGAGCGCTGAATTTATCCAATCCAAAGGGCATGAGCTTCTCAATTCTTTGCGTTTCAATCAAGCGGATTGGACGATTGTCGTGAGAAAAAAGGCTTGATTTTGAGCGGCTTTAACCCCTTAAATTCTCCCTTAAGCGCAAGCTCTTCAATTAGTTTGAAAGAAGCCTATTATTTAGAAAAATTATCTCTTCAAAAAGGGTTTGAAATCAATTACAAGATGACAAAAGATAGCTTAAGCCTTTTAGAAAAAAGCGATTTGTGCGTTTTGTTTGGGGGGTTTTCAAACGCTTGTTTGAATGAAAACGAACGATTGATTTTAGAAAACATTAACCAATCAAAACGCCCCTACGCCTTGTTGAGACCCTTACAAGATACAAGAGACTTGCAAGAAAATTGCCTTTTTGCGTCTTATGAAATCAACACGGAAGCGGCGATTTTGGCCTTGATTTTAAGGGGCATTTTAGAAAAAACCTCATCATTAAAAGGGCATGTTTTAGAAAAGGTTGATGTAGGGTATTTAAGCTCTGAAGCGAACATGAGCGAAGAGGAATTGCAAGAGCTTATCGCGCTTATTGTTAAAGCGAAAAAAAGGGCGCTTGTTTTAAATAGAGAGATCACTAAGCATGCTGACAACGCTTTTTTATACACCCTTTTAAGCGAGTTGCAAAATTACCTAGAAATTTTGCATATCCCTTGCAACGATTCAAGCGCAACGACCGCTTTTTATGATTCTAAAGATCAAGAATGGTTGCTAGAAACAGCTCTTAAAGAGGGCGTTTTGCCTTTTGAATCAGAGCTTAAAGATTTAGAGTCTTTAGAACAAATCAGTGAGGCTAACGGCTCGTTTGTCTATGTTTCTTATAAGAGCCTTGAAACCCCCAAATTATCTTTTTCCAAGCAATTTAAGATCGCTAATAAGATCCAGCATTCTAAAGCAAAGTTTCAAATCTCCAATCAAACGCTAGAATGCGAGTTAGAAGAAAGCCCCCATTTGAAGGGTTTGATTGCGATTTTAGAAGGGGCGTTTTTTGACGCTTACCCTTATATCCCTATTTTATCCCACTCTCAAGGAATTTCATGATCACAATGAATATCAATGGCAAAACGATTGAATGCCAAGAGGGACAAAGCGTTTTAGAGGCCGCTAGGAGCGCTGGGATCTACATCCCTACTATTTGCTATTTAAGCGGTTGCTCGCCCACAGTCGCATGCAAAATGTGCATGGTTGAAATGGATGGCAAACGGGTTTATAGTTGCAACACGAAAGCCAAAAATAACGCCACCATTCTCACTAACACCCCCACGCTCATGGATGAAAGAAAAAGCATCATGCAAACTTATGATGTCAACCACCCCCTAGAATGTGGCGTGTGCGATAAGAGCGGGGAGTGCGAATTGCAAGACATGACGCATTTAACCGGCGTGGAACACCAACCTTATGCAGTGGCTGATGATTTTAAAGCACTAGATTCATGGGCAAAAGCCTTGTATGATCCTAATTTGTGCATCATGTGCGAAAGGTGTGTAACCACTTGCAAGGACAATGTGGGCGAAAACAACCTCAAAGCCACTAAAGCCGATTTGCATGCTCCGGATAAATTTAAAGACAGCATGTCCAAAGACGCTTTTAGCGTGTGGAGTCGTAAGCAAAAAGGCATTATTTCTTTTGTGGGCAGCGTTCCTTGCTATGATTGCGGGGAATGCATTGCGGTATGCCCTGTGGGCGCTTTGAGCTATAAAGATTTCGCTTACACGGCTAACGCATGGGAACTCAAAAAGATCCATTCTACTTGTTCGCATTGCTCGGCCGGGTGTTTGATTTCTTATGATGTGCGCCATTTTGATACTCTAGGCGAAGAATCTAAGATTTTTAGGGTGCTTAATGATTTTTATCATAACCCTATTTGTGGGGCAGGCCGTTTCGCTTTTGACGTGAGCTCTAGCCCTAAAGGCAGCGCTAATCTTAAAGAAGTGCAAAACGCCCTCAAAGAATGCGAAGCGGTGCGAATAGGTGGGGATATTACGAATGAAGAGGCGTTTTTAATAGAGCGTTTGAGGAAAGAGCTTGATTTTAAAATCTACAATCAAGAAGCGTATTATTTCCAGCAATTCTTAAAAGTATTGGGCGAAGTTAAACGCCCCAGCATTGAAGAGATTAAAACTTCCAATTTGGTCGTTACGATAGGATCTTCTATCAAAACGGAAAACCCTTTGGTGCGCTATGCCATCAATAACGCTCTCAAACTCAATAAAGCTTCTTTGATCGCTATGCACCCTATTAAGGATAATGCGTTAGCGAATTTGTGCCGAAGCTCTTTTTGCATCACCCATGAAGTGGGGGCTGAAGAAATCCTTTTAGGCATGCTTTTAAAAATGCTTAACATTGAAAGCGCGGCTCTAAAAAGCTTAGAAGATTCCAAGCAAAGCGTTGTGGATGAAGCGGCTCTTAAAGCCTTAGAAGAAGAGCGAAAAAAAGCTTTAGAACAAGCCGAGCAAGGGTGCAGTATTGGAGAGAATAAGGCAGAAAATCAAGAAGAGGACAAAACAGAAACGGCTACCCCAAAAGAAGAAAATCAAGAAGAAGCAGCTACTCCAAAAGAAAATCAAACAGAAAACAAGACAGAGGTTAAAGAAGAAAAAATTGAAGTCCCTACCAAAACCACTTATTTGTTGCTTGAAGAAGCGGGCATCAATTTAGAAACTTATGAAAAAATTCTCGCTCTTTTGCAAAAATCAAATAACACCTTGCTGGTGGTTGGCGAAGAAATTTATAGCCACAAACAAGCCCACAATATCGCTAAAATGTTGCGTTTGTTAGCCCAAAAAAGCGCTGTTAAACTCATTCTTATCCCCCCAAGCGCGAACGCTTTAGGCATCGCTTCTATTTGTGAATTGAGCGAAGAAATTTTTGAACATGAAAAAATCGTAGGCATTCGCGCTCAAGGGGATTTCACTATCAATAGCGATGATAGGGTTTTTGGAAAAGACACTCTCAGCAAAGTGGATTTTATTTTACCCAGTCTCAACCAGCTAGAAGGCACGATCACTAATGTTGAAGGGCGTGTGTTGCCCTTAAAACCGGCTTTGAGGTTTGAGGGCTATGACTTGAGCGATATCATGCAAGGCTTTGGCTTTGTGGAAGAAAACCTCACAGAATGCACCCACAAACTCCCTACAGAAGCGGGCTTTAAAGCCATAGAATTTGATCATCTAACCAACTATTTCACTAATGACAGGGTCAATCATAGGGGCTATTTATTAGGAACAAGCCATTTTGAAAACAGCGCTAAAGAATGCGAAACCACAGAATGCGAGCCTATCAAGCCTTTAAAAGAAAAAATCGCTTTCAACGCGTATTTAAAATACCCAGAAACACAATTCAATAACGCTACCCATAAAAGCGAGAATTTGCAATTAAAAGCCGGTGTCTATGTGTCTAAAGCTTTCTTAAAAAAATTGAATAAAGAAGTGGGGCAAAACATCACTTTATTTAAAGAAGAAGAGGAATTAACAGGCGTTTTGTATCTTGATGAGAGCTTGGATCAAGAGGTGTTTGTCATTTCGCCTTCTCTTTTGAAAAACCATTCTAACTTTTTTAGAGAGGGCGTGTTTGATAGCGTGGATTTAAAGGAGCAAGCATGAGCGCTTATATCATTGAAACCCTGATTAAAATTTTGACTTTAGTCGCTGTTTTTTCGGCTTTAGGAGGCTTTGCCACTTATATTGAAAGGAAAGTGTTAGCCTATTTCCAACGCCGTTTAGGGCCTTGTTATGTGGGGCCTTTTGGGCTTTTGCAAGTCGCAGCAGACGGCATTAAGCTTTTCACTAAAGAAGACATTATCCCCCAAGGTGCGAATAAGTTCATTTTCACGCTAGCGCCCATTATTGCGATGGTGAGCGCGTTTGTGTCCATGGCGCCTATCCCTTTTTTCCCTAATTTCACTCTGTTTGGCTATGAGATCAAGCCCCTTATTTCTGACATTAACATTGGCTTTTTGTTTTTCTTAGCCGTGGGTTCAGCAGGGATTTATGCGCCTATTTTAGCCGGGCTTGCCTCTAATAACAAATACTCTTTAATTGGCTCCGCAAGAGCGACGATCCAACTGCTCAGCTTTGAAGTGGTCAGCACCTTAACCATTCTAGCCCCCTTAATGGTGGTAGGATCGCTCTCTTTAGTGGAAATCAATCATTACCAAAGCGGTGGGTTTTTAGACTGGCTTGTGTTTAAGCAGCCTCTAGCGTTTGTTTTGTTTTTGATCGCAAGCTACGCTGAATTGAATCGAACCCCCTTTGACTTGTTAGAGCATGAAGCCGAGATTGTAGCAGGGTATTGCACCGAATACAGCGGCTTGAAATGGGGCATGTTCTTTTTAGCGGAATACGCGCATTTATTCGCTTTTTCCTTTGTGATTTCTATTGTGTTTTTTGGCGGGTTTAACGCATGGGGCTTTATCCCTGGAAGCATAGCGATTTTGATTAAAGCGGGCTTTTTTGTCTTTTTATCCATGTGGGTTAGAGCGACTTACCCGCATGTGCGCCCAGACCAACTGATGGATATGTGCTGGAAAATCATGCTGCCTTTAGCGTTATTGAATATTGTGCTAACGGGCATTATCATTTTAATTTAAAGGAGGTTTTATGGCCAAACAAGAATACAAGCAACTTCCTAAACGATCCGAAGTCCATAGCGCGACCGAGCAATTTAAAGACACCATTAAAACGAGCTTGGGTTTGGATCTATTCAAAGGGCTAGGGCTTACGATCAAGGAATTTTTTAGCCCAAGCGTAACCATCCATTACCCTATGGAACAACTCCCTTTAAGCCCTCGTTATCGTGCGGTGCATCATTTGCAACGGCTTTTAGACTCAGGCTCTGAAAGGTGTATTGGCTGTGGGCTGTGCGAAAAGATTTGCACGAGCAATTGCATAAGGATCATCACGCATAAGGGCGAAGACAACCGCAAAAAGATCGATTCTTACACGATCAATTTGGGGCGTTGCATTTATTGCGGGTTGTGCGCGGAAGTTTGCCCAGAATTAGCGATTGTTATGGGGAACCGGTTTGAAAACGCCAGCACCCAACGCTCCCAATACGGCTCTAAAAGCGAGTTTCTAACGAACGAACAAGACGCTAAAAACTGCTCGCATGCCGAATTTTTAGGCTTTGGTGCGGTAAGCCCTAATTATAACGAACGCATGCAAGCCACCCCTTTAGATTATGTCCAAGAGCCTTCAAAAGAAGAATCACAAGAAGAGACTCCAACAAACCCAGAAAGCCATAAAGGGGATGAAAATGTTTGAAACCATTGCCTTTTATTTCTTTGCGATCCTTACTTTAAGCATGGCGTTAGTGGTGATCACCACCACGAATATCCTCTATGCCATTACCGCTCTCGCTAGCAGCATGGTTTTTATCTCTGCTTTTTTCTTTTTGCTAGACGCTGAGTTTTTGGGCGTGGTGCAAATCACGGTGTATGTGGGTGCGGTCATTGTGATGTATGCGTTTGGCATGATGTTTTTCAACTCCGCTGCAGAAGTCATTGAACGCAAGCAAAGCCCTAAAATCTTGTGCGTTCTTTCATTTGGCGTGGCGCTGTTGCTCACCTTGATCTTAAGCGCTCCTAGCATTGGCGAAAACCTTTCTAATCAAGTCAATTCCAATGCTATTGATGTGCAAATCCCTAACATTAAAGCGATTGGTTATGTGCTTTTCACCAATTACCTCATCCCTTTTGAAGCAGCGGCTTTAATGCTTTTAGTCGCTATGGTTGGAGGCATCGCTACAGGGATTCAAAAAATCCATGGGAAAAATCACACGCAATTTATAAAGGAATCTCTATGATAGGGTTGAACCACTATTTGATTGTTTCAGGGTTGCTCTTTTGCATTGGTTTAGCGGGCATGCTGAAACGCAAAAACATTCTGTTGCTCTTTTTTTCTACAGAAATCATGCTCAATGCGATCAATATCGGTTTTATAGCGATTTCTAAATACACGCACAATTTAGACGGGCAGATGTTTGCGCTCTTTATTATCGCTATTGCCGCTAGTGAGGTGGCTATTGGTTTGGGCTTGGTGATTTTGTGGTTTAAGAAATTCAAAAGCCTAGATATTGATTCTTTAAACGCTATGAAAGGTTGAGCATGCAGTATTCTTCTTTGCTGTCAGTGGTGTTGTTTTTGCCTTTAATCGGTGCGCTTTATGCGGGGCTGTTTGGGGCTAAAGCGAAAGCGTTGCATGTGGGCGTTTTCAATTCTTTGTGCGTGCTGGTTTCTTTCATTGGTGCGGTGGTTCTTTTCATTCAAGCATGGCACCATCAAAGCTATGAAAAATATTTATTTGACTGGATCGTGGTGGGGAATTTTAAAGTCGGCTTTTCTCTCATGCTGGATAATATCAATGCGGTCATGATTGTCGTGGTCACTTTAGTTTCTTTCTTAGTGCATGTATATTCTATAGGCTATATGGAGCATGATACAGGGTTTAACCGCTATTTTTCCTACCTTAGCGGCTTTGTGTTTTCCATGCTGGTGTTGGTGTTGAGCGATAATTTTTTAGGGCTTTTCATTGGCTGGGAAGGGGTGGGGCTATGCTCTTACTTGCTCATTGGCTTTTGGTATCACAAGACAAGCGCGAACAACGCTTCTATTGAAGCCTTTGTGATGAATCGAATCACGGATTTAGGCATGCTCATGGGGATTATTTTGATCTTTTGGAATTTTGGCACTCTCCAGTATAAAGAAGTCTTTAGCATGCTCAATAACGCCGATTATTCCATGCTCTTTTGCATTAGCGTGTTTCTTTTCATTGGCGCTATGGGCAAGAGCGCGCAATTCCCCATGCACACATGGTTAGCCAACGCTATGGAGGGGCCTACCCCGGTATCCGCTCTCATCCATGCGGCGACAATGGTAACCGCTGGGGTGTATCTAATCATTAGAGCCAATCCCTTGTATAGCGCGGTGTTTGAAGTGGGTTATTTCATCGCATGTTTAGGGGCGTTTGTGGCTCTTTTTGGAGCGAGCATGGCTTTAGTCAATAAGGATTTAAAACGCATCGTGGCTTATTCCACGCTTTCTCAATTGGGTTATATGTTTGTAGCGGCCGGTCTTGGGGCTTATGCGATCGCGCTTTTCCACCTCTTCACGCATGCGTTTTTCAAATCCCTCCTTTTCTTAGGATCAGGCAATGTCATGCATGCGATGGAAGACAATTTGGATATTACTAAAATGGGCGCTTTATACAAGTCTATGAAAATCACAGCGATCTTTATGATTATAGGTTCAGTGGCTTTGTGCGGGATCTACCCCTTTGCGGGCTATTTCTCCAAAGACAAGATTTTAGAAGTGGCTTTTGGGATGCACCACCACATTTTATGGTTTGTTCTTCTAATTGGGGCGATCTTTACCGCTTTTTATAGCTTCAGGCTCATCATGCTGGTGTTTTTTGCACCCAAACAGCACGAAATCAACCACCCCCATGAAGCCAAAAATTTCATGCTTTTAAGCATGCTGCCGTTAGGAGTTTTAGCGGTCATTGCCGGGTTTTTTGAAGAGCCGTTTTTTCATTTCATCTCTCAAGTGATCCCTAGCGTTGGAGAGTATCCCGTCCCGCTCGCTCTTTTAATCAGTATCACCACCATAGTGGTGCTGTTGAGCATCGCCTATGCCATATTTAAATATAAAAATGGTATCACTTCCAAAAAAGAGGGGGGCTTTTTATACAAGCTCTTGCTCAACCAATACTATATCCCGCAACTTTATCAAGGGATTGCAAAAGTTTTTAGCGCTATCGCTTCATTCTTACACCAGGTCGTGGAATTAAGGATCATTGATGCGGTAGTGGACACCATAGGAAGAAGCGTTTTTGTCATAGGGCGTGTGTTTAGGATCAGTCAAGATGGGAATTTAACCTCCATGCTGCGCTTCATGGTGGCCGGGGTTTTAATCTTATTAGCGTTTGTAGCTTTTTTTGGGAGATAAGAAATGCAGTTTTTACATGCGCATCTTTTAAGTGTGGTGATCTTTTTCCCCATGCTGAGCGCGCTATTAGCGTTCTTTATGAGCGATCAAGCGAGCAGGGCGTATGCGATTGTCATCGCTTTGATTGAGTTGTTATTGGTCTTGTTGTTGTGGCATGGGTTTGATATTCAAACAGCAGGCATGCAGTTTGAAGAAATGAAGGAATTAGTCTATCAAATTGGCGTGAATTACCATGTGGGCGTTGATGGCATCGCGCTCTTTTTGTTGCTCTTAAACGCTATCGTGGTGTTATTGTCCGTGATTTATGTCAAAGAGCGTCGTAAAGACTTTGCGATTTGTCTTTTATTGCTAGAAGGGATCTTAATGGGCGTGTTTTCTTCTCTTAATGTGATCTTTTTCTACGCTTTTTGGGAAATCTCGCTCTTGCCGGTTTTATATCTCATCGGTCGTTTTGGCCGTAATAACAAAATCTATTCTGGCATGAAGTTTTTCCTCTACACCTTTTTAGCGTCGTTGTGCATGCTTTTAGGCATTTTATACATCGGGTATGACTACGCCAATAATTACGGCATGATGAGTTTTGATATTTTAGACTGGTATCAATTGAACTTTTCTAGCGAGATTAAAACCTGGCTCTTTGTGGCTTTCTTAGTAGGGATTGCGGTTAAAATCCCGCTCTTTCCCTTACACACATGGCTGCCTTATGCGTATTCTAACGCCCCTACTTTAGGCTCTGTCATGCTTTCGGCCTTGCTTTCTAAAATGGGGACTTACGCCTTATTACGCTTCTTGCTCCCGCTTTTTCCTGATCTTTCAGAAATCTATCTAACCCCTATAGCCATTGTGGCACTGTGCATGATCATTTATGGAGGTTTTCTAGCCTACGCTCAAAAAGATTTAAAAACCCTCATCGCTTATAGCTCGTTCTCGCACATGGGAGTCGTGGTGCTTGGGGTTTTTTCTTTCAATGTTGAAGGGATTTCAGGGGCGGTGTTTATGATGTTTGCGCATGGTATTATCGTCATGGGATTATTTTTACTCGCTGGTATCTTAGAAGAGCGCGCCAGCAGTTTAGAAATCGCTCGCTTTGGATCGATCGCTAAAAGCGCTCCTGTTTTTGCCGCCTTTTTTATGATCGTTTTAATGGCGAATGTGGGCATGCCTTTAAGCATTGGCTTTGTGGGAGAGTTTTTAAGCTTATTGGGGTTTTTTGCCACTTACCCTCTTTTGGCTATCATTGCCGGAACAAGCATCATTCTCTCAGCGATTTACATGCTCACTTCATATAAAGATGTGTTCTTTGGCAATTTGAAAACCGGGAACAATCAAATCAGCGTGTTTGAAGATTTAAACGCTCGTGAGGTAGGGGTTTTAAGCGTGATTTTAGCTTTGATTTTAATTTTAGGGATTTATCCTAAAGCGCTTTTAAAACCGATTGAGCAAGGCTCTAAACAGCTTTTAGAGGTGATAGAAATCCGCTCGCTCCCTTTTTTAGGTTCATTGGATACTAAGATAAAAGAGGTCTCTTATGTTAATAGATAGTCTCCACATCTCTTTTGATAGCTTTAGTTTTGAGAGCATTTTACCCATGCTGGTGTTGGTGTGTGGGGGGATTTTCACGCTATTAATCAACGCTTTCACTTCCAGGTTTTCACGCAATTTGAATGTGTTTTTATGCATGCTCTTTTTGGTTTTGGATTTTTTGGTGGTTTTAGGATTAGAAGAGCAAGAAAACGCCTTTTTTGGGTTTTTGAGCTTGGATACCCTCTCGCTCATCTCTCAAAGCATTGTCTTGATTTCAGCCTTCTTGCTCATTTTCTTAGCCCTTTCCAAAGAGCGCTTCAACGAATTTCAGACCGCTGAATTTTATTCCCTATACTTGTTTATTGTCGCTGGCTTTCAATTCATGGTTTCAAGCAACCATTTATTGTTAATCCTTATTGGGTTAGAGACAGCGTCCTTACCCCTTTGTGTGTTAATGGCGTTGAGCGATAAACGCTACGGCTTGGAAGCAGGGATCAAGTATTTCACTATGGGGGCGATGGCGAGCGCGTTTTTTGCTATGGGGGCTATGGCTTTTTACTTGCTTACAGGGAGCTTGAATCTTGAAGTCATTACCCTATACTTACACACTGAGGGCGTTACAAACCCCATGCTCTTTGCGATGGGTGCTATCTTTTTGATTGGAGCGATTGGCTTTAAGGTTTCTTTAGTGCCTTTCCATACCTGGATGCCTGATGTGTATGAGGGCAATAACCCAGTCTTTGCGAGCTATATTTCCATTGTGCCTAAAATCGCTGGCTTTGTGGTAGCGACTCGCCTTTTTGGGGCGTTTATAGACACTCGCATCGCTTGGGTAGAAGACATTTTTTATGTTTTGATTCTTATGACTATCACCATCCCTAATTTCATTGCTTTATGGCAAGAAGATGTCAAAAGGATGCTCGCTTACAGCTCCATTTCGCATTCTGGGTTCGCTTTAGCATGCGTGTTTATCCACACTGAAGATAGCCAACAAGCGATGTTTGTTTATTGGTTCATGTTCGCCTTCACTTACATTGGGGCTTTTGGCCTTTTATGGCTCTTAAAAAGCCGGGAAAAAACATGGGATGAACGCTACGATCACCCCTATTCCAAATTCAACGGCCTTATCAAAACCCACCCTTTAGTGGCGATCTTAGGCGCTATTTTTGTTTTTGGGCTTGCAGGGATCCCGCCTTTTAGCGTGTTTTGGGGGAAATTTTTAGCCGTTGAAAGCGCGTTAGAGAGCAATCATACTCTTTTAGCGGTGGTGATGTTAGTTAATAGCGCGGTGGCTGCGTTTTATTATTTCCGTTGGCTCGTGGCGATGTTTTTCAATAAGCCCTTACAAACCCAAGGTTACGCTCAAAGCGATATTTACACCCAAAACGCTACCATGCCTATTTATGCGGTCATTATTGCTATGGCGTTAGCGTGCTTGTTCTCTGTTTTTATGATGCGAGGGCTTTTAGAGTTTGTGGCTTAAGTCAAAAATCTTTCTTTTAATGGGCTTGCTCTCCCATTCGCTCAACGCCTTAAGCCTCACGCTCACGCAAGGCAAGGAAGGGGGGGAAGATTTTTCGGTTTTAACCTTACGACACAACAAAGCCTTTTCTTGTTTTTATACCAATGAAAAACCACCAAGCGGGATTGAAGCCTCTTTATCCATTATACACGCTAAACGCCCCATAGAATGCGTGATAGACTCTATCCCTAAGGAGGGTTTTACCCCTTTAGAAAACGCTTTTTTCAATATCACCTATTCCATGCGCCAACAACAATTCATTTTACACATCAAACCCAAAGTGATGCGAAGACTCACCCTTTTTTCTTTTGATAGGGATTATAAAAAAGCGATCCCCCTTTTTGTGGAAAACGATCCTAAAGCCAAAATGTGGCAGATCATAGGCTATGATCAAAATATCCCTTTTTTGAGCGAAAAAGACAACGCTCAAAAAGGCTTGAATTTCCCCATTGTCATTAAAGACGCTCAAACCCCTATCATTCAAGAACTAGATGTGAATAACAAACCCCTACTCACCACAAAGGGCTATGATTTAAACGCTTATTTAGAGGCTAAAAAACAAATGGATTCGCAAGCCTATTTTGACGCTTTACGCACGATCAGCCGCGCGTTTAAAAACTACCCTCAAACGATGTTTAAAAAAGATCTGTATTTATTAGAAATTATCGCATTAGGCCAATTAGGCATTAAAAAATCCTTACTCATAGACATTGGCACCAAGTGGATTAAAAATTACCCGACCGATCCCAATATCCCTGAAGCGTTATACTATGTCGCCAAAGCTTTAGACGAGAACAACAATTACAAACAGGCCATGCGCTATTACAAACGCATTCTTTTAGAATACAAAAATTCCCGCTACGCGCCCTTAGCCCAAATGCGTTTAGCCATTGAAGCGGCTGAAGGCTCTGATTTGAGCAACGCTAACATGCTTTTTAAAGAAGCTTTTTCTAACGCCAAAGACAAAGAGAGCGCGAGTGAAATCGCACTTAATTGGGCTGAAGCAGAGATAAACTATCAAAACTTTAATAACGCTAAATACCTCATTGATAAGGTGGTCCAATCCAACCCTGATTATATTTCTACGCATAGCGAATCAGCCCTAGAATTGCTCAAGTTATTGAAAAAAAACCAGATGAATGAAAGCGCGATTGAGATCGCTCACTTGCTCCTTAATCAAGACGATGACTTGAAAGCTAAAGAGCAAGCGCTCTATGATTTAGGGGCGTTGTATGCAAGGATCAAGGACTTTAAGAACGCCCACCTTTACAATCTGCAATATTTGCAAGATCATGCGGAATTGGATAAAGCTTCTGTCGTTAGGGCGCGCGATGAAAAAGCCCTTTTTTCCATGGAGGGGAACACGCAAGAAAAAATCGCCCACTACGATAAAATCATTCAAAATTTCCCTAATTCTGATGAAGCTCTAAAGGCTTTAGAATTGAAAGCCCAACTATTGTTTGAAAATAAGCGTTATGCTGAAGTGTTAGGCATGCAAAAAAATTTGCCTAAAGATTCTCCTTTGATCCAAAAAACGCTCAATGTCCTTGCCAAAGCCCCATTAGAGGACAATCGTTGCGAAGAAGCTTTAAAATATTTATCCCAAATTACCGCCTTTGCATTCAGCCTCAAAGAAGAAATCCAAGCCTTTGATTGCTTGTATTTCGCATCGCTCAAAGAAAAAGCGCAAATCATTGCCCTAAACGCTTTAAAAGCGGCTAAAACCCCTAGCGAGAAATTAATATGGCTTTATCGTTTGGGGCGCAATTACTACCGCTTAGGGGATTTTAAAAATTCCACTCTGGCTTCTAAAGACGCTTTAACTCTCGCTCAAAGCTTGAACAAAAAAGAATTTTATGATATTGCTTTTGTTTTATTTTCAGATTACATGCAAAGCAATGAAAAAGAATTGGCCCTCAATTTATATGCGTTTTTAGAAAAGCATTTCAAAGACGATAAACGCATGGCGTTGGTTTATTTTAAATTGCTAGAGAATGAAAAAGATCCTAAAAGCGTCAAAATTTATGCCACAAGCTTGCTCAAACTCCAAGACGCTTACAAGGACTATTCTTACACGCCCTTTAGCGAATTTGCTCTCATTGACGCTTACCGAACCACCAAAGATTATTCAAAAGCGTTAGAAACGCTAGACAAACTTTTAAACCGCAGGCTTTCTTTAGAAGATCACCAAAAAGCCTTGTATTTACAATCAAGCCTACTGGATTTAACCAACCAAAAAACAAAATCTAGAGCCAGTTTAGAAAAATGCGTTCAGTTAAAACAAAAAGATCAAACAAACGCATGGCAAAATTTATGCGAACAGGGTTTAAATTTATTCAAAAACAAGGAGTCATGACATGGACATTAGCATTTTTAGAGAATACGATATTAGGGGCATTTACCCCACCACTTTAGACGAAAAGGGTGCCTTTAGTATCGGCGTGGAGTTAGGGAAAATCATGCGAGAATGCGATAAAAGCGTGTTTGTAGGGCATGACGCAAGGGTGCATGGGCGTTTTTTGTTTGAAGCTTTGAGTGCGGGGCTGCAATCAAGTGGCTTGAAAGTGTATGATTTAGGGCTAATCCCCACACCGGTAGCGTATTTTGCGGCCTTTAATGGAATCAATGGTATTCAATGCCCTAATTCCATCATGATCACTGGCTCTCACAACCCCAAAGAATACAACGGCTTTAAAATCACGCTCAATCAAAACCCGTTTTATGGCAAGGATATTCAGGCTTTAAAAGACACGCTTTTAAACGCAAAGCATGAAATAAAACCCCTAAAAGAAACACCAGAGAAAGTCAATGCCCTAGAAGCCTATCAGCGCTATTTGATCAAGGATTTTAAGCATTTGAAAAACCTTAAATACAAAATCGCCCTGGATTTTGGTAATGGCGTGGGAGCGTTAGGATTAGAACCTATTTTAAAGGCTTTGAACATTGATTTTAGCAGCCTTTATAGCGATCCTGATGGGAATTTCCCTAACCACCACCCAGACCCCAGCGAAGCGAAAAACTTACAAGATTTAGAAAAACACATGCAAGAAAACGCTATTTCTATAGGCTTTGCTTTTGATGGCGATGCGGATAGGATTGCGATGCTAAGCTCTCATCATATTTATGCGGGCGATGAATTAGCGATTTTATTCGCTAAACGCTTGCATGCTCAAGGCATCACCCCTTTTGTGATCGGCGAAGTCAAATGCTCTCAAGTGATGTATAACACGATCAATACTTTTGGTAAGACGCTCATGTATAAAACCGGGCATAGCAATTTAAAAATCAAACTCAAAGAAACCAACGCGCATTTTGCGGCTGAAATGAGCGGGCATATCTTTTTTAAAGAACGCTATTTTGGCTATGATGACGCCCTTTACGCATGTTTAAGGGCTTTGGAGTTATTGCTTGAACAAAGTCCAAGCGATTTGGAAAACACCATTAAAAACCTCCCCTATTCCTACACCACGCCTGAAGAAAAAATCGCCGTGATCGAAGAAGAAAAATTTGAAATCATTCATAACCTACAAAAAGCACTTAAAAACCCGCCAAGCCATTTCCCTACAATCAAAGAAATCATCAGCATTGATGGCGTGAGAGTGGTTTTTGAACATGGTTTTGGGCTTATTCGCGCAAGCAACACCACCCCCTATTTAGTCAGCCGCTTTGAAGGCAAGGATGAAACAACAGCGTTAGAGTATAAAAGGGCGTTACTCAATTTGCTAGAGAAATAAGGCTCTAAACCAGTCAATACCAATTAAGCCTTATTTGGCTTAATAAACGCTTTAAGTTTTAAAAAAGATCAAAATAACTTAAAGCTAACAGCCATGTCTTTCTAAAAAGATTTGTGAGTAAGCCCCCTAGTTATCCAAAAATTGAACGCTATTTAAGCTAAGCCTAAGCCTATTATAATGAAAAGTTTTAAATTAATCGTAAAGGATTTTAATGGATAACAACAAAAATAACAACAAAAACGCTTCTCATCTCACTCACGAAATGAAAAAGGAACATGGGGGTCTTGCAAAAGCAAGCAAAAAAGCTGAAATGCAACCAATCTTTAAAGCATTATGGAGTATAGCTCAAGAAGAAAAAGAAGGATATAAACAAGCAGCTGAAGGATATAAAAAGGCACTTGAAGCAAAAGAAAAGATGGATGAAATCGTAAATGCTTTAAAAACAATCAACCATGACAATAACATAATAGACATAGAACCCGAAGATTAAGAGGACTAAGCAACCAATAGTTCTTTTTAAAAGTATTATTTAAAAGTATTATAAAGAGCTTATGGCTTGGTATATCAAAACTAGCCTTTTTTATTATCAAAATACCTGCGATTTTAGCCGCTATCAACCACGCTACAAGGCTGCCCTTATATTGTTGTTAGGCTTATGGCGGTATTTTCTGCACTAACGCCATAATAAGGCGCATGCAACAAAGCCTAAAAACCTTAAAAAATCATTTCTCCTATAAACCCTTTAATTTTTTCTAGCATGGCGTTTTCATTGTTTAAATTTTCTTCTATGATTTTGACTAACGCTGAGCCGCAAATCACGCCATCAGCACCCATTTCTTTAGCGTTTGTGATGTGTTCTTTTTTAGAAATGCCAAAGCCCAATAACGCAGGGGTGGCGCTAAAGGTTTTTAGGGTTTTAATAATAGCGCTCGCGTCATTTTCTAAAGTATGGCTCGCCCCTGTAACCCCACTCCTAGCTAAAGTGTAGATATAGCCTTGCGAATGCGTAGCGGTTTGTTCTAAATCCTTACTGCTCGCATTAGGGCTAGCGATAAAGATTTGTTTGATTTGGTGTTTTTGAGCGGATTTGATGACCAATTCTTTTTCTATTAGGGGCATGTCCGCTATTAAAACGCTATCTATACCGCATTCTTTAGCTTGAGCGTAAAAACCATCAACGCCATAAGAAAAAATTAAATTCGCATACGCTAAAAGCCCTATGGGAATATCATGGTTGTAACCTCTAATCTTTTTTAAAAGCTGGAAATTTTTAGCCATAGAAGCGTGTTTTAACGCCCTTAAATGGCTCGCTTGTATGGTAATGCCATCCGCTACAGGATCAGAAAAAGCAAGACCCAATTCTAAAGCGCTCACCCCGCTAATAATTAAGGTTTTAATGATTTCAAAACTCAATTCATAATTGGGATCGCCCAAGGTTACAAACGGGATAAACGCCATTTTTTCGTGTTTTTTTAAGGTTTCAAACATGTTTTGATACCTCATTTTAAACCCCCTTTTAAAGCGCTATAAACGGTGCTTAAATCCTTATCCCCCCGACCGCTTAAATTCACCACAATAATGCTTTCTTGCACGCATTTTTGAGCGAGTTTTAAGGCATACGCTAAGGCATGCGAACTCTCTAATGCCGGGATAATGCCTTCTTTTTGGCACAACAAGCTAAAGGCTTCTAGCGCTTCAATATCGCTTGCGCTTTCATAAATCGCGCGCCCAATCTCTTTTAAATAGCTGTGTTCTGGCCCTACCCCTGGATAATCAAGCCCGGCGCTAATGCTGTGGCTTTCTGCAATCTGGCCTTCATCATCTTGTAAAAGATAGGTTTTATTCCCATGCAAAATCCCCACACGCCCTTTATTCAAAGTCGCCCCATGCTTGTTAGTCTCTAGCCCTAATCCGGCTGGCTCTACGCCTATGAGTTTGACCTCTTTATTGTTTAAAAACGCGCTGAATATCCCTATAGCGTTAGACCCCCCTCCAACGCATGCGATCACATAATCAGGCAAGCGGTTTTCTTTTTCTAAAATCTGGCATTTAACCTCATCGCCTATCATTTTTTGAAAGGTTTTGACCATTGTGGGGTAAGGGTGCGGCCCGGCGGCTGTGCCTAGCAAATAATGCGTGTCCTTGTAACTGCTCGCCCAATCTCTTAAGGCCTCATTCACAGCGTCTTTAAGCGTCGCACTCCCTGAATTAACCTCTCTCACTTCAGCGCCCAATAAGCGCATTCTAAAAACATTCATTTCCTGGCGCTTGATGTCTTTGCCTCCCATAAAAATCACGCATTTTAAATCCAATAACGCGCAAGCGATAGCCGTTGCAACGCCATGCTGCCCAGCACCTGTTTCAGCAATAATCCTTGTTTTACCCATTTTTTTCGCTAAAAGGGCTTGCCCTAAAGCCTGATTAGTCTTGTGCGCCCCGCCATGGATTAAATCCTCTCGTTTTAAATAAAGCTTAACTTTAGGGTTAGAAACGATATTTTGACACAAGGTTAAAGGGCTAGGACGGCCCACAAAATCCTTTAAAAGACGAAAATATTCTTTTTGGAATTTTTCATCTTTCAAACACGCATCAAACGCCTGTTCTAATTCTCTTAATGCAGGCACTAACAACTCCGAAACAAAACTCCCTCCAAACTCCCCAAAATACGCTTTTTGATTCATTTTAATACTCTCTTAAAATTCGGGATAATTGCTTGATTTTATCCTTATTTTTAATCCCGGGGCTTATTTCCAAACCGGAATTGAAATCCAAACCCAACGCTTTAACTTTCAAGGCTTTTTGAATGTTATCCAAATTAAGCCCACCAGCTAGCATGAAAGGCGTTTTGACATTTTCTAAAATTTCCCAATCAAAACTCACGCCATTGCCTCCCATTTTATCCCCCTTAGTGTCGTATAAGATTAGAGAGGCCTCTTTAGCTTTAGGCGCTAAATCGTTAGCGTCCATCACATTCACTACTTGCCAAATCGCACAAGTTTTAGGGAGTGCTTTTTTTAATTGAGCGATTTCTTTAGGCGAATAGCCATAAAGCTGCACCGCTTTTAAATCAAGTTTTTTGGCTATTTTTGCGATTTTTTTAACGCTATCTTTCACAAACACGCCCACAAAATCCAATTTTTTAACCGCTTTTGTGATTTTTAGGGCTTCTTTAGGCTTGATGTATCGGGGCGAAGATTTTTCAAAAATCAAGCCCCCATAAATAAAATGGTTTTTATAAACGGCTTTAGCGTCTTTAATTTTTGTAAGCCCGCACACTTTATTTTCGCCTAAAATCAATTTAATGCATGCTTTTTTCAAATCTTTTTGTGCCATTAGAGAACTGCCCACTAAAAAGCCATTCACATAAGGGGCTAGGGCTTTGATTTGCGCATGCGAATAAATACCGGACTCACTCACCACGAGCGCGTCTTTAGGCAAAAGGGGGCGTAATTTGAGCGTGTTGTTAATGTCGGTTGTTAGGGTGTGTAAATCCCTGTTATTGATGCCTATAATGTCGTATTGGAGTTTGAGTAAGCGCTCAATTTCTTGCTGGTTGGAAACTTCAGTTAAAACGCTCATGTTTAAGGATTTAGCGAGGTTGAAAAGCTCTAAATAGTTTTTATCATCTAACACGCTTAGCATTAAAAGCACCGCATTAGATCCCATAACCCTAGCGAGTTTGATCTGGAAAGCATCAATGATAAAATCTTTACACAAAATGGGATTAGTGGAATGCTGCGAAACAATCTTAATGTTTTCATAAGAGCCTAAAAAATGTTTAGAATCGGCTAAAACTGAAACGCAAGAGGCAAATTTTTCATAAGTTTTCGTTATTTCCAACAAGTCAAAATCTTTTCTGATCAAACCTTTAGAGGGCGATGCTTTTTTGCATTCTAAAATAAAGCTGGTTTTTTTTTCCAATAACGCTTTTTTAAAATCCCTGTCGCTTGGGGTTATGCTTGCGGGCAAGGTGTGATTTTTTTTGAGTGCAGAAACTTCTAAGAGCTTGTCTTTAAGGATGTTTTCTAACACGCTAGGCATGGCTTAACCTTATGATTTTTTGCAAATGCGTATAAGGCGCTTTGGTTTTTAAATGCTCTAAAGTCATGCCCACGCCCTCTTTTAAATCTTTAGCCCTATGGCTTAAATACAACAAACTCGCCACATTCGCCACAACCACCATTGTATGCGAATCTTTGCCTTTATTTTCTAAAATATCTAAGCACGCTTGAACGCTTTCTTGTGCGTTTTTAATCTGCAATTCTATCAAATCATAGGGGGGTAAATCAAAATCTTTAGCGCTCAAGTCATACTCTAAAATTTCATTATTTTTCAATTCACACGCATGCGTAATATCATGCAACACGATTTCATCCGTCCCCCCTCCATTAACCACCATCGCCCTTTTAACGCCTAAAGCCTTCAACGCTAGCGCCATGGTCTTGCACAAGGATTTGTCATACACACCTAAAAGCTGGATTTTTGGCCTTAAGGGGTTGATTAAAGGCCCTAAGCAATTAAAAATCGTTTTAGTGAAAAGCTCTTTTCTTAAAGGGGCGGATTTTTTAAAACTTTGATGGTATAAAGGCGCGAATAAAAACCCAAAATGCGTTTGTTTGAAGCAATTCTCTAACTGCGTGGGGTTCATTTCAATATTCACGCCTAAATTTTCTAACAAATCCGCGCTCCCGCTATGGCTGGACACGCTCCTTGATCCGTGTTTAGCCATAGGTAATCCCATAGAGCTGGCAATGAGTGCAGCAATCGTGCTGATGTTAATCGTTTTTAGCCCATCGCCCCCTGTGCCGCAATTATCTATTAAATCCAAACTGCTGTTAAAAGGCTTAGGGGCATGCTCTAAGAGCGTGGTTGCAGCAACGCTAATCTCCTTAAAGCTCTCGCCCTTGATTTTTAAAGCGCATAAAATGGCCCCAAGTTGAGCCGGGCTTACTTTTTCGTTGATAATAAGGGTGAATAACTTTTGGACTTCTTCATCGTTCAAGTCTTTTTGATGATAGAGGGCGTTTAAAATCTCTTTCATGATAACCCTCTTAAAAACCCCACGCTTTGCTCTAACAACGCCCTCCCTTGTAAAGTCATGATGCTTTCAGGGTGGAATTGATAGGCTAAAATTTTATCTTCTTCATTGATAATAGCCATAGGGATATTGTCATGCTCAGCGATCACTTCTAAATTTTTAGGCAACCCGCTTGCCATTAAAGAATGGTAACGCCCCACCACCATGCTCTCGCCTAAGCCTTTAAAAACGGCATGCTTTTTGAGCGCGATAGTCGTCGCTTTGCCATGCACGATTTCTTTACTCCTTATGATTTTAGCCCCATAGCTTTGCGCTAAAGCCTGTAAGCCTAAACAAACCCCTAAAATAGGGAATTTCTTTTTAGCCATTGTAATGATTTTTAAAAGATTGCCTGAACTATTAGGGTTACCAGGCCCAGGTGAGATGAACAATAAAGGGGTTTTTGATTCTTCATTCATCAAATCCATAAGGTAATCAGGCTCAATATCGTTTTGATAAACAGCCACTTCATAACCCAAACACTCTAATTCATACACCAAGTTATAAGAGAAAGAATCAAAATTATCTATAAAAAAGATTTTCATAAGCTTGTTTTCCTGATCGCATCAATAAGGGCTTGCGCTTTGGCTCTTGTTTCATTCGCTTCGTTTTGCGGCACGCTGTCTAACACGATACCGGCTCCTGCTTGGATCACTGCCCTATTGTTTTTAACAAAACATGAACGGATAGTGATGCAAGAATCCATAGAACCCTCGCTATTTAAATACCCCACGCTCCCCCCATAAGAGCCTCTCCTTTGCTTTTCTAGTTGGTAAATGAGCCTGATCGCAGAGATTTTAGGCGCTCCGCTGAGCGTGCCGGCGTTCATAAAACTCCTGTAAGCATGCAAACTATCGCACCCTTTTTTCAATTCCCCCACAACCCTTGAGACTAAATGCATGACATTGGAATACTTATCCACTTTTAAAAGCTTGTCGCAATAGCGTTTTTTTGAAACTCTGGCCATGTCGTTTCTGGCTAAATCCACTAGCATGATGTGTTCAGCCCTTTCTTTATAGTCGTGTTGCAAATCAAATTCCATTTTACTATCTAAATCGTAATCAATATTCCCTTGTTTGTCCTTACCTCTTAAACGGGTGCCAGCAATGGGATAAATTTCAGCCGTGTTGGTTAAAGCGTTGTATTTTAAGGCGCTCTCAGGGCTTGCCCCAAAAAGGATAAAATCGCTGTCTTTAATATAGAACATATAGGGGCTAGGGTTAGTTAGCTTTAAATGATAATACGCGCTCAAACCCTCCAAGCACTCCATATAAAAGCTGCGCGACAACACCGCTTGAAAAATCTCGCCTTTTTTGATTTCTTCTTGTAAGGATAGCACCTTTTTTTCAAACTCGCTATCATCGCAACTAACGCTAACTCCTGTGCTTTGCTTAGCTTTTTTAGGGATAAAGTCGCTTTTAATATTTTTAGCCAATTCTTTTAAATCCTGTAATTCTTTAGCTATCTCTGTTTTAAAGCGTTCATCAAAACACGCCCCCAAGATTTCAGCGCTTTTTTCTTTATGGTCTATGATGATCAAATTTTGTGCAACATAAAATATAAAATCATGCACGGTGTTGTCTTGCGCTTTTAAGTTAGGTAAATCTTCAAAAAAATTGAGCATTTCAAAAGAAAAAACGCCCGTGCTAAAAAGCGTAAAAGGGTGTTTAGGTTTTGTTTTAACGCTTTTAAAAAGCCCCCTTAAAGCGTCAAAAGGGCTAGGCTCAAAGAGTTTTAAAAACTCATCTTGGACTTTTTTATTTTTGGTGTAGGTTAAAGTTAGGGTGTTGTTTTGTATGGGCGTTTTAAAAAACGCGCTCAATTTTTGCAAAAACGCTCCGCCATTAGGCGTTAGGCTAGTGATAGTTACGATATTGTGGTTGCAAATTAGCTTCAAACAGGCTTTAGCCATTAATAGGGATTTGGTGTGTGCTTTGCTCTCAATCTCAGCGCTTTCAAAAAGCAAGGTGTGCTCGCACTCTAATTGTTCATAAAGAGCTAGGGGATAGGGAATATAAGGGGCTTTTTCTATAAGACTAACCATCAATTTCTTTACACTAAAAATAAACTCGTATTCTACAAGAAATAGATAAATGGGCAATAAATTAATATCCCTATTAGAGTTTGCAAGGGCTAATCTAACTTAAACTCAAATTGGATTTCTCAAGGCTCAATTTATGAGGAAATTAGAAATTTTAATTAGGAATGCGAAAAACCACTTTAATCAGATTAAACTTTTGAGTATTGTTAAGGTTGCTTGTGTGGCGCTTGTTGTCGTTATCTTTCTTGTGTGCGGCAAGAAAGATTGGGTGCGATAAATTCAATAATATTCTCGCTTTCTTTTTTGATGTCAATCAAACCCATATCGTTTGAGCCATTAGGCGGGGTGATGCCTAAAAAACGCTCATTAAAAGGCCGCCATCTGGTAATAGAGGCACTGAGTTCGTTAGGATAAAACCCAATAGATTGGTTGTCAAATAAAGCGTTCACATGCAAAGGGCCTGAAGCGTTCCCGATATAGACGGACAAATTCGCGCACAATTTGGCTAAATCCACTAAACTATGGCTCGTATCATAGAGATGAGCGAAAGGGACTTTTTTAAGGAGTTCTTCTGTGGCTTTCCTCTCGCCTGGCCCGCAAATAAGAATGATCTCACAACTTAAATTGTTGTGTAAACAATCAATCAGTTTGATAAAGTGTGAAGCAGGCAATACGGGCGAACTGCCTCCGCTATGCATATGCACGCCAATCCACAACAAACCAACATCAGCGTTGAGTTTTGAAGCGATGATGGATCGCTCTTTGGATTTGTCTTTAAGCTTCCATGCGATTTTTTTAATTGAAGCGTTAGGGAGGTTGTGATCTTTACAAAACACATGAATGAGATCCAAATTGTATTCGTATTCGGTTTTTAAACACAGCGATCGGCTTTGGCGCACGCTCTTTTGATACAGCCAAGAATAGATTTTAGTCTTTGGGGCTAGGATATAAGGAATAAATTTCCTCAAACTAAAAGCGAGTCTAGCGTTTTTAAAATTAGAAAATAAAAAGATAAGAGCGTCAATGGATTTACTTTTGAGAGTGGCGCTCAAATGGTTATCTTCTATAATGACTTCATCAATGAAAGGGAATTCTAAGGCTATTGGGGTGGTATAGCTAGGCACAACCACGCCCAAATACACTTCTTTGCCTTTTTCTAAAAAAGCTTGCTTTAGAGCGATTAAGGCGGGTATGGCTAAAATAAAATCGCCTAACTTATCGTTACGGATCACAAAAACTTTTTGAGAGTTTTCTTTATCTTTGCATTTTAAATCTTCAAACCCTACAAAATCCATAACTCCGCCTAAGAGATCAAATTTTTTGTCATGTTAGCAAAAATCGTTCTTATGCGATGGATAAATTTTATTTTTTATTCTGCCATGCTTTTATAGGCTCATCTTCCCATGTGCCATAGAGAGAGTTGGGTAAAATGATCCACTCTGTGCCGAATTTTTGAGCGTTTTGCAAGACTTTAGCCCGTTGTTCTTGGCTGTTTTTAGCGTCTTTAGCAAAAAGCGCGTCAAAATCATGCAAAGTGTCGCCCACTTGCAAAACAATCGCATAATTCTTAGCGACTAACTCCCGCCTAACGGCTTTAGGCTTGCCTTTTTCCTTTAATAAAACGGATTCTTCACTCACTTGGGGGAGTTTAAAGCTTTTGAGCGTTTTTAAAGTGAATGCCTTATTTTTTTGGGTGCGGTTAGAAATGTAAAAAATCTTAACACCCTTAGAATTAGCGTATTCTAAAAAGTCTAGCGCTCCAGGAATGAGCGTAAGAGAGCCTTCTTTTTCAAATTTATCCCAAGTTTCTGGGGTGTATTTAATGCAGTTTTTGACTAAATAGCCCGCATAATCAAAAGTGTTTAAAACGGTTTCATCTAAATCCAAGATAACGGCTGGCTTTTTGTCTTTAACGAGCTTGAGGTTATTGTCTAGGGCCATTTTTGCCATTTTGTAACTTTGCAATTGCAAGGCTCTAATTTCAGCGCTTTGCTGATGATACTTAACGCTTCTTGTTAGGGGCGAAACGCATTCTTTGGCATTTAACACACTCATCAAACTCAATCCTAATAAAACTGATGCAAGGGTCTTTTTTATCATAACAACACCTACCTAATGGGGATTTTTTGTATTATACCTTAAAACAGATGGTTAGGAGTATTTTACCATTAACCAATTTGTTGTATAGTTGGCGTTTTTAATTCAAAATGAAGTGAGGAAACAATGAAAAAAGCGTTAATGTTCACCCTTTTGGGCGTTAGTCTGGCGTTTGCAAAACCTTATACGATTGATAAGGCAAACTCTAGCGTGTGGTTTGAGGTCAAGCACTTCAAATTCAATGAAACAAGAGGCGTGTTTGATAGTTTTGATGGCAAAATTGATGCCGATCCTAATACCAAAGCTCTCAATGTTTTTGAAGGCAAAATTGATATTAAAAGCATTAACACTAGGAACAAAAAAAGAGATGACCACTTAAGGACAGCAGAGTTTTTTGATGCCATGAAATACCCCAAAGGGAGCTTTAAAATGACCAAATACGAAGATGGTAAAATCCATGGGGATTTGACTCTTCATGGCGTAACCAAGCCTGTCGTATTAGAAGCCAAAATCCAAGCCCCCTTACAAAACCCCATGAATAAAAAAGAATTCATGGTGCTACAAGCTGAAGGCAAAATCAACCGCAAGGATTTTGGTATCGGCAAAACATTTAACGATGCTGTCGTTGGAGATGAGGTAAAAATTGAGCTCAAACTAGAAGCTTACGCTCAATAATCGTTTTGCAAGAGATAGATATTTTCTTCTCTTGCGTTTTTCTAACGGCACAAAAACTTTTATTCAACTTTGATACGCCATATCCCAAAACTGGTATTCGTATTCGCTTGTAATGGTAAAAATCTCCTTTAATTTTTCAATTTCTTGTTTTGAAGAAGTGAGGGTGAGGGAATCAAGCAAATTGATATTCCAATTTACGCACGCTTGAAATTCTTTGGAACTATAGCCCTTAATCCAATGCCCATAAAAGGCATGTTCTAAAGCGTTGGGGATTTGGCTTAAATTTTGCGCGATCACTAAATAGCTCCAACCACAGGATAGAACAGCCGCCGCAACTTCTTTGATAGAACCCTTAAACCCTTCAGCGAGCATGTAGCTTGTATAGGATTTATTCGCTAGAGTGGGGCGCGCGTTTTGCAATTCTTTTGGAGTGATTTGAAGCTCTCTAATGTAATGGTTATGGATACTCATCTCGTTATTCAAAATATCCTGTATAGCGTTAGAAAACTCCCTCATCACCGCTTCATCATAAGCTTTAACCACGCCCAAAGCAAACACCTTAGCGTATTCTAAAAGAAACAGATAATCCTGAATAATATAAAAACGGAATTTATCTCTTTCTAAAGTCCCACGCCCTATGCCTTGAACGAACGGATGGGAAATACAATCCATCCAAATAGATTGCGCGTTTTGATACAGATATTGTGAAACTTGCATTTTTACACTCCTAAAATCAATTCAATACGCATTCTAACACGAAAGCTATCAACATGGTATAAAAATTTGTTGTTAAAAAGATTTGTGAGTAGGCTCTTGCTTTCAAAAATTGAACGCTGTATTAAAATATCTGTGATTTTGAATAGCGGTTAATGATATTATGGGGCTTGTATTGCCTTTATGTTGTTTAAGATTAGCATCCTTTGTAATCATAAAAAGGTTAATTCCATCTCGCTCTGTAGGTTTTGATTTTTAGAAGTTTTTATTATGGGAACTTGTAGTATGGCACTTACAAGATAGGAGTCAATCTTAGATGCATGGTTTCAAACCTATTACAGAGCGAGATGGAATCAACCTTACTATTTATGATTGGTTTAACCTCTGTATGAAGTCATATCGACCAAAACTCAAAATAGTTTAGCATAAAAATAAAAAAGCGTCTAATATATTCAAAATAGGCGTTCAATTTTTAAGCGGTTGGTGTAAAAACGCAATTAAAGGCTTTAATGCTTGAAACTTAACGCTCTAAAACGCTTAAAAAATGCTAAAACCATAAAACTAATGATTTACTTTAATCTTGTAATTTGTGAATAAACAAAACGTCTACTTATCTTTTTTGTGATCTTTTGCTGATCTGTAACAATGCTTTTAATAGGGTTGTGGTATAAATATTCTTATCAAGGTGTGCAAAACATGCCTTGAATCTCAATTGATGAAAGGATTTGTTATGAGTGGATTAAGAACATTTAGTTGTGTAGTGGTTTTATGCGGTGCAATGGCTAATGTGGCTATAGCTGGTCCTAAAATAGAGGCAAGGGGTGAATTTGGCAGATTTTGGGGGGGAGCTGTTGGTGGTGCAATTGGGGGTGGTGTTGGTGGTGCAATGGGGGGAGCCGTTGGTGGTCCTGCGGTTGGTTGGGCTGGCAGATTAGTTGGTGGTTCTGTGGGGAGAGAGTTTGGCAGAGAAATAGGCGATAGGGTGGAAGATTTTATCCGTGGCGTTGATAGAGAGCCACAAGCCCCAAGAGAACCCACCTATGATCGTCATTTCGTGTATGATAGGTAGCTTTGGGGGAGAAAGGAGAGAGCATGAACATCAAAAAGCGTTTGAGCGACTGGGAATATCAATGGGCAGTGGCTCTAGTCTATACGATATGTATCTCCATAAACGCTAGGATTTTTTATGACATAGATGGTTCAGCTAGCGATTCGATTTTTGACCCTAAAAATAGCTATTATATGTGGCTAGTGGGTCTAATAGCGGCTTTGTTGTCTAACCTTTTATTTGACCCACGAGGTAGGGATTGTTATAAATCTTTCCAAGTAAGATACCCTAGGTTTCTCAAAGCCATTTTTAAGGCTAGGTTTTTTGGCGCGTTTTATAACGCTGTGTTAGGATCAAGGCTAAGGGATTTTTATGTGATGCTTTTAACGATGCCCTTTATTGCCGCTATCCATGAGGTTTCGGCGTATTGCGGGCATCCTAGCAACTTCCTTGTAGAGGGTTTGGTCATTCTTGGCCTTGTGTGTGTTTTTGGGATTTGTTCTAGGCTTTGCGCTAAATTAGGGTGGTGATTTAACCCAAATGTCATTAAATGGAGGGGGGAGTAAAAAATTAAAGAAACTTTAAAGCGCGTTCTCACTGATTTGTGTTACAATAAGGAGCATTTAAGGGGTGCTTTTTAAAAACGCTCAAGTTTTTAAAAGGCTGAGATCAAACCCATAGAACTTGTCAAGGTAATTCTTGCGTAAGGAATAGCATGTTAATAACCACCCAACTATCCAAACGATTTTACGCCACACTCATTCTTTCTTGCGTGTTTTTAACCATCACTAATATCCTTGTCAAAGGCTCGTTTATCAATCTTTTAGCGGGGCTTAGTGGGGTTTTGTATGCGTTTTTTGCCGGAGAAAGGCAAACGATTTGCTTTGTGTTTGGTCTTGTTTATAATTTGAGTTACGCTTATGTCGCTTATCAGTGGAAATTAAACGCTGATGTGATTTTATGCCTTTTTTTGTATATGCCAGTAACGATTTATGGGCTATTCGCATGGAAAAAAACAGAGCAGCATGAGGGCGTTATCAAGGCTCAAAAACTTCCCAAAAATTGGCGTTTTGCGCTCATTTTAGGCATAGGGGTTTTAACTTATGCGAGTGCTTTGTTTTTTAAAGAGATTAAAACGAATTTTTTATGGGCAGAGAGTTTTAATTTCGTCATTTTTATTATTGCTTTTATTTTACAAGTTTTGCGCTATATAGAAAATTATGCGCTAGTAACTTTGGGGAATATCGTGTCCATTATCGTGTGGTTTTGTATTTTTCAAATTTCTACAGAGAGTTTGGTGCAACTCTTCACAACGATTCTATACCTTTTTATTGGCTTGTATTATTTTAACCGCTGGAACCAGTCATGCAAGCAGTGATTTTAGCGAATGGGGAATTTCCTAAATCCCAAAAATGCTTAGACATTCTAAAAAACGCTCCCTTTTTAATCGCATGCGATGGGGCTGTTATATCATTGCATGCGCTTCAATTCAAACCCAGCGTTGTTATAGGCGATCTAGATAGCATTGATTCGCATTTGAAAGCCTTGTATAACCCTATATGCGTGAGCGAACAAAACAGCAACGATTTGTCCAAAGCCTTTTTTTATGCTTTGAATAAAGGCTTTGATGACTTTATTTTTTTAGGGTTGAATGGCAAGCGAGAAGATCACGCTTTAGCGAACACTTTTTTATTGTTGGAGTATTTTAAATTTTGCCAAAAAATCCAATCCGTAAGCGACTATGGTCTTTTTAGGGTGTTAGAAACCCCTTTCACTTTACCTAGTTTTAAAGGGGAACAAATCTCGCTTTTTAGCTTGGATCTTAAAGCCCGATTCACTTCTAGAAACCTCAAATACCCCTTAAAAGACTTGCGTTTAAAAACGCTCTTTTCTGGATCGCTCAATGAAGCTACAGATAGTTATTTTAGCCTTAGCTCTACACCTAAATCGGTGGTGTTGGTGTATCAAAAATTCTTATGAGCGGGTTTTGTTAGGCAAGTTTTTAGTATCTGTATATTGAAGTTAAGGAGCATTTGAAAGGGTTAGGTATAGAAAGATTGATTCAGTCTCGCTTTGTGTGGAAAAGGCGGTCGGATTTTGCGTTTTCATTATGCATTGTGTGGCGGACACAATAATAGGAGTTCATATTTTTTCAACAAAACCACTACAAAGCGAACAAATCAACCCATCACCTACATCGGCTAAAATCCAAAGCAGTTTAGCATAAACGAATAGCCAATATCTAGCGTGTCTCAAAATACGCTTGAATCCATCTGGCTCAATCTCCAGCAGTTTGATTTCTTAAAACCATCAAACCAAATTAGAAGCCTTAATAAAAATGCAAGAAATACCGCTCAAGTAAAGACAGAAAAATCTATTTGAACGATGAAGTTTAGGCGATTCAAGAATATAACAGGGTCATTAAAGGGTGGGATAAAAGCCAGTGTGAGTTTTGAGTTTATTTTGATTTTTTAAAAATGGGGTTTTTAGTTACTTTATTTTTGCCGTTTTGAGATTATCGCTTAACTAAGCTCTTTTATATTTTGATCACAGAAAATGCTTTTTAGATTTTTTAAATTTCATGATCAATAAAACAAAGTCAAAGCTTTTGAGTGCTTCTTTTAAAAGGATAAGATCAAAGCGATAACCACCAACCAAGACTAAAACTCAGTCAGTGGGTTCATCGCATTTCACACAAATTCAATGGTGGCTAGAGTGGAAGCGTCCCCTCTTCTAAAAGTGGTGCGTTGGATCCTGGTGTATCCGCCATTCCTTTGCGCGTATTTGGGCGCGATTTCAGTTACAAGCTTGTGGGTGGCTTCTTTGTTTTGCAAATACGCAAAAACATGGCGGTGCGCGTTAAAATCGCCCACACGAGCTGCTGTCGTTAATTTCTCAATGTAACTGCGCAATTCCTTAGCCTTATAAATCCCTGTTTCAATTTTGTTATGCTCAATCAAAGCGATCGCTAAATTCTTTAATAACGCCTTCCTGTGCGAGCTGGTTCTCCCAAGCTTGCGGTATCCGTGTTTGTGTCTCATCAGTCGTTACCTCCTTTATCTTCTAATTTTTCTAATCTTTTCTTTAAACTCTTTCTTTGTTCAGGGCTCAATTCTGTGCCTACCGGATAGCCCAAATCATTCAATTTTTCAGCGATTTCATCATAGGATTTTTTGCCCATGTTTTTCACGCCTTTAAGCTCTTCTTCGCTCATCAAAACCAATTCACCTACATACTTGATGCCGATTTTATCCAAGCAATTAAAACACCTAGCGCTCAAATTCATGCTTTCAATCTTAGCGCTCAAATCTTTAGCGTCATCTCTTTGAGCGTAATCGCCTGAATACTCCGTATTAGCAATGGGCCTTTCGCCAAAAACGCCTAGTTGCTTGCTCATCACTTTCACCGCTGACAAAAACGCTTTATAAGGGTCAATCTGCCCATCTGTTTCAATATCAAAAATGATTTTTTCATAGTTGGGATCGCCCTCAACCAAAACATTTTCAATCTCATAAACGACCTTTTTAATCGGCGTGAAAGAGCCGTCTAGCGGCATGTAGCCCTCAGGCATCAATTCCCTTGTGTTTTCGCTTGGGACATACCCCATCCCTTTATAGATAATGAGCGAAAAATTCAATTGAGCGTCTTCGTTGATCGTGGCTAGGGGCATTTCCGGATTGACGATTTCTATCTGCTCAGAATTCAAATCTCTAGCCCTAAGTTCCATAGGCCCTTTAAAAGAATAATCCACCACAACCGATTGGTTTTCTAAAGAGCTATCCTGCCCCACTAACGCCTTGGCTATAAAGCGGATATTCTTTAAATTCATGATAAAAAGCGACACGTCTTCAGTAACTCCCCTTAAAGAGTCAAACTCATGATGAACGCCTTCGATCTTTAAACCTACAGGAGCATACCCCACAGAGCTTAAAAGTAAGAGTCTTCTAATAGGGTGAGCGAGCGTAACAGCGTAACCAAACTCAAATGGAGCCAGAGAAATCTTAACCCGATTGCCCTCTTTCTCTAGCACCTTAATTTCTGATGGGATCAAAGGTGCTGTTTTGATAACTTTCATGCTCTAACCCCTTACTTAGAATACAATTCTACAATGAGTCTTTCTTCAATAGGGACAACCACCTCTTCTCTTTCAGGGTAGCGGGTGAAGATGCCGTATTTTTTATCTTTTTCCACATCAATCCATGGCACAATCCCTGTTTGAGCTGTCAATTCCATCGCGTGCACCACTTGAGGGTTGCTCTTGGTTTTTTCTTTGATCTCAATTTTTTGTCCTGAACGCACGAAATAAGAGGGAATATCCAAACGCTTACCATCCACAAGCACATGCCCATGCGTTACCAATTGCCTAGCAGAGCTTCTAGTGGTCGCAAACCCCATGCGATAGACGACATTGTCCAATCTTCTTTCAATCAAGCGGATAAGGTTTTCACCTGTATTGCCGTCCAAGCGATTGGCTTCCACAAAAATACTCCTGAATTGCTTTTCAGAAATGCCATACATCATCTTAGCTTTTTGCTTTTCTTTCAATTGCAACCCGTAATCAGAAGTCTTAGCACGCCTTTGCCCATGCTGGCCTGGCCCATAAGCCCTTTTATCTAACGCACTCTTCCCGCTCAACCGCCTTTCACCTTTTAAAGCTAAAGAAACCCCAAAACGCCTTTCTAGTCTCTCTACTGCACCTCTATATCTTGCCATAAAGCCTCCTTACACTCTTCTTCTTTTAGGGGGTCTGCAACCATTATGAGGGAGCGGGGTGATGTCTTTAATCCAAAGCACTTTAACGCCCTCTATTGCGCCCACGCTCTTAATAGCGGTCTCACGCCCACTACCTGGCCCTTGAACCTTAATGCCCACTTCTTTAACGCCATGCTCTTTAGCCTTGCTTAGAGCGCTTTCTACAGCTTGTTGGGCCGCATAAGGGGTGGATTTTTTAGAGCCTTTAAACCCTAAACCGCCCGCCGTGCTCCAGCAAATCACATTGCCCATTTCATCAGTGATCGTGATGTTGGTGTTGTTAAAGGTCGCTGAAATATAAACAACCCCTCTCGCAATATTCTTTTTGACTACTTTCTTTTTAGCCGTTACATTTCTCTTAGCCATTAAATCATCATCTCCTTATCCGCTACTTGCTACCCACGGTTTTTTTCTTACCCTTACGAGTCCTAGCGTTATTTTTGGTGGTTTGGCCTCTCACAGGAAGACCCTTACGATGCCTGATCCCACGATAATTCCCTAAGTCCATTAAAGATTTAATATCCATTTGAACTTTTTTACGCAAATCGCCCTCTACTAAGTAGCTTTGCTGGATTTTTTTAGCGATACTAGACACTTCATCTTCGCTCAATTCATGCACGCGCTTGTCAAAAGAAATGCCTACCGCTTCTAAAATCTCTCTAGAACTCTTAAGCCCAATCCCATAAATATAGGTAAGGGCATACTCTACTCTCTTCTTTTTTGGTAAATCCACACCAGCAATCCTTGCCATGCTTTATCCTTGTCTTTGTTTGTGTTTAGGGGTAGCGCAGATCACTCTAATAACGCCCCTTCTTTTAATGATTTTGCACTTATCGCACATCTTTTTCACTGATGGCCTGACTTTCATGATTTTTCTCCTTTGAAAAAATTAGGCACTACTAAAAACTTTTATACTAACATATTTTCATTGAAATAACCCTTAAATTCATTTATATCTAAAAGTTATCCGACCCTTGTCTAAGCTATAGGGCGTAAGCTCTAGCTTGACCCTATCGCCTAAAGCAATCCTAATGTAGTGCATGCGCATCTTTCCAGAAATACGGCACAACACCACATGCTTGTTGTCTAACTCCACCTTAAAAGTGGCGTTAGGCAACGCCTCAATCACTTTCCCATCCACTTCTATAACATCATCTCTTGCCATTAACGCTCCGTAAGAATCACTGCTTTATTGCCAACTATGGCGATAGTATGCTCATGGTGGCTTGTGTTAAGCCCATCCACTGAAACCACGCTCCACTTATCCGCTAGTATTTTAGGCTCGCCCTGTTTTTGACACACCATAGGCTCTAAACAAAATACCATGCCCTCTTTGATTTTAGGACCGCTATTAGCTTTGACGCCTTTTTCTAGGTAGTTGGGGATTTCTGGCTCTTCATGGGGTTTTTTACCAATGCCATGCCCGCAAAATCCCTTCAAAGGCACAAAGCCTCTTTCTACAATAGCGCCCTCTAAAATCTGACTCAACTCTTTAAAATGCATGCCCACTCTAATTGAGCTAATGGCATGCATCAAGCTCTCTTGAGAGCAAGCGAGCAATTTTTCATCTTGCGGGCTTATCGCACCTATGGGAAGCGTGAGGGCTGAATCGCCATAATAGCCATCCACCTCCACCCCCAAATCCAAGCCTATAATATCCCCTTCTTGTAAAACATAATCCGTAGGAATGCCATGAATGACCACCTCGTTTAAGGACATGCACACAGAGTTAGGGAAACCATAAAGCCCCTTAAAAGCAGGTCTAGCATGAGAGGATTTGATAAAATCTTCAGCCATTTTATCCAACTCTAAAAGTGAAACCCCAGGCCTTACTTCTCGCTCTAAAAGGGCTAACGCTTGTGCGGTCAATTCCCCGGCTTTTCTTAGAGCTTTGATTTCTTTTGGGCTTTTAATAGAGATCGCCATTAAAAGCCTACCGCACTTAAAGTTTTATACTTGCTCATATAAATCTGTGCTTCAATCTTTTTCATGGTATCAATAGCGACTTGAACCACAATCAGCACCGCCGTGCCTCCAAAATAAAAAGGCACGCCCATAGCCTTAACTAAAATCCAAGGCACGGTAGAAATGAGCGCTAAATACAACGAACCCCACAAAGTGAGCTTACTCGCCACAGAATTTAAAAACGATGAAGTCCCCTCTCCAGGCCTAAGCCCTGGAATATACCCACCATTACGCCTTAAATTATCCGCAATATCCTTAGAATTGAACACGATAGAAGAATAAAAGTAAGCGAAAAAGATAATGAGTAGGAACATCAAAATATTATACGCATACCCTTGCGGGCTTAAAAAATCTGCAACCGCTTGCAAGGTTTTGTTGCTTGTGGCTTGCTGTAAGATCGTAGAAGGGAATACGAGCAGAGCTGAAGCGAAAATAGGGGGGATCACCCCGCTTAAATTCAACTTAATGGGAATGTAATTCATGATGCGCTTGTTTTGGTTTTGCATCACCACTTTACGCGCATAAGAAATAGGGATCCTGCGCTCGGCTAATTCCACATAGATGATCGCAAAAATCGTCGCTAAAACAATCAGCACAATACCGATGAGCATTAAGATATTAATAACGCCCGTATTGACCAAGTTGAATGTGCCTGAAATAGCTGATGGGATCCCTGAAACAATCCCGGCAAAAATAATAAGGCTGATCCCATTCCCCACGCCCCTTTGCGTGATTTGCTCCCCTATCCACATGAGCAGCATCGTCCCTGTAAGCATAGAAAACGCTGAAACGATCATAAAAACTTGCATATCAATCATGATCGCTCCATTGGCTCCTCCACTAATGCTCCTTAAACCCACTGAAACGCTCACCGCTTGGATTAGGGTGATTAAAATGGTTAAATAGCGCACGATTTGCATGTATTTTTGCATGCCGTCTCGCTCTTTTTTCATTTTAGCCAGGTTAGGGAAAGTCGCGCTCAAAAGCTCCATGATAATGGAAGAAGTGATATAGGGCATGATACCCAAAGAGATGATGCTCAAGCGAGAAACCGCATTCCCGCTAAACATGTTAAACAACCCCAAAGCGTTGTTGGAATTGCTGTCAAAAAAAGCCTTGATCGCTGCTAAATCTACGCCAGGAATGGGGATATAAGCTAAGACTCTGTAGAGAAATAAAAAACCCAAAGTGATGAGTATCTTACTAGCAATAGCTTTATTCATATTAACTTATTCCTCTTAAATCAAGCTGATAAGGGCATTACTTCTGCCCGCTTGTTTTGATTCTCTCATCTTTAATTTTAGAAGCTAGGTTTTTAGCGTCTTTACCGATCAATTTCACGCCTTCAATATAAAGGGGGAAATGGTGTAAAGCGCGCAAGCTTGAAAAAGTGATTTCTTCTAAATTTTTAATCGCTTCATTCTTTTCCACATTGATAGAATAGATATGAGAATCTTTAGTCCTAAAACCTATTTTAGGCAAACGGCGTTGTAAGGGTTGTTGCCCTCCTTCAAAGCCTCTTTTAGCCTTATAGCCTGTCCTTGCGGTTTGGCCTTTACCGCCTCTTGTGGCCGTTTTTCCCATGCCGCTTCCTTGACCACGGCCCACTCGTTTGATTTTTTTAACGCTACCTTTAGCCGGTTTTAAATTTTCTAATCCCATTATCATATCCTTTTTAACTACGCCTTGATTTTTGCTAAAGCGTCAAAAGTCGCGCGCACCACATTATAGGGGTTGTTGGAGCCTAAAGATTTGGTTAGAATATCCTTAATGCCTGCTAATTCCACGATAGGGCGCGTTGAACCCCCAGCAATCACTCCCGTTCCCTCACTTGCCGGTTTGAGTAAAATACGGCTTGCGTTGTATTTATGCTCAATATCATGAGCGATAGTCGTGCCTTTAATCGTTACATGAATCAGGTTTTTAAACGCATCATCTACCGCTTTTTTAATCGCATCAGGGACTTCCTTAGCCTTGCCCAAACCAAAGCCTACAAGCCCATTTTTATTGCCCACAACCACTAAAGCGTTAAAACGAAACCGCCTACCGCCCTTAACCACTTTGGTTACACGGCCAATATTCACAACGACTTCTTGAAACTCTTCTCTGTTAATCTCTTCCATACCTTTCCTTTCTGTCATAGAGCGATCCCGTTCTCTCTCAAGCTTTCAGCAAACGCTGCCACCACGCCATGATAGAGATAACCATTCCTGTCATAAACCGCTCGCTCAATCCCTGCTTTTTTCAATTCTTCAGCAAAGAGAGCGCCTAATTTTTTAGCGTCTTCTTGCGTGTTTTTAAAACCCATTTTCCTGCCATCAATATGCGTTATGGTGCTTTGTTTAACATCATCGATCGCTTGCGCATAGAAATAGCGATTCGAACGAAAAACGCTCACCCTAGGCCTTAATTTATCGCCCAAGAGTTTGCTTTTAATCCTTAATTTTCGGCGATCCCTTAAGGCTTTCTTTTTATACAATGCTTTTGCGTTCATCACTCCACCTTATTTATTTTTTAGCTGTTTTACCAGCTTTTCTAATAATGACTTCATTGCTGTATTTCACGCCCTTGCCCTTGTATGGCTCTGGGGGTCTGAAGCTCCTGATTTCAGCGGCGACTTGCCCTACTTTTTGCTTATCGCTCCCTTTGATAGTGATCGTGTTTTTTTCCACCACCATTTCAATCCCTGCTGGAATGGGGTATTTCACCGGGTGGCTAAAACCCAAACTCAAATCCAAAGTTTTATTGCCCAAAGCCACCTTATAGCCCACGCCATTGACTTCTAAAGTCTTACTGAAACCAGTGCTTAAGCCTGTTACAATGTTGTTGGCTAACGCCCCATAGGTCCCCCAATAAGCCCTAGACTGCGCGTCTTCGCCCACAGGCTGGAAGCTCAATTGGTTGTTTTCAAGCGTGATCTTCACGCGGTTGTGAGTTTCTAACTCATGCTTTTCTTTGCTGTTTTTAAAAAGAAGCTTGCTCCCTTCAACGCTCGCTTGCACAGAGCTTGGAATTTCAATGATTCTTTTCCCGATTCTTGACATTTCTAATCCTTTACCAAATGCTGCAAAGCACTTCGCCACCGACATTTTGTCTGTAAGCTTCTTCGTTGGTGATCACCCCTTTAGAAGTGCTTACCACAATCACGCCATAGCCATTTTTAAAGCGCTTCAACTCGTTTTTTTGTTTATACACACGACGACCAGGCTTGCTTAAGCGCTTCACTTCGCTGATTTTTGAATGCCCTTTTTCATCATAAGCCAATTGCACATAAACCGATTGCTTCTTGTCTTTATCCTTGACATTGAAATCTTTAATGAAACCTTTTTCTTTAAAAATCTCTAAAATGGAAACCACGATCTTTGCGTAATAAAGCTGTGTGAATTCTAAGCGGCGCATAGAAGCGTTTCTCAAACGAGTTAATGAATCTGCAATTATATCATTTACCATATCTTATCCTTACCAACTGGCTTTTCTCAAGCCTGGGATGAGTCCCTCACTGCCCATTTTTCTAAGGCACACCCTACAAAGTCCAAAATCCCTATAAACCGAATGAGGTCTCCCACAAATGCGGCATCTGGTATAAGCCCTTACTTGAAATTTTGGTTTCCTTTGAGCTTTTGCGATCATTGATTTTTTAGCCATATTAACCCCTTATCTCACTTTTGCAAAAGGCAATCCAAGCAATTCTAACAACTTGAACGCTTCTTTATCGTTGTCCGTAGAAGTTACCATAGTGATGTTCATGCCATGACTGACCATAATATCATCATAAACCACTTCCGGGAAAATCAATTGCTCATTGATCCCAAAGGTGTAATTCCCACGCCCATCAAAACCATTTCGTGAAATCCCTCTAAAATCTTTCACTCTGGGTAACGAAATCACAATCAGCTTTTCTAAGAAATTATACATGCGTTTATTCCTTAAGGTAACTTTCGCCCCTACCGCCATGCCTTCTCTGATCTTAAAGCCTGCAACGGATTTTTTCGCTTTAGTGATAACCGCTTTTTGACCTGCAATCAAAGAAATCGTTTGCGCGATATTTTGCATGATTTTCATGTCTTTTGCATGAGCCCCAGCGCCCACGCTGATAACGATTTTTTCTAGCTTGGGTAAAAGCATGGGGTTTTTGATGTCTAATTCTTGAGCGAGTTTTGTTCTCACTTCACTTTGATAAAATTGTTTCAAACCAAACACTACCTAACTCCTTAAGCTTTTTTCACATTAGAAATGTGCATGGGCTTTTCTTTATGGATAAAGCCCCCTTTAGGGTTATCATCAGTGGGTTTAATCGCTTTTTTCACCACCTTACACCCTTCAACAACCACTTGAGAAGTCTTAGGCAACACCGCTAAAACCTTAGCGACCTTACCCTTATCGTCTCCTGCAATGACTTTCACCATGTCATTTTTTTTGATTTCGCTTTTCATTATACAACCTCCGGCGCTAGAGAAATAATTTTCATGAAATTAGCGTAACGCACTTCTCGGCTCACTGGCCCAAAAATCCTTGTGCCAACAGGATCTTTTTTAGCGTCCAAAATCACCGCTGCATTGTCATCAAAACGCACCAAAGAACCATTTTTCCTTTGGATTTCTTTTTTCGTTCTCACCACAACGGCTTTGACGACTTGACCGCGTTTCACCTTGCCATTAGGGATAGCTTTTTTCACAGAAGCCACGATCACGCTACCCACGCTCGCATAGCGTTTGTGGCTGCCTCCTAACACCTTAATGCACATGATTTCTTTAGCGCCGCTATTGTCAGCGACATTCAATCTTGTAAAACTCTGTATCATGCTTATACTCCCACTACTAAAATTTCTTTAAGCGTGAAGGACTTGGTTTTAGAAAGCGGTCTGCATTCAATCGCGCTCACAAAATCCCCTACTTTCACCTGATTGTTTTCATCATGGATGGTGTATTTTTTGAACTTTTTAACAATCTTGCGGTATTTTTCATGCACCACTTTTCTTTCCACAAGAATCACAGCGCTTTTTTCAGCAAACTTGCTGATAACCTTGCCTTGCACCAGCCTTTTATGCGGCTCTTTCGTATTCATTGCCTACCCTTTTTTACTCAACGCTAGAAGAATAATGCGCATTAATGGCCGTGTTAATGCGAGCGATATTTCTTCTGGCTTTCTTAATCTCGTTAGGATTACTCAATTGCATAGCCTTTAACTTAACGCGCAACTCAAAAAGCTCCGCTTTCTTAGCATGCAACAACTCTTCTAATTCCTTGATACTCTTATCTTTCAATTCAGTATATTTCATTTTCGCTCTCACAAGTTACAATTTTGGTTTTAAAAGGAAGTTTGCTCTGAGCTAACGCTAAAGCTTCTCTCGCTAGTCCTTCTTCAATGCCTAGCATTTCATAAACGATTCTGCCCGGCTTGATATTCATCACCCATTTTTCCACAGAGCCTTTACCTTTACCCATCCTGGTTTCTAAAGGCTTAGCGGTCAAAGGCTTATCAGGGAACACTCTAATCCACACCTTACCCGCTCTTTTAATGTGCCTTGTCATAGCCACCCTTGCGGATTCAATCTGGCGTGAATCAATCCTCCCATGCTCTATGGCTTTAATCGCAATATCCCCAAACGCAATAGAGTTACCACGATGGGCTTTCCCACGATTGCGCCCTTTCATTTGCTTTCTGTATTTTGTTCTTTTTGGCATTAACATGATTATTGCCTCCCTCTTCTGCTTCTTCTAGGCTCTCTTTCTTCTTTAGCCTCTTCTTTTTTCTCAAATTGGATGCCTTTTTGCAAAACTTCCCCTTTGAAAATCCACACTTTCACGCCAATAATACCATAGACCGTCATCGCTTCAGCAAAGCCATAATCAATCTTAGCCCTTAAAGTGTGTAAAGGCACGCGCCCTTCCATATACCATTCAGTGCGGGCGATTTCAGCCCCTGCTAAACGGCCAGAAACGCACACCTTGATCCCTTTAGCGCCGGATTTTAACGCCGCTTGCATGACCTTTTTCATCGCGCGGCGGAAAGCGACCCTTTTTTCTAGTTGGGTGGCCACATTTTCTGCGGCTAATTGCGCATCAGCTTGGGGGCGTTTGACTTCTTTAATATTAATGGAGACTTCTTTTTTGATGAGCGTTTTTAGGCCTTCTTTGACTTTTTCAATATCCACGCCTTTTTTACCGATGATAAGCCCTGGGCGAGCCGCTACGACCGTAACGCGCAGTTTTTTAGCCGCCCTTTCAATCACAATCTCGCTCACGCCAGCGTAATAAAGCTCTTTTTTAAGGAATTTCCTAATCTTATTGTCTTCATCAATATTGCTTGGAGCGGTGCGAGCGCTAGGGAACCATCTGGAAGTCCAATTCCTATTAATACCTAATCTTAAACCTACCGGATTAACTTTTTGTCCCATGCCCTACTTACCTTCTGCTTGATTTTTTTTATGGCTTTTAGAAGATTTCATTTCTTTCCCTTCTGCTACTTCTACGAATACATGAGATGTTGGCTTTCTAATGGCTGTGGCTCTGCCTTTAGCCCTTGGAATGGAGCGCCTAAGCACAGGGCCAGCATCCACTCTGCAAGAAACAATCAGAGCGCTTTTGGCGTCTAAAGAGCCGTTAGCGACCGCAGAAGCCACTACTTTTGAAAGCACTCTAGCCGCTTTATTGGGCGTAAATTCCAAACTAGCGATCGCTAATTCAGCGTTCATGCCTTGAATCTGTCTTGCAATCAATCTGGCTTTAGTAGGAGATAACCGCACAAATTTTAATAACGCTTTACTCATTCTACCCCCTTACTTGCCAATCTTTTTTTGGACACTGCCTTTGTGCCCTTTAAAAGTTCTTGTAGGAGCGAATTCCCCTAACTTATAACCCACATGGTTTTCTGTGATATACACAGGGACAAAAACCCTTCCGTTATGCACATTATAAGTAAAACCAATCATTTCAGGCAAAATGGTGCTTCTTCTAGACCATGTTTTAATCGGGCGGTTATCCTTACCCTCTTTTGCCTTGAGCGTTTTTTTCATCAAATGGTCGTCTATAAAAGGACCCTTTTTAATTGACCTAGACATTCTTTAACCCTTTATTTATGTTTCTTTCTGGAAATGATGAGCTTGTCGCTAGCTTTTTTCTTTCTAGTTTTATAGCCCTTAGCTGGAGTGCCCCAAGGCGATACAGGATGACCGCTTGTCCCTGTTTTACCCTCACCCCCACCATGCGGGTGATCCACTGGGTTCATCGCGCTACCACGAGTTTGTGGGCGAATCCCTCTGTGGCGGTTACGCCCTGCTTTACCGATAGAGACATTGATAAAATCCTCATTCCCTACCACGCCAACACTCGCCATGCATTCGCTTAGAATGTAGCGCATTTCAGAGCTTGGCATCCTAAGGATAGTGTATTTATTTTCTCTACCCATGATTTGAGCGCTCATCCCAGCGCTTCTGGCTAATTGCCCGCCAGCCCCCGGATGCATTTCAATGTTATGCACCACCGTTCCTATAGGGATATTTTTTAACTTCATCGCAAAGCCTACTTTAATATCCAAACCGCCTTCAGCAGCGATAACGCTATCGCCCACTTTCAAACCGCTTGGCTGTAAAATATAGCGTTTGTCCCCATCAGGATAGACTACAAGAGCGATGCGCGCGTTTCTGTAAGGATCATACTCAATCGCAGCCACTTTCCCTTCAATATTGTATTTGTTGCGTTTGAAATCAATAATGCGATAGAGTTTTTTAGCCCCTCTCTCTTTGTGGCGGCTGGTGATGCGCCCGTTATTGTTTCTCCCTGCTGTTGCTTTAAGCTTAGTGAGTAAGCCTTTGACACTGCTTTTTGCGGTAATGTCTTTAGAGTCCAACACCGACATGAAGCGTCTGCTTGGGGTGTAGGGCTTATAAGTTTTAATCGCCATAACGCTTTCTCCTTTCTACGCGCCAAGGGCGGCAATGCTAGCGCCCTCTGGAACTTTCACATAAAATTTCTTAAACGACTTTCTTTGTCCAAGCTTCCCTCTAAAGCGTTTCACCTTACCTTCTTGTTTCAAAGAATTGATTTTCAAAGGCTCAAAGCCAAAGTAAGTTTTAAACACTTCTTTGAGCTGGTTTTTAGTTACATGTTGAGCCGTTTGGACCACTAAAACACCTTTTTCTTGCAATCCTAATGACTTTTCAGTGTAAAGAATTGACTTTATATCCATGATGTCTGCCATTTTTTACTCCTCTGTCTTATCTTGCACCACATGCTGAAACGCCGCTTCTTCCATCATCACAGAGCTAAACGCCGCTAAAAGATAAGCGTTTAACTCGCTCACATCAACAATAAGGCATTTTTTAAGGTTACTAAAGGCTAACTCGGTGTATTCGTCCATGTTCATGCACACAAACAAAGCGTCTCGTTGATCTAAAGCCTGGAACATTTGGTTGGCTTCTTTAGTCAAATGCTTTCTTTTATTGTCTTCAACCACGCCTTTTATAGCGATCTTTTCCACCACAAAAAGCTTATTCGCTTGCGCTTTTTCTTCTAAAGCGTATTCTAAAGCCAAGCGTTTTTGTTTTTTATTGATCTTAAGGTTGTAGTTGCGCTTATTCGTAGCCCCATGAGAGACACCCCCACCCACAAACACAGGCGAAGTGATGCTCCCTGCTCTAGCCCTTCCGCCCCCTTTTTGCGCCCAAGGCTTCCTACCGCCCCCGCTCACTTCAGCGCGGTTTTTACTTTTAGCGGTATTAGCGCGCGCAGAAGATAAATAATGTTTCACATAAAGATAGAGGTTATGGCTGTTGATACCCTCATATCTTTTAGGTAACTCCACGCTACCCTTTTCTTTCAAATGGCTGTCTAAAACGATGGCCTTACTCATATCAAACCCTTTATATTATATTCAATGTATGGTTTTATACCGCTCTAATGCGTCCATAAGCCCCAGAAAAGCCGGCCACTGAACCCTTTAGCACTAACACCATACTTTCTTTATCAAAAGAGAGCACCTCGTTTTGGCAAGTAACTAGCTCATTGCCATAATGCCCTGCCATTTTCCTACCCTTTTGCACTCTTCCTGGCCATTCTCGGTTACCAATAGAACCAGGACGGCGATGGAATCGGCTCCCATGCGCTGCAGGCCCGCCTTGGAAATTCCAACGCTTCATCACCCCCGCAAAGCCTCTCCCCTTCGTTTTAAAGCTCGCTTTAACCCTTTTAAGCGTTTCTAAAGCGCTCAAATCCAAATCGCCCAACTCTTGTTGTTGGGAAGCTTTTAAGGTAGCGAAATGGTTAAACTCTTTGCTGAGTTGGTATTTCTTTTGCTGGCCTTCAATCGCCTTATTGTGTTTTTTATGCATCGCATAGGCCACTAAAGCTTTCCCATTTTCTAGCTGGCACACTTTCGCTTGCAAGACTTTAAGCAAGGTTACAGGCGTGCTGTTAGCGTCAATCGTGCGGCTCATGCCTATCTTTTGAACTAAAAATTCCATATCTAACCCTTATTTTATGATCTCAATGCGTTAGGACTACTTCGTTTCCATAGAAGTTACTTCTACATCCACTTCAGGAGCTAAATCCAACTTCATCAAGCTATCCACGGTTTCTGGGGTGGCCGAAATAATATCAATCAATCGGCTATAAACCCTAATCTCAAACTGCTCTCTTGAATCCTTATTGACATGCGGGGATCGTAAAACGGTGTAACGCTTATTCTTAGTCGGTAAAGGGATAGGCCCTCTAATTTCAGAACCTGAGCGCTTTACGGCTTCCACGATAGCCACAACAGAGCGATCCAACACTCTATGGTCATAAGCTTTGAGCTTCAACCTGATTTTTTCCATAAACTCTCCTAAAAGAACTCGTTTTATTCGTTACTCAAAACAGAATAAAAACAATAAAATAAAAACTGAAATACTACTCAAAATGCGCCATTTAGTCAATAACTTTTGCTATTTTTAGGGCTTTTTAGAGATTTTTACTTCCTTTTTATAAGGAAATATAAAAAAACGCGCTACGCTTATCTTAATCCAATCTCATTTGAAAGGAAGTTCATGCCCCTTTCTTGCTTGCACCCTTTTGGGCCTTTTGAAACCCCTAAAGAGCCGGCCTTAAACAACCCGCTTTCAAACCCACCTTCAAGCGATAAAATCTGTCTTTTAGGGCCGATGAAATCCGGTAAAACCACTTTCGCCCTCAAACTAGCGAAGGATTTTAAAAACCCTGTGTATCTCAATTACAATGACATGCGTTTGAACCAAAACATTCTAAGCTCATGGCTTTTAAAATGGCATTTGGAAAAGAAAATGGATTTGCTCATTTTAGACAATATAGAGCGGTTGGATTTCAGCCTGCCTAAGCTCCCTAAAATCGTTCTTATCCCTAATTGTTTAAGCCCCATAACAGCGCCCGATTTTAGCTTGCGCTATGCGTTAGGGTTGAATTTCAAAGAATACATTAGCTTTTTCAAGCCCAACACCCCTAAAAACACCCTGTTTAACCGCTTTTTAAGAGACGGCAACGCTTTAGATTCGCTTTTTACAGAAAACGAGCAAGAAAAAATCCTAAAAAAACAAGAAAATATCAAACTAGCCTTTCAAACTTACGCCCCCTTAATGGCTAAAATCTGTGCGCATCAATCTAAGTTTGTGAGTGCTTTTTATCTTTATACGCAATTCAAAAAAGAGCTTAAAACTTCTAAAGACACCCTCTATAAATTTTTACACGCGCTAGAAAAACAACGCATCCTTTTTTTAGTCCCCAGTTTTGAAAATAATAAAACCAAATTGTATTTGTGCGATTTTGCCTTGCCTTATAGCCTGACTCCTAGCCCCTCGCTTTTGAGCGTTTTTGAAAACATGGTTTTTTTAGAGCTTTACAAGCAATTCCCCAGCCATGAGCTTTACTCCCATGATAACGGGATTTTTATCTTGTGCGAAAATCCTACCAACAAGCTCGCTCTCATCGCCCACGCTTTCCCCACGCCCCATTTTTTAGAAAAACAGCTTTTATGGTGCCATGAGCATGGGTTTTTAAATATCGTGGTGGTTTCTATCAACGCCCCCATTCCAGCCAATAATCCCCCCTACAAACACCTCAATTTCATTGATTTTTCTTTGGATATTCAATCTATTTTGGTATAATAGTTATTATATACTTATATACTTATATACTTATATACTTATATACTTATATACTTATTATTACTAATTTTTACGAATTATTATTATATTTTTTATGTTTTCTTAAGCTAACCCACTATAAGCTATCCTAGTATTTCGCTTTTTTGAGAAATACCAACCTACCCTAAAAGCGTAGGGCATTTTAATATTTATAGAAAGGAAGCTATAATGAAAACATTGACAAAATTAAGTCTTTGCGCCTTGTTATCCCTAAGCCTTTTCACTCAAACAGCGCATGCTGAGAGTTTGCAAGACATCGCAGACTACCCTAGTTGGCTTAAAGTCAATCTTTTTAACGAAAAGAACCCGCCCAATCAATATGTCGGATCGGCTTCTATTTCCGGTAAAAGAAACGATTTTTATTCCAACTATATTCCCTATGATGACAAATTACCCCCTGAAGAGAACGCTAAAAAAGTGGCTTTTTTAAGGGCTAGAATGAACGCTTACAGCACTTTAGAAAGCGTTTTAATCACTACAAAAATGTGCAATCGCATTGTTAAAGCGCTTCAAGCTAAAAATAACGTTATCAGCCATTTATTTGGGCTTGTTGATTTTTTAACATCTAAATCCATTTTGGCTAAAAGGTATGTGGATGCCATCAACCATCGTGTGTATGTTATGGTGCAATTCCCTTTCATTCAGCCTGAAGAACTTATCGCTTACTTTAAAAGGAAAAATCTTAATCTCACTCCAACGAGCGCTACCAATCTCAGCGCCATTCTCAACAAGGCGTTATTCCATATCTAATGGTTTAAAAAAGCGAGCGGTTTTTAAGCGCAAAGCTATGCCGATGAAAGGGCGTAGCCCCTAGCTTAGCAATCGCTTCTATGTGTTGTTTAGTCCCATACCCGCAATTCTTATCCCAGCCGTATTCCTTAAACAAGGCGTGCAATCCTAGCATTTCCCTATCTTTGGAAGTTTTTGCCAAAACAGACGCCATAGCGATTTGAGCGATTTTCTCATCGCCCTTGATGATCGTTTGCAAATTAGAGTAGCGTTTATTGAAGCCAAACGCCGTGTTGCCGTCTATCTTGATTGTTTGAGCTAAAGGGCTTAGCGTTTCTAAAATTTCTTGCACAGCGAGTTTCAAACACACCCCCAAGCCCAAGCGATCAATTGCATCTGCGCTCTTTTTAATGATGCAAAATTCCACCTCATCATGCGATTTGATTTTATTTTCTAAGAAAAAGCGCTTTTTGGGGCTGAGCTTTTTGCTATCCTTAAGGCCCATTTTTAGAAAATCTAAGGCTATTTTTTCATCACACACCACCCCAGCCACAAGAAGCGAACCGGCCAAACACCCCCTACCCGCTTCATCAATGCCTAGAGTCATTGATACGCAACCAAATGAGTGGTTTTTTCAGGTTTCATCTCGCACGCCCAAGGTTTCAAGCCTTAGGCCCGATCATCTTTTCAGGCACCACGAATTTGTCAAAATCTTCAGCGCTCAAGAGTTTCAATTCCACCGCGCTTTCTTTTAAAGAAATGCCTTTTTTGTGGGCGTTTTTAGCGATTTTAGCGGCGTTTTCATAGCCTACATGCGGGTTTAGGGCGGTTACTAGCATTAAAGAATGGTGCAAGTAATAATCAATTTTTTCTCTATTAGGCTCAATACCGCTTGCGCAATGGGTATTAAAACTTTCCATGCTATCGCTTAAGAGCCTTAAACTTTGCAAGAAATTATAAATGATCACCGGTTTGAACACATTCAATTCAAAATTACCCTGACTGGCCGCAATGCCAATAGCGGTATCATTCCCCATCACTTGCACGGCCACCATTGTCATCGCTTCGCATTGCGTGGGATTGACTTTACCGGGCATAATAGAGCTACCCGGCTCGTTTTCAGGGATATTAAGCTCGCCCAAACCACAGCGCGGCCCGCTCGCAAGCCATCTAATATCGTTAGCGATTTTCATTAAATTCGCCGCTAAAGCCTTAAAAGCCCCATGCGCATAAGCGATAGCGTCATGGCTAGTGAGCGCGTGGAATTTATTGGGCGCAGAAATGAATTTCACGCCGCTAAACTGGCTCAATTCTTCAGCCACTTTTTCGCTCAATTCTTTATGAGCGTTTAACCCTGTGCCTACGGCAGTCCCGCCTATGGCTAATTCTCTTAAATGCTCCAAACTCTCTAAAATTTGTTGTTTAGAATGCTCTAACATGCTCGCATACCCGCTAAATTCTTGCCCCAAAGTCAAAGGCGTAGCGTCTTGTAAATGCGTGCGCCCGATTTTGACAATCTCTTTAAATTGTTGGCTTTTGTCTTTAAAGGTCTTTAACAAATTCTCTAAACTGGGCAGTAACTTATGCGTGATTTCTAGCACGCTCACAATGTGCATTGCGGTAGGGAAAGTGTCGTTGGAGCTTTGAGACATGTTCACATCATCGTTAGGGTGGATGAGTTTTTTCTCCCTGAAATTACCCCCTAAAATTTCTGTAGCCTTATTGGCAATGACTTCATTGAGATTCATATTCGTTTGAGTCCCGCTCCCTGTTTGCCATATCGCTAACGGGAATTCGCCGCACAGCTCGCCTTTTAAAATGCAATCGCACGCCTTGATAATGGCTTGGGATTTTTCTGGGCTTAATTTCCCTAACTTGTGATTAACTACCGCCAGACTCCTTTTGAGTTTGGCAAACGCGCCAATGAGTTCTTTAGGCATTTTTTCAGTGCCGATTTTAAAGTTTTCAAGACTGCGTTGCGTTTGAGCCCCCCAGTATTGGCTATCATCTACTTTGATTTCGCCCATCGTGTCATGTTCAATTCTAAATTGCATACTAATCCTTTGAAATTTGATTTTAAAACCTTAAAAAAATAGCATAAACTCTTATACCTTCTACTTAAAACCCCCATTTTTTTAAAAACCATTTCCACAATTTTTACACAAAAGAGGGTTATCATTAATCCGCAACAAGAATTTTCTTGTTATCTTAATGTAAAGGTCAAAACGATGAAGAAGTTAGCCGCTTTATTTTTAATGAGCGTGTTGGGGGTTATGAGTTTGAACGCATGGGAGCAAACCCTAAAAGCCAATGACTTGGAAGTGAAAATCAAATCCGTGGGTAACCCCATTAAAGGCGATAACACTTTTGTGCTTAGCCCCACTTTAAAAGGTAAGGCTTTAGAAAAAGCTATCGTTAGGGTGCAGTTTATGATGCCTGAAATGCCTGGCATGCCAGCGATGAAAGAAATGGCGCAAGTGAGTGAAAAAAACGGCCTTTATGAAGCTAAAACCAATCTTTCTATGAATGGGACATGGCAGGTGAGGGTGGATATTAAATCCAAAGAAGGCAAAGTTTATCGCGCTAAAACAAGTCTGGATTTATAAGTGCATGCTATCTTTTATAAGCGCGTTTGATAAAAGGGGCGTTTCAATACGTCTTTTAACAGCCTTGTTACTGCTTTTTAGTTTGGGTTTGGCTAAAGATTTAGAGATCCAAACTTTTGTGGCTAAATACCTTTCTAAAAATCAAAAAATACAAGCCTTACAAGAGCAAATTGACGCTTTAAATTCTCAAGAAAAAGTCGTTAGCAAATGGGATAACCCTATTTTGTATTTAGGCTATAACAACGCTAACGTGAGCGACTTTTTCAGGCTGGATAGCACCTTAATGCAAAACATGAGCTTGGGTTTGTCTCAAAAAGTGGATTTAAATGGTAAAAAACTCACGCAGTCTAAAATGATTAACTTAGAAAAGCAAAAAAAGATATTAGAGCTTAAAAAAACCAAGCAGCAATTGGTGATTAATTTAATGATAAACGGCATTGAAAATTATAAAAACCAACAAGAAATAGAGCTTTTAAAGACAGCGATTAAAAATTTAGAAAACACCCTTTATCAAGCCAACCATTCCAGTTCGCCCGATTTAATAGCGATCGCCAAGCTAGAAATTTTAAAATCGCAATTAGAAATCAAAAAAAACAATTTAGAAGAAGCCTTGTCTAGCAGCCATTATTCCATGGGTGAATTGACTTTTAAAGAAAACGAGATTTTGAGCATTGCTCCTAAAAATTTTGAATTTAATAAGGAGCAAGAGTTGTATAACATTAGTGCCACTAATTACGATATTGCGATCGCCAGGCTTGATGAAGAAAAAGCGCAAAAAGACATCACTTTGGCTAAAAAAAGCTTTTTAGAAGACGTAAATGTTACCGGGGTGTATTATTTCCGCTCCAAACAATACTACAACTACGACATGTTTAGCGTCGCTTTGTCTATCCCTTTGCCCCTTTATGGCAAGCAGGCTAAATTAGTGGAGCAGAAGAAAAAAGAAAGCTTGGTGTTTAAAAGCGAAGTGGAAAACACCAAAAACAAAACGCACCACCTGGCCCTAAAACTCCTTAAAAAATTAGAAACCTTGCAAAAAAACCTGGAAGCGATCAATAAAATCATCAAGCAGAATGAAAAAATCGCGCAAATTTATGCGCTTGATTTGAAATCTAATGGCGATTACAACGCTTATTACAACGCTTTTAATGACAAAATCACTATCCAAATCACCCAGCTTGAAACCTTAAGCGCTTTAAATAGCGCTTATTTGTCCTTACAAAACCTTAAAGGATTAGAATGAAACGGCTTTTATTGTTCGCCTTGATTTTATTTTTTAGCCCCTTATTCGCTAACGCTCAAGAAATTAAAGAAACTAAAGAAATTAAAAGCCAAACCCATTTCAATATTTCCACCACTAAGGTCATAGAAAAAGAATTCGCCCAAAGCCGGCACTATTACGCGATTTTAGAGCCTAATGAAGCGCTGATTTTTTCTCAAACCTTGCGTTTTGATGGCTATGTGGAAAAGCTTTATGCGAATAAAACCTATACCCCCATTAAAAAGGGCGATAAACTATTGAGCGTGTATTCCCCTGAATTAGTGAGCGTTCAAAGCGAATTGCTATCATCATTGAAATTCAACCAGCAAGTGGGAGCGATTAAAGAAAAATTAAAACTATTGGGGCTAGAAAACTCCAGCATTGAAAAAATCATTAGCAGCCATAAAGTCCAAAATGCAATCACTATTTACTCTCGTTTCAACGGCGTTATCTTTAAAAAAAGCCCGGATCTCAATGAGGGGAGCTTTTTTAAAAAAGGGCAAGAGCTGTTTCAGATCATAGATTTAAGCCAATTGTGGGCGCTTGTTAAAGTCAATCAAGAGGATTTAGAGTTTTTAAAAAACACGCATAAAGCGATCTTGTTCGTAGAAGGGATTAAGGGCAAGCAAGAAATCACGCTTGAAAACATCAACCCCATCATAAATGCACAAGATAAAATGCTAGAAGCGCGCTTCAATGTGCCTAATCTTAAATTTCTTTATTACCCTAACATGTTCGCTCAAGTAGAAATCTTTCACAAACCACAAAAAATGAAGATTTTGCCTAAAGAAGCGGTTTTGATTAAGGGGGGGAAAGCTATCGTGTTTAAAAAAGACGATTTTGGCTTAAGCCCGTTAGAAATTAAAGCCGTCCGCTTGAGCGATGGGAGTTATGAAATTTTAGAGGGTTTAGAAGCGGGCGAAGAAGTTGCTAATAACGCTTTATTCGTGCTAGACGCTGACGCTCAAAACAACGGGGATTATTGAATGATAGAAAAAATCATTGATTTAAGCGTTAAAAACAAACTCCTTACCACTTTAGTCACTCTACTCATTTTTTTAGCCTCTTTGTGGGCGATAAAAAGCGTTCGTTTAGACGCTTTGCCGGATTTAAGCCCCGCTCAAGTGGTCGTGCAAATCACTTACCCCAATCAAAGCCCTAAAATCGTGCAAGAGCAGGTTACTTACCCATTAGTCTCTACTTTCATGAGCATCGCTAACATTGACACGGTTAGGGGGATTTCTAGTTATGAAAGCGGCTTGATTTACATCATTTTTAAAGACGGCGTCAATCTGTATTGGGCTAGGGATAGGGTTTTAGAGCAATTAAACCGAGTGAGTAACCTCCCCAAGGACGCTAAAGTGGAAATAGGGAGCGATTCCACTTCTATTGGCTGGGCGTATCAATACGCCTTATCTAGCGATAGCAAGAATTTAAGCGATTTGAAAGTCTTGCAAGATTTTTATTACCGCTATGCGCTTTTAGGGGTTGATGGGGTGAGTGAAGTCGCAAGCGTGGGGGGCTTTGTGAAGGATTATGAAGTAACGCTTAATAACGATTCTTTGATCCGCTATAACTTGAGTTTGGAACAAGTCGCTAACGCGATTAAAAATTCCAATAACGATACCGGTGGGGGCGTTATTTTAGAAAACGGGTTTGAAAAAATTATAAGATCGCATGGCTATATCCAATCTTTGAAGGATTTAGAAGAAATTGTGGTTAAAAAAGAAGGGGCTATCCCTTTAAAGATTAAAGATATAGCCAGCGTGAGGCTAGTGCCAAAACCACGCCGAGGAGCGGCCAACCTGAATGGCGATAAGGAAGTGGTGGGGGGGATTGTTATGGTGCGCTATCACGCTGACACTTATAAGGTGCTTAAAGCCATTAAAGAAAAAATCGCCACCCTACAAGCGAGTAACCCTGATGTGAAAATCACCAGCGTGTATGACAGGAGCGAATTGATTGAAAAAGGCATTGACAATTTAATCCACACGCTCATAGAAGAAAGCGTCATTGTGCTAGTCATTATTGCGATTTTCTTACTGCATTTCAGGAGCGCTTTAGTGGTGATTATCACTCTGCCTTTAAGCGTGTGCATCAGTTTTTTGCTCATGCGTTATTTCAATATTGAAGCGAGTATCATGAGTTTAGGGGGCATTGCGATCGCTATAGGGGCGATGGTGGATGCGGCTATTGTGATGGTGGAGAACGCTCACAAGCACTTGCAACACATTGATACGAAAGACAATATTCAAAGGGTTAATGGCATTATAGAAGGGGTTAAGCATGTGGGGGGCGCGATATTTTTTGCTTTGATGATTATCGTGGTTTCTTTCTTACCAATTTTTGCGCTCACCGGTCAAGAAGAAAAGCTTTTTGCCCCTTTAGCTTACACCAAAACCTTTGCCATGCTAGTAGGAGCGCTGCTTTCTATTACGATAGTCCCTGTTTTAATGGTATGGCTCATTAAAGGGCGGATTTTAGAAGAGTCTAAAAACCCCATTAACGCTTTTTTCATGAAAATTTATGGCGCGAGTTTGGATTTTGTGCTTAAGTTCAGATACGCTTTTTTAATAGCGAGCGTCTTAGGTTTAGGGGGCTTGTATGTAGCGTATAAAAAACTCAACTGGGAATTTATCCCCCAAATCAATGAAGGGGTAATCATGTATATGCCAGTAACGCTTAATGGCGTGGGCATTGATACCGCTTTAGAATATTTGAAAAAAAGTAACAGCGCTATCAAGCGATTGGATTTTGTCAAACAGGTTTTTGGTAAAGTGGGGCGCGCTAACACCAGCACCGATGCCGCCGGATTAGGAATGATAGAAACCTACATTGAATTAAAGCCACAAAACGAATGGAAAGAAAAGCTCAGTTATAAGGAAGTTAGGGATAAATTAGAAAAAACCCTGCAATTAAAAGGCTTGACCAATTCATGGACTTACCCCATTCGTGGGAGAACGGACATGCTCTTAACCGGCATTAGAACGCCCCTAGGCATCAAGCTCTATGGTAACGATACGGATAAATTACAAGAATTAGCGATCCTTATGGAGCAACAGCTCAAAACCCTAAAAGAGAGTTTATCCGTCTTTGCCGAGCGATCCAATAATGGCTACTACATCACGCTGGATTTGAACGATGAAAATTTAGCCCGTTATGGCATCAATAAAAACGCCGTGTTAGATGCGATCAAATTCGCTCTGGGCGGAGCCACGCTCACGACCATGATTAAAGGCGTAGAAAGCTACCCTATTTCTTTACGCTTAGAAGACACCGATAGAAACACCATTGAAAAATTAAAAAACCTCTACATCAAAACCGCTTACAATTACATGCCCTTAAGGGAATTAGCCCATGTGTATTACGACAATTCGCCGGCGGTGCTAAAGAGCGAAAAGGGCTTGAACGTGAATTTTATTTATATTGTGCCGCAAAATGGTATCAGCTCTGACACTTACAGACAACTAGCAATAAAAGCGTTAGAAAAAATCCAATTACCCAGCGGGTATTATTATGAATTTAGCGGCGAAAGCCAGTATTTAGAAGAAGCGTTTAAAACCTTACAATACATCGTGCCGGTGAGCGTGTTTATCATTTTTATTTTAATTGTCTTTGCTTTAAAGAATCTCACTAATTCCTTATTATGTTTTTTCACTCTGCCTTTTGCGTTTTTGGGGGGGTTAATTTTTATGAATCTCATGGGCTTTAACATGAGCGTGGCAGCGCTAGTGGGCTTTTTGGCCCTTTTAGGGGTAGCGAGCGAAACGGCTATTGTGATGATTATTTATTTAGAAGACGCGTTTCAAAAATTCATCAAAACCCCTTTAAAAGAGCAAAACAGCGCCGCTTTAAAAGAAGCCATCATGCATGGGGCGGTGCTTAGGGTAAGGCCCAAACTTATGACCTTTTTTAGCATTTTAGCTTCACTCATTCCAATCATGTATAGCCATGGCACAGGAAGTGAAATCATGAAATCCATTGCCGCGCCCATGCTAGGGGGAATGATAAGCAGCGTTGTTTTAACGCTTTTTATTATCCCTACGGCGTATTTTGTGATCAAAAATGCGAGGGTTAGGAAACATGAATATTAAAAAAAGCCTTTTCTAACGCATGGCTTTGGACTAAAACCATATAAAGAATGGTAGGGAGCGTGATGCTTAAAACAAACACCTTAAAAATGCGGTGCAAAAGGATAACGGACAAAAAAGCGGTGATTTCATTGATCCCGTAAGGGGGTTTTAAAATGTGAATGTCTTTAAAACAATAGATCACGAGCATGCCTATCACTGAGCATGATAAAGCCCTACCCAAATAACGCACAAAGTCATTAGGCGGGTTTTTAGAATTAAACACCATAAAAGGCCAAATGCGCGTGAAATAAGTCGTTATTATGATGACTAAAATAATGAGTATAGAATGCATTAACATTCTAACTGCTTTCTAAACAAAATGAGGGCGAGCAGCATTGAAACTAGGGCGATGAGCAAAAAGTATTCAGTCCCAAAGAGCGCTAAACAAACAACCGCAATAAAAATCCCAAGCCATGCGTTTTTGTGGTTCGTGGTGCGTTTGTATTGCTCCATGAACAGCACGATAAAAATCGCTGTCATCACAAATTCCATGCCTTGAGTGTCAAAAGAAAAATGCGAACCCACTAACGAACCCACTAACGAACCAAAAATCCAATAAGAGTGGTTGAGTAAGGAAATGCTAAAAATAAAGTCTTTTTCACTAACCCCCTCTTTAGGAGCGTATAAATTCAATAAAGCAAAGGTTTCATCCGTGAGCGCATGCGCTAAATAGGGCAAACGCCATTGGGTGTTTTTAAATCGATCTAGCATGGAAAGCGCATAGCAAGTCTGCCTCGCGTTCACTAACAAGCTCACAATAACGACATTCATCAAACTCGCTTGCGCGCTTAAAAGCGTGATCGCTACAAATTGCACCGCCCCAGCATAAATGAATAACGACATGAACAAAGCGACTTTATAATCATACCCTTGCTGGACTAAAAGCATTCCAAAAGTCATTCCCATAAGCAAATACCCTAAAAAGATAGAAATGGTATGAGGGAAAGCGTCTTTGAAAGCTTTTAGAAAATCATGCATCAACAACCCTCTATTTAAACCAGTCTTTAATTTTAGAAATACAGGTTTCTAAAACGCTTTTATGCGGCTCGCCCTCATAGCCAAAACTCGCATGCAATTTTTCCAATAACCCTTGCTGCTCTTTATTCAAGCTTTTAGGATAAATCACTTGCAACACCACGATCAAACTCCCCCTATAAGAGCTTTCAGGGTGCTTCACGCCCTCGTTTCTAAACGCAAAAGTTTGCCTGTCTTTGGCGTTTCTAGGGATTTTTAATTCCAATTCGCCTCCTCTTAAAGACGGCACTTTAATCGTATGCCCCAAAGCGATAGTGGTGAAAAACACCGGCGCTTCAATGAATAAATCACAGCCTTCGCGCTTGAAATGCTCATCTTCTTTGACTCGCGCTTCTAAATACAAATCCCCTCTTTTCCCCTTCTCGTATTCATTGCCCTTATTTTTAAGCACCATGCGGTTTTGATCGTCAATGCCCTCAGGGATTATCGCATCAATTTCTTCATCTTTAAGAATGTAGGTTTTACCCTTGCACGCTTGGCATGGGGTTTTAATGATCTTGCCCTTGCCTTGACACGCCCCACAAGTTTGTGCAAAACTCATAAAACCTTGACGCATGAACACCTGACCCTGCCCATTGCATTGCTTGCAAGTCTCTAGGGCTTTGTCTTTAGCGCCCGTGCCATCGCAACTTTCACAGACGCTCTGGTATTGGGCTTTAATGGTTTTTTTACAGCCAAAAACCGCTTCTTTAAAACTCAATTCAATGGTTTGCAAATAATCCGGTGCGATAGCGCTTTTTTGCCTTTTGCTCCCCCTAGCACCAAACCCAAAAGCGTCTTCAAAAAACGAGCCTAAATCTTCAAAAAAATCAGAAAAATCGCTCTGGCTTGAGCCGGCTTGGTTTAAGCCTTTTTTGCCATACCTATCGTATAAGGCCCGCTTCTTTTCATCGCTTAACACCCCATAGGCTTCATTGATGAGCTTGAACTTTTCTTCGGCTTCTTTATCGCCAGCGTTTCGGTCCGGGTGGTATTTTAAAGCTAGCTTTCTGTAAGACTTTTTAATGGTCTCTTGGTTGCTGTGTTTTTCCACTTCTAAAATTTCATAATAACTCAATTCCACGATCGCTCCAAAAATGGCATCAAAACGCTTATTTTATCTTAAAAGCGATAATTTTGCGTGTTTTGACGCATGCCAAAACTTAGATAAAATAATACGATGAAACTATAGTAATAAAGATAACCCCATGAGATTTTTTTGCTTTTTCTTATTTTTTCTAACCTTTTCAAACGCGCAGATAATGATGACTTTTGATTCTCAAACTAACGCCAAACTCTCGCGCTCCAACGAACAGCTTTCTGACATGCTTTATAAACTCAATGAAAGTTTAAGGATCTATCAAAGCGTGCTTTCCAACAACCAAGATCAACTTAAAGAAATTAAAAAGGCTAACAGCACCCTAACTAGCCAAAGGCGTTTTTTTAACGCCAGCCAAATCCGCCTTATGGACACTGATGCGTTATTGAAGCAAAGTGCTTTGGAATTAGAAAAATTACAAGCTTTAGAAAAACGCTTAAAAGAGAGCATGGAACAAGAACGCTTAATCAAAGAATCCCAAACGCTTTTCTTGCAAGAACATTGCCCTTATTTGAGCGGTGTTAAGAATTTAGAAGAGGCTTCAAACGCTTTAGAAGTCCAAGAGCAAAACAACGCCCTTTTCTTACTCAAAGAGCCCAAACTCGCCCATTTGCTCTCGCAATTGGATTTGATGAGCGCTTTAAACGCCTTATGCGATCAGGTTTTAGAAAACCAAGCCCATAACCAACAATCCCATAACAAAACCCTAGAATACAACGCTCTCATAAACCATGATTTTCAAGCCTATAAAGCCATGCGTTTGAAAAAATTTAAAAACAAGCTTCAAAGCCAAATCCAAGCCCAAGAAGACGCCCTAAAAACCTTTTTACCCTTAGAAAAACGCCTAGAAACTTTAAAAACGCATTTTTTATGCGATAAAGAAAACCTCAAATCATGCGCTAAAGAATTGCACCAACGCTACCAAAACGCCCTTATAGAGCGGGACAAAGAATTAAAAGACGCTAAAAACAATAAAGAAAAGCATGCTTTAATCTTAGCCAATTACGAGCACACTTTAAAAACCTTGAATATAGAATTTTTAAGCGAATTAAATAAGCAAATGGCGTTTTTGAATGAAACCATGGCACTAAACGCCCGAGTTTTAGCCCTTTTAGCCAAACAGCATGCCAAAACGCCAAAGCCTTTCAATTTGAGCGGTGATTTGAGCGATAAAAAGGCTTCCATTAAAAATATCCGCCTAGATCCGCATGGATTCCCTAGCTTTGAAAATTTTAAGCGGGAGTAAGACAATACTTGACAAGCAAAAAAGATTAGAGTAAAATAAAGGCATAACTTCTAGGAAGGATCTCTTTTATCAAGAGATCCCACGACCCTTGTGACCCTATAGAATACAAGTGCGAACCCTAGATATTTTTTATCCGTTTCTTGTCGCCCAATATTGAAAGGGTTGAAAGGGGCGGAGCTTTCCTTATATTACTTAGGATTTAAGAATGTCAAAAAAAGTAGCTATACTTGTGGATGGAAACTTTTTTATAAGATGCTACAAATCTCATCTTAAAAAGCAGTTTGGTGACAAATATGAAGATCTTAACCCAGAAAAATTAGCACACCGTATTCATACTTATTGCCTAAAGCATATCAATAAAAAGAATGGTGAAGAATTATACCGCATATTTTTTTACGATTGCAAGCCATTAAAGAAAACGGTTCATTATCCATACACCAAAAAAGCTCTAAATCTATCCAAAAGCCCAACCTATAAAGAAAGGGAAGAGTTACACAAACACTTAATTTCTAAACCTTGCTTGGCGTTAAGGTTGGGGTATCTTGACGAGAAAAATGCCAGATGGGTCATTCGTGACCAAGAAAAAGAAAAGAAACTTTTTGGTAGGATAATAAGTATAGAGGAATTTCAAAATGATTATTTTATCTATCACGCAAAGCAAAAGGGCGTTGATATAAAGATAGGACTTGATATAGCCACTTTAGCGTTGAAAAAATTAGTGCAAAAAATCGTTTTAATTTCTGGCGATAGCGATTTTGTCCCTGCTTCAAAACTTGCTCGAGTTGAAGGCATCATTTTCACTCTTGATCCTATGGGAAATCATATTAGAGAGGATCTAGAAGAACATATTGATTATTTAACCACTAGATTGCAACACTTTAAAAAACGACAACAATAACGCCACTCAATAAAACATTAAGAGACTGCCAAAAGGCATATCTCTTAGTTTTTTAATTTTTAAACAATCACGCCCCCGCCAAGCAAGATGTCATCTTTATAAACCACTAAGGCTTGCCCTTTAGCCACGCCATAAAAAGGCTCTTTAAATTCCACTTCAATCACCTCATCTTTCAAGCTGACAAACGCTTTAGCAGGCACGCTCCTGTAACGAGCCTTGATGAAGTATTCGCCATCTTTAAAATCTTTCATTAAAGATTTGTTTTGAGCCTTAAGGAAATGCGTGGCTAAATCTTCTTTTTTGCCCACAATCAACTCGTTCTTTTTAGCGTCAATCCCCACCACAAAATGCGGCTCTAACGCACCCTTAATATTAAAGCCTTTGCGTTTGCCAATCGTGTATTGCATATAGCCCTTATGCGTGCCAATGACTTCGCCTTGTAGGTTCTTCACCACGCCCTCTTTTTCCACTTCAACATGCTTTTTTAAAGTGTCAATGTAGCTTTTTTCCACAAAGCAAATTTCTTGAGATTCCTTATAAGTCTCTAAAGTGCCTAAAAAAGGCATCGCATTCAAGGCTAAAGGCTTAATATCCTTTTTTAACAAATCCCCTAAAGGGAACACCAATTTAGCGATAACTTCATGCTCTAAAGCGTATAAAAAATAACTCTGATCTTTAGTTTTATCCAAAGCCTCTTGAATATAACTTATTTTGTCAATTTCTTTGACTCTCGCATAATGCCCGGTAGCGATCTTTTCACACCCTAATTTTAAAGCGTGATCCAAAGCTAGCCCAAATTTCATTAAAGGGTTGCACAATGCGCATGGGTTAGGGGTTTGCCCTTCTTCATAGGCGTTGATAAATTCATCATAAACTGCGCTTTTAAAATCCTTTTGAAAATCCAACACCTCTAAAGGAATGCCTAAAAACTCGCATGCTTTTTGAGCGTTTTTGATGTATAAATCATGTTTTTTTTCACTCGCATGGAGTTTTAAATAAATCCCCACTAATTCATACCCTTGCTCTTTTAAGCTATAAGCGCTATAAGAGCTATCCACCCCCCCACTGAGTAATACCGCTATTTTCATTTTTAATCTTTCATTATGAGTTATGGCTCGTAGTCTAGCGCAAAAACCATTCATAACCACCTTTTTTTAACCATTGGCATGCTAAAATACCTAAAGATTTTTAAAAATCGCATCAAAACGCATGGAGAAATAAGGGCAATGGCCAAAATTGAATTGTTAGCCAAATTCACGCAAATCGCGCTCCCTAACAGCCACCCTTTGTTGAAAAAAGTTTTAAACTACGCTAAAAAACATTTCAGCCAGTGCCACATGCTCTCTTCATCGTTACTCATCTTAAACGACACAGAATGTTTTAAAAAAAACTACTTGCTTAATTGGGTTTATCATGCCCTTGAATGCACGCATGAAAAAGATATTAGCATGCATTCTTTAGAAGAGGTTTTACAAAAAAGCCGCTTGCCCATACGCATCAAAATCATCAATCAAAACACGCTTTTAGAAAAGATAGAAGTGAAAGTTTTAACCTTTGGGGCAGAATACGCGCTTTTTATCACCAAGCACCCTGTCGCCAAGCGGTTTTTACGCCAAAAATTCAGCGGCTGTGTGTTTTTAGAAACTCAAGATGAATTGCATATAAGAGGCGATTCAGAGCGTTTTTGGGAACTCATTGTAACGCTCAATGAAAATAGAATCGTCCATAACGCATGCTTAGATTTCATCTACCCTAATGGCTTTGGCAAAGACAGCTACACCACTATGGCTGAACGCAAATTAAAAGAATGCTATAAAACGCTAGGGTTTATCAAACATGAAAATTTCAGCGAAGTCAAAAAGCGCTATTTAGAGTTGGCTAAAACCTACCACCCTGATTTATGCGATCTGAAAGAAAAAAAGGCTCTTTATGCCAAGCGTTTTGCGATCATTCAAGAAGCGTATCGCCACATCAAAAAACACGCTTAAAGCCCCAAACTAGCTCTAATCGCGCTAGAAGAAATCGGTGCATCAATGCCTTTTAAAGGGAAATAACGCCCCTTAAATTGGATCTCTTCATAGCCAATCCTTTCAAAAACCACTAGTTCCACCCTTTTTAAAAGCTCTGTGGCGTTTGTCCAAGAAGATAGATGCCTCAAACAATCCGCCCCTATGACTAAATACAGCGTTTTAGGACCATAGAGTTTTTGAAAATGCAAAACGCTTTCTATCGTAGGCACAGCTCTTTCTTGCTTGATTTCAAAATCGCTCAACAACACCCTAGGCATGCCTTTTAAGGCTGATTCTAATTCTTTAAAACGGGTTTGTGCGTCCAAAAAACATGGCTTTTTGAAAGGGTTTTGATAAGCGGGCAAGACGATCAGCTCGGCGAATGGCAATAATTCTAAAGTTTGCTCAATAATGGCTAAATGAGCCTTGTGCAAGGGATCAAAACTCCCTCCATAGAGCACTAATTCTTGGCTTCCTAATGCGCTATTCGTTGTATTCAAAACTAGACGCCTTAGTCAATTTAGCAAACTTAACCCCCCTAAGCCCCCCAATTTCTAATTGCAAGCGTTGGATTTCATGCGAATTGCCTTGCAAAATAATGGTCTCTAAGCAATTATGTGCATCCATATGAATGTGCGTGGTGCATAAAACATGCGTCCCGCTGGCATGCTGAATGTCTATCATGCGCTGGTTTAATTCTCTTTGGTGGTGGTCATAAATCACTACCAGCACGGCGATCTTGCTTTCATTGCTAGGATTGTCTTCTGCCCAATTGTCTTCTACTAATTTTTCTCTAATCATGTCGCGCACCAATTCTGAGCGAGAAGAATAGCCGTTTTTAATGATGCGGTTGTCTAATTCGTCCAATAAATTTTGTTGCAAAGAAACCGAAAAGCGGATGATTGAATCGTCTTTATTGTGTGTATCCATTTGAGAAAATCCTTTTTGGCATGAGTTTGTTAAAAGCCGCTCATGCTAGTATGATTGAATTAATTTAAAATGAACAATTATAATACAGATTGGATTTAAATGGTTGGCCATAAGAGCGTTTGAATTTGATTGTAATTATTAGCTTAATCATCATTGACTTGTTATTATTAAAACAATATAATCAACAAACCAACATTCCTTTATCATTTTGGAGCGTTTATGCGAACGGATGCTTCTTAAAGAGTGCATGCTCTTTAGAGTATGTCTGTATCGCATGTTGCTTTAATCTTAAGGGAATTGTTTTATCATAGACAAGGAGTTTTTATGGGCGGTTTTTCAGTGGGAATGTTGAAAGATTATGTGGACATATTTGTTTTTGCGGTGCTTGGCGTGGCCAGTTTTTTAGCCTTGTGGTTTGTGATTGAAAGGGTTATTTTTTATTCTAAAGTCGATTTGAAGGCTTATGACGATATAGATGCCCTGAATTTGGATTTAACCAAGAATCTAACCATTCTCTATGTGATTTTTTCTAACGCGCCTTATGTGGGCTTATTAGGGACGGTTTTAGGGATCATGGTGATTTTCTATGACATGGGTGTGAGCGGCGGGATGGACGCTAAAACGATCATGGTAGGTTTGTCTTTGGCTTTAAAAGCGACCGCTCTAGGGCTTGCTGTGGCGATTCCCACTTTGATCGCTTATAATAGCTTATTGAGAAAATCCGATGTTTTGAGCGAAAAATTCAGGATCATGAAAAAATGAAAAGCATCAGAAGAGGCGATGGGCTGAATGTTGTCCCTTTTATTGATATTATGCTCGTTTTGCTAGCGATTGTGTTGAGCATTTCTACTTTTATCGCGCAAGGTAAGATTAAAGTCAGTCTCCCTAACGCTAAAAATGCGGAAAAATCCCAACCAAACGATCAAAAAGTGGTGGTCATCTCCGTGGATGAGCATGACAATATTTTCGTAGATGACAAACCGACGAATTTAGAAGCTTTGAGCGCTGTAGTCAAACAAACAGACCCTAAAACCCTTATAGACTTAAAAAGCGACAAAAGCTCTCGTTTTGAAACTTTTATCAGCATTATGGATATTTTAAAAGAGCATAATCATGAAAATTTCTCCATCTCCACAGAAACTAAGTAAAGTCTCAACGAGTGTTAGCTTTTTAATCTCTTTTGCCCTATACGCTATAGGGTTTGGCTATTTTTTACTGCGCGAAGACGCCCCAGAGCCTTTAGCACAAGCTGGGACCACTAAGGTTACCATGAGTTTAGCCAGCATTAACACCAATTCTAAAGTGAAGACGAATGCCGAATCCGCTAAACCCAAAGAAGAGCCTAAAGAAAAACCCAAGAAAGAAGAACCAAAAAAAGAAGAACCCAAAAAAGAGATTCCAAAGCCTAAGCCTAAGCCTAAGCCAAAACCAAAACCTAAGCCTGAACCCAAACCCAAACCTGAACCAAAGCCAGAGCCAAAACCTGAACCTAAAGTTGAAGAGGTTAAAAAAGAAGAGCCTAAAGAAGAACCCAAAAAAGAAGAAGCTAAAGAGGAAGATAAAGAAAAAAGCACTCCTAAACAAGTAACGACTAAAGATGTAGTCAAAGAAAAAGACAAGCAAGAAGAGTCTAACAAAACCTCTGAGGGTGCAACTTCTGAAGCTCAAGCGTATAACCCAGGGGTGAGCAACGAATTTTTAATGAAGATCCAAACCGCTATTTCTTCTAAAAACCGCTACCCTAAAATGGCACAGATTAGGGGCATTGAGGGCGAAGTGTTGGTGAGCTTTACGATCAATGCTGATGGGAGCGTTACAGACATTAAAGTCGTCAAAAGCAACACGACAGATATTTTAAACCATGCGGCTTTAGAGGCCATTAAAAGCGCGGCACATCTATTCCCTAAACCAGAAGAAACCGTGCATCTAAAAATCCCTATCGCTTATAGCTTGAAAGAAGACTGATTAGTCTTTCTTTTAAGGGCGGTTTTTAAGCCTTAAAAGTTAGGCCAAAACCCCTATTTTTCGCAATTTACAAAAAAAAAAAACAAAATCTCTAAAATTTAGAGCTAAAATTAGCCATAAAATTCCATTTATTGCTTATAATATGAAGTTTCTTTGTATCAAAGAAAAATCTATT
>NZ_CBOO010000007.1:0-85588 GCF_000476015.1 Helicobacter pylori SA37A | reverse complement strand
TATAAAAATTTTTGACAGAGTAAGTTAAAATTTTAAAACGATCGGATTTTGAAAAATCTCAATACCACCGACTACCGCCAAAAACACGCGCACATTCCCCATAAAACCACCATTAAGTGCTAATTTATCTCCGTTTTCAAAAATCACTCCATAATAGAGAGCAAAAAATGAAATCATGGATTAGAAAAATCCGCTTAAGCTAACCCTTTTAAAATGGGTGCTTTTTTGTCCCCTTGGTGGGGGGATCGTGTTAGTTCTTCTTAAAGAGTTGGTCTTTAAATGGGTTGTTAAAAGGCTCGTTGGGGGAAAAGTTCTTTTTCTTGGGGGTGTACTGATTTTTTGGCAAGTTATCTACAATTTCAGCGACACTGCGTTCTCTCACATTGCAAGACTTCTTCAAGTCTGAAGGGACAGAATTGGGGCTTTCTTGAATGTTGGCGATGAAGACTTCAAAGCCTTTCTCCCAAGCGGCTTCTAACACAGGCACAAAATCGGTATCCCTGCTGAACAGCAAAATACACCCTCCTTGTTTGGTGCAATACAGCTTGGTAATATCGTGCGCCAACAGCGCATCAACTTGTTTTTGACGCAACTTTAAGTAAGGTATGAAAATCTTGGCTTCTAGACCATTATAGACTTCTTTGTCTTCGAACTTATATACGAATTTGAACTTTACCCGCCCGACTCGTAATTTCACTTGATTTTGTTGGGCGATCGCATGGTTGAAAGATTGGATAATCCCTGATTTATTCACTCTTTCCTCATAATCTTTAGGATTCTTCTCTTTATACTCCTCAAGTTCTTCGTTTTTATTGCCCTTGATTCTAGGTTCAACTTCTGTGAAAGGCTCAGATACATAAAAATAGATCCGCTTCAATTCCTCTTCAGGCTCCAAAAACGAACGGATTAGCGCTAAGAGTTGATCGGGATTGTTGAAATTAAAATTAGGCTCTTTTAAACGCTCATCCGTTTCTTGGATTGCTTTCAAATCGGCGAGAAGATTTTCCCAATCCACAAAAATCGTGGTTTCAGTTTTTTCCATGCTTTCTCCCAAAATATGAATTTTGCCATAAGGGTTGAGTATAGCATGGGGATTTAAACATGCCTTGTTTTTTAAAATAAAATAAAGGTTCTGTTCTCATCAAACAGACACTCAAAGCCTTAATTAATTTCTTTTATTTTTTAAAAACTTTATAGTAAAACTTTCTTGAGAATATAGGGGGATATTTCGCGCTTTAATATTCTTTCAAACCCTTTAAATCCCCTAACCTGATCGCTTTTTTTAAGGAGTTATCGTTTAACTTGCGTCAAGCTTTTTGTATTTTGATGGTAAAAAACGCTTTTTAACCTTTTTTAAAATTTGACAACCAACGCCCCATTAAAAAACAGAGCCAAAAATTCAGTTTAACAGATAGCAGGTAGAGAAAAAAGTTATTGAAATTTTGCTTTGAAAAAACGAATGCTAAAGCAAAGTTTTAAAAAAGTTGGTAATAAAAGCTAAAAAGAAAAACTATTCTTAAAAGAAAGGGTTAAAAACTCACTCTAACCCTTAAAAACCAGAAATATCTTCCTAATCAGTCTTTTTAAAAAAGAATCTTAACAGAAATTAATGGCGGACTTCTTTAATCCTTGCTGCCTTACCTCTCCTATCGCGCAAGTAGTAGAGCTTCGCGCGGCGCACCCTACCCACACGCAACACCTCAACGCTCGCCAAACTTTCACTATAAAAAGGGAAAATTTTCTCCACGCCGATATTGTTAGCCCCTATTTTACGCACGCAAAAAGTCTTATCCACGCCATTGCCTCTAATCGCAATGCACACGCCTTCAAAATACTGAGTTCGTGTTTTTTCGCCTTCTTTAATGGTAATACCCAATCTCAAAGTATCGCCGGCTTTAAATATTGGCATGGTCTTGTCTTTTAATTGAGCGTCTTCAAACTGCTGAATGTAGCGGTTTTTCATGTGTTTTCCTTAATGTCAATTTCATGATTTGTGCTGTTTGAATAAATCAAGGCGGTAGAATTTCGTCCTTAATTTTGACAAATCAAGTTTTAGTTGCTTGATTTTAGCATGATTTCCTTTAGAATATTCTAAAGGGGCAGGGATTTTATTGATTTCTTTGGATTTAAAAACAGCGTTAGCGAAATTAGGGGCTTCCAAATAATGGTTTTCAAAGCTCTCATTTTCTAAAGATTGGGCGTTACCCAAAACCCCTTGAATGTGGCGAGCGATACTATCTATCAAGCACAACGCCCCAAGCTCGCCCCCTGTTAAAATAAAATCGCCTATACAAAAAACCTCATCAGCGTCAAGTTCAATAGAGCGTTCATCAAAGCCCTCATAACGCCCGCACACCAAAACGACATGCTTTTTTTGAGCCAAACGCATCGCGTCTATTTGCTTGAAAGGCTTGCCCACCGCGCTTAAAAAAATCGTGTGTTTAGGGTTTTTAACAGAATGGAGCGCGTTTTCTACCATCTCAGGGTCTAAAATTTGCCCCGCACCCCCACCAATGAGCGTGTGATCCGCTTTTTGATATTTATTAGCACTAAAATCTCTAAGGTTTAACACTTCCAATTCAAAAAGATTTTTTTCTAACGCTCTTTTTAAAATAGAATCTTCAAAATAAGGCCATACAAGTTGTGGGAAAAGGGTTAAAACGCTGAATTTCACTCAACTATTCTCTAAAAGCGTTTTAGCGTTATGGGTGGTTATTTTTTTGTCTTGCAAAAGGATTTCTTGGATATAAAAATCCCTATAAGGGATTAAAAAAATCTTAGCCAAACCTTTTTCAACCAAGTTCAGCGTGGTTTCAACCATGAAATAATCTGTTTGAGAAATCCTTTGGATTTCTATGACTTTCCCTAGAATCTCGTTTTCTTCCACCACGCTAAGCCCTACTAAATCGCAATAAAAAAACTCGCCCTCTTTTAAAACACAGAGTTTTTTGCTCTCTGCTTCGCTCATAAAAAGCCCTAAATTAGTCAGCTCTTTAGCCTTTTCGGGCGTGTGGATAGTTTCTAAAAATAATAGGTTTTTGGCATGTTCATAAGAATGGATCACATAGTCTTTAAAAGAAGAAGCACAAGAGAAAGCGTTCAAGGGAGCAACGCTCACCTTAACGCCTTTTTTTAAGCACTCCGGAAAATCGCTCTCTAAATGAAGCTTTAACCCCCCATTAAGCCCCACGCTTTTACCAATTCTGCCCACTAAAAGCATAGAAACCATTCAAGGCGTTTGATCGCTATTTTTACTGGCAAAAACAACGATTTTATAAGAAAACCCGTCTTTGGCTTTCACACCAGAAACAAACGCCTTAATCGCGCTCACCATTTTGCCCTCTTTACCGATCACATGCCCCATGTCTGATGGGTGGGTATAAATAGTGATTTGTTTGACTTTATCTTCTAAAAGCGTGTGCTCTACGCTCAAAACTTGAGGAAAAGAAACAACCTTTTTTAAATATTTTTCTAAAAAAGCCGCCACGCAATACGAATAGTCCTTACATTCAGCTTGAGAAAAAGGCGTGTTTAAAGGATCTGATTCGTGCATTTAACCTCACAAAACCTTAGGCTTTTTGAGAAAGTTTTTCCACCCTCTCGCTCATTTTAGCCCCCACGCCTTTCCAGTAATTCAAGCGCTCCTTATCAATTTTAATATCTTTAGGCTCGCTTAAAGGGTTGTAATACCCAATGGATTCAATCCAGCCTCCATCCCTTCTTTTCCTAGAATCGGTTACCACCACTCTGTAAAAAGGCTTTTTCTTTCTCCCGATACGAGTGAGTCTAATGACTGTCATTACAAAAATCTCCTAAAATATTCGTATTAAATTTGAGATTATACAACAAAAGCGCCCAAAACATGCTTAAAAGTTAGCGCATTTTAGGGGGCGTTTGATTTTTAGCCTGACTCATTAGATTCATCAAATCGCTAATGCCCTTTTTATTGGTTAAGCGTTTCGCCATTTTGCTCGCTTGATCAAAGCGTTTGATGATGCGATTGATTTCAGACACTTCTAAGCCGCTCCCTAAAGCGATCCTTTTTCTTCGGCTGCCGTTTAAAATCTCGGGGTTTTCTTGCTCTTTTTTGGTCATGGAATTGACCATGGCCTTGATTTTTTTCACTTCTAAAGAGCTTTCTAAATCCGTGTCTTTTAGTGCGCTTGCCATATTCCCTAAACCTGGAATCATAGAGATCAGAGAACTCATAGAGCCTAATTTTTTCACTTTTTCAATCTGGTTTAAAAAATCGTTGAAAGTGAATTGCCCTTTTTTGAGTTTTTTGCTCAAATCTTTGGCTTCATTAGGGTTTAAAACGCTGGCGGTTTTTTCAGCGAGCGAGACAATATCTCCAGCCCCCATCAAACGCCCCACAATCCTTTCAGGCACAAACACATCTAAATCAGGGATTTTTTCCCCGCTCCCAATAAACCGCAAGGGTAAGCCCAATTGATAAGTGATGCCTAAAGCGATACCCCCTTTAGAATCGCTATCAAATTTGCTTAACACCACCCCACTCACGCCTATTTCTTCATTAAAGGTGTTCGCGCTTTTGACCCCATCTTGCCCGCTCAATGCGTCTGCAACATACAGCACTTCATGGGGGTTTAAGATTTCTTTAATCTCTTTTAATTCTTGCATAAGCTCTTTATCAATGGCTAAACGCCCCGCGCTATCCACGAGTAAAACATCAAATTGCGCTTCTTTAGCCCTTTTTAAAGCGTTGTTAGCGATTTCTTTCACGTTTTTATTTTCTTCATAAAAAACTTCCACGCCCACTTGTTCGCCCAAAACCTTTAATTGCTCCACCGCTGCTAAGCGTTGCAAATCGCATGCACATAAAAGCACTTTTTTATTTTTGGTTTTTAAATAATGAGCGAGTTTAGCGGTGGTGGTTGTCTTACCGCTCCCTTGCAAACCTGCCATTAAAACCACGGTGGGGGGCGTTTGAGCGAAAGTGAAACCACTGCTCCCTTTAGCGCTTAAAATTTCTAACAAACTCTTTTCTAAAGCGTCTAAAAATTGCTGCTTGCCAATGCCATTGAGTTTAGTTTGACTTTCCACTTTTTTGAGCAATTCTCTAGCCACTTTATGATGCACATCGTTTTTTAAGAGCGTTTTTTTCAATTCATCTAACGCCCGATCTAGCGCTTTTTCATCATCTTGAAAGCGGATTTTATTGAGTGCGTTTTTAAACCCATCGCTTAATGCTTGAAACATTTTCTATCCTTTTATTATGGTTGTTCTAACAAATCCAATTCTTGCTTGATCTTACTCTCTTTTTCTAAAAGCGTTTTTAAACTCTCTTTGGCTTTTTCTAGCACGCTTTTAGGCGCGTTTTTGACAAAATTTTCATTGTGCAAATTGAGTTTTAGTTTTTCTTTTTCCAGTTTTTCTAGCTGCTTTTTTAAACGAGCAACAAGCGGGCTTAAATCAAGATTTTCTAAATTTGCATAAGTTTGGCAAAATTCCCCCACATCGCTCACGCTTTTTAAAGGCTTATAAGTTATCACGCTGACTTTTTCCAACCTCGCTAATTTTTGGGCGTAAGTTTGCAAACGCTCTGTGTTTTCTATGGCTTGCCTTAATCCCACGCTCGCCTCTTTTAAAACAATCGGTGGGGTTTCTAGCATGATTTTCAAACGCCTTAAAGACACGATGCAATCTTTGATCACTTCAAATTCATGCTCTAATGGCTCATCTTGCGCCAAATCTTTAGGGTAAGGCATGATCATGATAGAATGAGCGTTTTCTAGTTGAGTGTTACTGAGCTTGTGGTATAAAGACTCGCTAATAAAAGGCATGAAAGGGTGCAAGAGTTTTAAAGCCTCTTTTAACACGCTCCCTAACTCGTCTATCGCTTCATTTTCCACTTTAGAAAATTCAATGAACCAATCGCAAAATTCCCCCCACAAAAAGCGGTATAACAAAGTCGTGGCGTCATTAAAGCGATAGTTATCTAAAGCGTTACGAACCTCTTTAGTAACAAGATTCAAGCGCGATTTCGCATAACGCCCCAAAGGCGTTTGGTATTCGTTCAAACGCTCTTTATCTTTGAAAGCTTCTTGTTTGAGCTTCAAATAACTCACCGCATTGAAAATCTTGTTGGCGAAATTCTTGTTATTTTCTAAATGCGTAGTGGAAAGCTTAATGTCCCTGCCCGTAGCACACAAATTGGCTAAAGTGAAGCGCAAACTATCCGCGCCGTATTTTTCTATCATCTCTAAAGGATCTATCACATTACCTTTAGATTTGCTCATTTTTTCACCCTTTTCATCCCTAACCAAGGCGTGCAAGTAAATGTCTTTAAAGGGCAATTCGCCTAAAAGCGACTCGCTGCAAAAAAGCATTCTGGCCACCCAAAAAAAGAGAATATCAAACCCGGTAATGAGCGTTGTGTTAGGGTAGAAATCTTTCAAATCGCTTTCATTAAACAAATCGCTTTTTTCTTGCCCCCACCCTAGAGTAGAGAACGCCCATAGCCCTGAACTAAACCATGTGTCTAGCACATCTTTATCTTGCTCTAGCGTTTCACTCTTGCAAGTAGGGCAATTTAAAGGGGTATCAAGGCTCACGAACTGGTGGTTATTCTCGCAAGTAAACACCGGTATTTGATGCCCCCAAAACAATTGCCTGCTGATACACCAAGGGCGTAATTCCCTCATCCAAGCGTTATAATTATTGATCCAATTAGAAGGGTAGAATCGTGCCAAACCTTGTTGGATTTTTTCAATAGAACTTTGAGCGATTTCAGGCTTGACAAACCATTGTTTAGACACATAAGGCTCTACCACATTATGGCAACGATAGCAATGCCCCACTTGATGCGTGTGCTCTTCTATCTTTTCTAACAAGGCGTTTTCTTTTAATTTTGCTACGACCTTGTCTCTGGCCTCTAATCGCTCCAGATTCTCAAATTCCCCGCAATGCGCGTTTAAAATCCCCTTTTCATCAAAGATTTTAATCGTTTCTAAATGGTGGCGTTTGCCCACTTCATAATCGTTAAAATCATGCCCAGGGGTAACCTTCACACACCCTGTGCCAAACTCCATTTCCACATGTTCATCAGCGATAATAGGGATTGTGCGATTGATTAAAGGCAAGATTACTTGTTGCCCCACCAAATGCTTGTATCTCTCATCATTAGGATTGACCATAATCGCGCTATCGCCAAACAAAGTTTCAGGGCGTGTGGTAGCCACCACTAAATAATCTTTTTGATTTTCTAAATAATATTTAATATAATACAACGCCCCCTTACGCTCTTCATACTCCACTTCAATATCGCTCAACGCCCCATCTTTCGTGCACCAATTCACCATGTAATGATCTTGAACGATCAAGCCTTGCTCATACCATTTTAAAAACGCCAATTTAACCGCTCTTTGCAAGCCTTTATCCATCGTGAAACGAGTCCTAGAAAAGGCTGCGCTCACGCCTAAATGCTTCATTTGCTCTAAAATCGCTCCCCCGCTTTTTTCTTTCCACTCCCACACTTTTTTAATAAACTCTTCACGCCCTAAATCTTCTTTTTTAATCCCTTGATTTAGAAGTTGCTTTTCTACAACATTTTGCGTAGCAATCCCAGCATGATCCAACCCGGGCTGATACAAAGTCTTATACCCGTCCATGCGTTTGTAACGCACCAAAATATCTTGCAAGCTTAAAGTTAAAGCATGCCCAATATGCAAGACACCGGTCACATTAGGAGGAGGCATCATCAAACAAAATCGTTTGCCTTTTTCTTGGATTTCTTCATTGCCATCAATTTCAAAATACCCCCTATGAGAGCAAATTTCATAAATCTTTTTTTCTATCTCTTGGGGTTGGTAAGTGGTGGGTTCTTGTTTCATTATTATTTTTATCCTAAAATAAAACGATCCTTAATTTTGGAACGCCTTTTGCTTTTACGCTTTTAATTGTTGCGTATTTTTTTAAAATTATACAACAAAGCATTTAAATTAAAAAGGATAGTCTAGTGAATTACTTTTTAAAAGCCCCCATTTTAGGATTTGAGCATATCAGCGAAGTGCGTTTGGAAAAGATTGACTCCCTCTTTAGCCGGTTAGTCAGTCAAAATAATTCCCCCATGGCGTTGGATATGGTCTTAGTGAATCCTTATTGTTTGAGAGAATATAGTTTTGTGATACCCAAATACATAGAATTACTGCTAGAATTAGATTCTCATTCCAAAGTAGAGGTGTATTGCGTGGTCGTGTTGCAAAAAAATTTAGAAGATTCTATGGTTAATTTCTTAGCCCCATTAGTGTTTAATTCCAAAAATGGCTTTGGCGCTCAAGTGGCGCTTTCTATGATGGATTATCCGGATTTTGGCTTTAGAGATCCTTTAAAAAGCTTTGTGATTAAAGAAAAAGAACGAGCTTAAGGTTTAAGCATGAAAGTCGCTCTTACAGGGGGAGGCACAGGTGGGCATCTCTCTATCGCTAAAGCCTTAGCCATAGAATTAGAAAAACAAGGCATAGAGGCGATTTATCTAGGCTCAACTTATGGGCAGGATAAAGAATGGTTTGAAAATAGCCCCCTATTTAGCGAACGCTATTTTTTCAACACGCAAGGCGTAGTCAATAAAAGCTTTTTTAAAAAAATAGGCTCTTTGTTCTTGCAAGCTAAAGCCGCTTTTAAGGCTAAAGAAATTTTAAAAAAACACCAGATCACGCACACTATTAGCGTGGGAGGGTTTAGTGCAGGGCCGGCGAGTTTTGCAAGCTTGCTTAATAAAATACCCCTTTATATCCATGAGCAAAATGCGATTAAAGGCTCTCTTAACCGCTATCTTTCCCCCAAAGCTAAAGCGGTGTTTTCAAGCTATGCGTTTAAAGATAAAGGAAATCATGTTTTAACCTCCTATCCCGTGCAAAACGCTTTTTTTGATTTCGCTAGGACTCGCACGGAAATCAAGCATATTTTATTTTTAGGCGGTTCGCAAGGGGCAAAAGCGATCAATGAATTCGCTTTATTAAACGCTCCCAAACTCACCAAACAAGGGATTAAAATCACGCACATTTGCGGCCCCAATTCTTATGAACAAGTGCGTTTTTTTTACCAGGAATTAGGGCTGTTGGACAAGATAGAATTGTTCGCTTTCCACAATAACATCACAGAAGTCATGCACAGAGCGGATTTGTGTGTGAGTAGAGCCGGAGCGAGTAGCGTGTGGGAATTGTGCGCCAATGGCCTACCCACGATTTTTATCCCCTACCCTTTTGCGAGCAATAACCACCAGTATTACAATGTCTTAGAATTTGAAAAAGAAAACCTATGCTATGTTGTGCCTCAAAATGAATTGTTACCCAAAAAGCTCTTTGAAGTGATTAGAAAGCTCAACCAAAAAGACGATCAAGGCAATAAAAATCTCACCACTATCAGCGCCAAATTGCAACAAAAAATCGCTAAAAATGGTGCAAAAACCATTATTGAAACGATTTTGAGTGCCTAAAACAGCCCATTTTAATCAATAATTAAGCGACTAATCACTAAACTAAACGACAGATAAAATAAAACTAGGATAGCTCAAATCTTTTAAAAAGAAAAGGATAACCCCCTAAATGAAAAAATTCAATCAAAAATGGCTTATCTATTCTAGCCTGCTCCCCTTATTTTTTCTTAACCCTTTAGCGGCAGAAGATGATGGGTTTTTTATGGGGGTGAGTTATCAAACTTCTTTAGCCGTTCAAAGGGTGGATAACTCAGGGCTTAACGCCAGTCAAGACGCATCCACTTATATCCGCCAAAACGCTATCGCTCTAGAATCTGCGGCGGTGCCTTTAGCCTATTATTTAGAAGCGATGGGGCAACAAACGAGAGTTTTAATGCAAATGCTCTGCCCTGATCCTTCCAAACGCTGTTTGCTCTATGCAGGGGGCTATCAAAACGGGCAAAATAATAATGGCGATACAGGCAACAACCCCCCAAGAGGCAATGTCAATGCCACCTTTGATATGCAATCTCTAGTCAATAATTTAGACAAACTCACCCAACTCATCGGCGAGACTTTAATCCGTAACCCTGAAAACCTTTCTAACACCAAAGTCTTTAATGTCAAATTTGGCAATCAAAGCACCGTTATTGCTTTACCTGAAGGTTTAGCCAATGTCATGGACGCTTTAAACAATGATATTACTAACGCTTTAACCACGCTCTGGTATAACCAAACTCTAACGAATAAATCTTTTAATAGCAATGGTTCAGTGAATTTTAGCCCTGAAGTGTTGCAACACCTTTTGCAAGACGGCTTAGCCACCTCAAATAATAATCAAAACATCTGCAGCAGCCAAAACCAATGCACCGCTACTAACGAAGCCAAATCCATCGCCCAAAACGCCCAAAACATCTTCCAAGCTTTGATGCAAGCAGGGATTTTAGGGGGCTTAGCGAATGAAAAGCAATTTGGCTTCACTTACAACAAAGCCCCTAATGGCAGCGATTCCCAACAAGGCTACCAAAGTTTTAGCGGTCCGGGTTATTACACCAAAAATGACGCTGGCAACACGCAAGCCCCCTTAAAAACCTTACCCGCTGGAGCGACGGTAGGATCAGGTAATGGCCAATACACCTACCACCCTAGCTCTGCAGTCTATTATTTAGCTGACAGCATCATCGCTAATGGCATCACCGCTTCTATGATTTTTTCAGGCATGCAAGTTTTTGCCAACAAGGCCGCTAAACTCACAGGCACTTCAGATTATAAGCAAATGCAAGACGCTATCAACTATGGGGAAAGCTTGCTCAATAACACCCAAGCGTATGGGAATTTCATCACCAATTGGGTCGCCCCCTATTTGGATTTGAACAACAAGGGTTTGAATTTTTTACCTAGCTATGGAGGGAAAGTCAATACCAATAATCCAACCCCACAAAATAGTTTAACCCCACAACAAGCCCAACAAGAACAAAAAGTGATCATAAACCAACTAGAGCAAGCCACAAACGCCCCAACCACCGCACAAATTGACAAGATCTTATCAAGCCCCTATTCCCCCACGGCAAAAACTTTAATGGCTTATGGGCTTTATCGCTCTAAAGAGGTGATTGGTGGGGTGATTAATGAAATGCAAACTAAAGTGAATCAAGTCTATCAAATGGGCTTTGCTAGGAATTTTTTAGAGCATAACTTTAATTCTAACAACATGAACGGCTTTGGCGTGAAAATGGGCTATAAGCAATTCTTTGGCAAAAAGCGCATGTTTGGGCTTAGGTATTATGGCTTTTATGATTTTGGTTACGCGCAATTTGGCTCAAACCCCTCTTTAGTGAAAGCCACGCTCTCTAGCTATGGTGCAGGCACAGACTTCCTCTATAATGTTTTCACCCGAAAAAGGGGGACTGAAGCGATAGATATAGGTTTTTTTGCCGGCATTCAATTTGCAGGGCAAACCTGGAAAACGAATTTTTTAGATCAAGTGGATGGCAACCATCTCAAGCCCAAGGACACTTCTTTCCAATTCCTTTTTGATCTAGGTATAAGGACTAATTTTTCCAAGATCGCCAAGCAAAGAAGATCTCGTTTTTCTCAAGGGGTGGAATTTGGCCTTAAAATACCGGTGCTTTATCACACCTATTACCAATCAGAAGGCGTTACAGCGAAATATAGAAGAGCTTTTAGTTTTTATGTGGGCTACAATATAGGTTTTTAATTGAATACAATAAGGGAAAAATATGATAAAAAAAGCTAGAAAATTCATACCGCTCCTTTTAATCAGCTCCCTCTTAGCTGAAGATAATGGCTGGTATATGTCTGTAGGCTATCAAATCGGCGGCACGCAACAATTTATCAACAACAAACAACTCTTAGAAAATGAAAACATTATTAATAGCGTTACTCAAAGCGCGATTAATGTTGCAGGCCCTACCACCGGTTTGATTACTTTAAGCTCTCAAAGCGTCATTGACGCTTTAGGCTATGGGGTGAGTAATACCGTAGGCAACCAACTAGAAGGCATTTCTAATATCTTAAATCAAATTGGCAAAAGAAAAGATTTTTATTCTAGCCGTCAAATCTCTAGCATTTCCCAACAAATCATAGGGCTTAAAGGAAGCTCTGACCCCTTAAAAGCCCACTCTTCACAAATCACAGCCAAACTCCTTTCCAACACTCAAGGCGCTTTTAATGAAGGCGTTGCGCTAAGTTCTAGCATCATTAGCTCTGTGAATAGCCTTAATCCTAGCAATAACACCCAAGAAGTCAAAGCCCAGCTCCAAAACACCGCGCAATCCATGACAGAATTGTTGCAAGAAATTGAAAACAGCATCACCAAAACCACTAGCACCACTTATGTGCAATCCTTAATCACCAATCTAACCGATGCGGTGAATGCCTCTAGCAATAATACCGCTTATGTGAGCGCTCTTATCAACGCCTTAAACACTTTAGGGGTAGGATATTTCCCTACGACAACCACAACGCATGTGGTGTTAAACCCACCAGGACAAGTCGTGTTCTATCCAACTAATTCCATTTTAGGCTCTACTTCTTCAAACAGCAACAACCAACAACAATACAACAACACCCTTTTAATGAACACTTTACAAGGGACATTGAGTAATAACGCAAGCGGCTCTCAAAATAACCCCAATGGTTGCACTAGCCAAGTCCAATGTTTAGAGCAATTTATCCAAGAATTAGCCCCTTTAGCCGCAACCCCCACTTCAAACAACCAGGCCAACCAACAAGTCCAAGCCATTGCCCAAAAACTCCAAAGCGTCGCTATCAACACTTTAGACAACAATGCAATCAACAACACCACTTATAATTTAAACAACTTGCACAACGCCTTGAATTTTCAAGCCTATGAAAGCACGATAGAACAATACAACAACGCTTTAAAACAAATTAATTGGATTAGTTTTAATGAGCCTAAAAACTTGCTCAAAAACACTTCTAATAATTACCAAATTGGCACGGTTACCAACGCTCAAGGGCAAAATATCAGCGCGTATGATTGCATGACTGCCACCGGAAGCCTTTCTAGCAATGCTTCTAGCGGGATTTCATGCTCAGCGGCAAGCTCCACAAATAATACAAGCAGCTTTGACAATTCTTTAGTCGCCACTTCACAAGTCCAAACCATTAATGGTAAAGAGCAAATCGGCGTGAATTCTTTCAACCTTGTTTCTCAAGTGTGGAGCGTTTATAACTCTTTAAAAACTTCAGAACAAAATTTGCAAAACAACGCTAAGATCTTATGTGGGACGCAATCTGGGACAAGCTCATGCAATAATACCAGCTCTTCTTCCGGGGGTTTGAGTCTCAGCGGGAACTCCCAATTGCAAAATATTTTAAGCTCTAACGGGAATAATACTACCACTCAAACTAAAAGCAACGCTTCTAAACTAAAGGCGATGGTGGTTGTGAACAATGAAGAAGAAACCAAGACAACCAACTTGGCTCAAAGCAGTGGGGCAACCACACAATCCCCTAACAGCACGGTAATGGGAGCCTTGAACACCGTGTTGCAAAATGTCAGTAATTTCCAACAAAGCGTTCAAAGCGCTTTTCAAAACCAAGAAAGCAATATCCAAGCTTGGGCGAACGCGATTTATAACACTAATGGGAGTCAATCGCAATATATGAATGCTAACAATAACCAAGATTTACGCATCCAATTGAGAGCGAATTTTTACCAGCTCATCAATACGATTAACCAGCAAGTGCCTACAGACATGAGCGCTTTAATCGCTCAAAGCCAACAAACCCAGCAAACAAGCGGAGCAACCAACAATAATAACGCATGCGCGAGCGGAACGAATGGGAGTAATAGCAACTGGTGCTATCAGCAATGGTCCGATTCTAAGGCTTATTACAGCGGGTTGCAAAGCGCTTTAGGGTATCAAACACAAGCGACAACTCAAAGCGGGAGCAATGGTGGGAAGAGCATCACCTACAATGTCCAACAAATCACGCTCACTAGTAATGGTTTGCTCAATAACATCATTTCATCTCTTAAGAGTTTTAGCAGTAGCGGAAATAATGGGAGTAATGGGAACGGAAACATCAACACAGCCTACCAAATGCTCACAGACGCCAGCGATGGGAAATTAGGGACTTATGCTAATAACGCCTATCAAACATGCACCAATGGAGCGAATGGTGGGAATAGCAGTAATTGCTACACCCCTAGCAAAACGCAAAGCGCCACCGCTGCAACCACTAACGCAACCACTAATGAAAATAATAACTTGCAAAAAGTCTATAATGACGCCCAAAAAATAGCCAACATTATCGCCAGCTCTGGGAACAATAAAGGCGTTGAAAACGGCTTAAAACAATTCTTTGAAGCACTAAAAAGTAATAGCAGTAGTCTCAGTAATTTGTGTAATGGTAGTAGCGGTAGTAGTGGTGCTGCTTGCACCGGTGGGCTTATCAACCTCTTAGGGGCAATCCCTACCAATGGGGTGAGCGATACGAATAATTTAATTAATTTGCTCACCGAATTTATCAAAACCGCCGGGTTTATCCAAAATAATGATAATAGCACTAATGAGAGCCTTAAAAACGCTTTTCAAGCCATTACGAGCGCTGTTTCTCAAGGGTTTCAAGCCTTGCAAAACGACATTAGCCCTAATGCGATTTTAACCTTGCTTCAAGAAATCACTTCCAACACCACCACCATTCAGTCATTCTCTCAAACCTTACGACAGCTTTTAGGGGATAAAACCTTCTTTATGGTGCAACAAAAACTCATTGATGCGATGATTAACGCCAGGAATCAAGTTCAAAACGCGCAAAATCAAGCCAATAGCTACGGCGCTCAACCCATTTTAAGCCAGTATGCACCCGCTAAAAGCACCCAACATGGCATGAGTAATGGTTTAGGGGTTGGCATAGGCTATAAATACTTTTTTGGTAAGGCTAGGAAATTGGGCCTAAGGCATTATTTTTTCTTTGATTACGGCTTTAGTGAAATCGGCATAGCGAGTCAAAGCGTGAAAGCGAATATCTTTGCTTATGGGGTAGGCACGGATTTTTTATGGAATTTATTCAGAAGAACCTATAACACGAAGGCGCTGAATTTTGGGCTATTTGCCGGAGTCCAACTAGGCGGCACGACTTGGCTTAGCTCTTTAAGGCAACAAATCATTGACAATTGGGGGAACGCTAATGACATCCATTCAACGAATTTTCAAGTGATGCTGAATTTTGGGGTGCGCACCAACTTTGCAGAATTTAAGCGTTTTGCTCAAAAATTCCACAATCAAGGGGTTATCAGCCAAAAGAGCGTGGAATTTGGGATTAAAGTGCCTCTCATCAATCAAGCGTATTTGAGCAGCACTGGGGCTGATGTGAGCTACAGAAGACTTTATACTTTTTATATTAATTACATCATGGGGTTTTAAAAATTTCAAAAAAGGCACATCATGGAAACTTTGCAATTCATTGGCTATGGGAATATGGCTCAAGCGATTTTGGAAGGCTCGCATGAAATTTTATCCAAGCGTTTTATTTTAGAGGTTACCGGGCGAAACCCTGAAAAAATCGCCCCCTTTTTACAAGAAAAAAACATTCAAGCCCAAATCGTGCCTTACAAAGAAGCTATTGATATACACCAAAAATTCGTGTTTTTACTTTTCAAACCTTACAACCTTAAGGATTTTAATTATCAAGGGCAAGCTAAAAGCGTTTTGAGTGCTTTAGCTGGCGTAAATTTTGAAGCTTTAAGCAATGCGATAGATTCTTTACATTACTTAAAATGCATGCCCAATATTGCGAGCAAGTTCGCCCTTTCTTCTACGGCGGTGTGTGAAAAATCGGTTGCGCCTTCAATAAGCGAGAAAGCTTTGAGCATTATTGAAAGTTTTGGGAATTGCGTGCGAGTGGGCAATGAAGAGCAGGTGGATGCCAGTATAGCGACCAATGGGAGCGCGCTCGCTTTTTTAAGCTTGGTAGCGAGCAGTTTGAAAGATGCCGGTATTAGAGAGGGCTTGAACGCTAAAGATTCTTTAGAATTGGTGGAAATGAGTTTTAAAGGCTTTGCCAAGCTGTTAGAAAAAGAACGCCCTGAGGTGATCATGGAGCAAATTTGCACCCCTAAAGGCGCAACGATTGAAGGCTTGAGCGTTTTAGAAAAAAAGGGGGTTAGAGGAGCGTTTATCAAAGCATGTCATGAAAGCGTGAAAAAAATGCACCCCCTAAAAAATTGCACTCTTAAAAAATAAACGCGATGCATTTAGATAGGCAGAGTTTAGAAAAAGCCAAGCATTTGATCCAAAGCGGTCTGATTGACACCATAGAAGTAGGTACGATCAAGGGCTTGCAAGAAATCCATCGGTTTTTGTTTGAAGGGCTGTATGAATTTGCCGGGAAAATCAGGGATAAAAATATTTCTAAAGGGAATTTCAGGTTCGCTAACTGCTTGTATTTGGATTTGATTTTACCCAGAATTGAGAGCATGCCACAAAGCAATTTCAATCAAATCATAGAAAAATATGTGGAAATGAATATCGCTCACCCTTTTTTGGAGGGTAATGGCAGAGCCACTAGGATATGGCTTGATTTGTTGCTTAAGAAGGAATTAAAAAAAATCGTGCTTTGGGATAGGATTGATAAAGCCGCTTATTTGAGTGCAATGGAAAGGAGTCCTGTGAATGATTTGGAAATCAAAACGCTTTTAAAAAAGCATTTGAGTTCTAATACCAACGATCCCTTAACTTTCATTAAAGGCGTTATGCAGTCGTATTATTATGAAGGGCTTTGAAAAAATACTAAAATCATTTTTTATAATCTAATACGAAAGAGTTTGACGCTAGTCAAGAGATAGTTTTTTATAATGCGATCTTAGGGGATTAGTGGGGTTTAGTTGGGGGTTGTAGGAGGAAATGTTTTATCTCCTATCCCCCCTTTACTATAAAATAAAATTTAAAATATAAGACAAAATAATTAAAGCCCCATTTTAAAAGAAATTAAAAGCTTTATTTGTCAGTATTAGTAGAGCATCTAAACCTAATCCTGTGTGCGTTCAATCAAACTCAAAGGCAAGTCAAACGCTTTAATGAGTTCGCCCTCTTTTTGGCGTTGTTCACCCTTATCTTTTTCATGGTCATAGCCTAACAAGTGCAACACCCCATGGATGAATAAAAGAGCGATCTCATTTTCTAAGCTATGCCCTAATTTCAGGGCGTTAGTTTGAGCTAATGGCGCATTAATCACCACGCTCCCTAAAGGGGTGTGAGGGATCGCTTCTAAAGGGAAGCTCAAAACATCGGTAGCGTAATCGCAGTTCCTTAAATCCCTGTTGATTTCTCGCATGGTTTCATTGCTCACCAAAACAAGCTCAATGATTTGAGTGGGGGCTAAAACATTTGCGATTTTTTCCAATAATAAAAAGTCTGATTCTAGCGGGGTTTGGTTGTCTATTTCTAGCATCAAAGATATAAAAAGAAGTTTAAAAAAGCCCTAAAATTTAGGGCTTATAAAGATTAAGCGAAAGAACCTTTAACTTGTTCTACCCATTTTGAAATCCTCTCATCAGTGAGATCGTCTTGATTGTCTTCATCAATCACAAGACCCACGAATTTACCGCCTTCTACCGCTTTAGAAGCTTCAAAATGGTAACCATCAGTGGGAGTTTGCCCTACCACTTTGCCGGCTTTAGCTTTTTCATAAATGTGGAAAATGCCTTCTGCGAAAGTTTCGCTGTAAGTGTCTTGATCGCCCAAGCCTACAAGCCCAATGGTTTTATTCGCAAAGTCGCTCGCTTCTAGTGTGCCTAAAAAGTCTTCCCAATCTGTTTGCAAATCGCCCGCACCAGCTGTTGGAGCGACTAAAATAACCTTTGTAAAGCCATTAAATTGATCTTTAGAAGCTTTAGCCACATCAATCACTTCGGCATTACCAATAGCCTTGCTGATTTTTTCGGCAATGGCTTCAGCGTTCCCGCTGTCTGTCCCAAAAAAGATACCAATTTTTCCCATGTTCTCAATCCTTGTGTTTAAAGATATTAACGCACCCGCTTTATGCGAATGCTTGTGGGCGTAGTCTAGCGCATTTAATTAAACATCTTGCTTAAAAACCCATTTTGCGCGAATATCGTTTCAATAAAAACCATATTAAAAGCGCTATGAGAACAAAACTTATGATAAAAAACGAAGTGTAATGAGAAAGCCTTTCATACAGCGTTTTCACCCAATCGCTCGCTTGAAAAGAAACGCTCCCCACGATTAACGCCCACAAAAAACTGGAAAAAACATTAAGCCATAAAAATCTTTTTAAAGGGTATTTGCTAAAACCAATTGCCAAAGGCACAACGCTTTTAATCCCATACAAATATTTATTGACAAAAATCATTAAAAAAGCGTAGCGTTTCACCCACAAACTCGCCAAAGCAAGCTTTCTTCTATGCTTTTGGAAATACTTTAAAAACTCCCTTTTTTGATAGCGGGCAAAGATTACAAGAGCCCCACTCCCTATTAAATTCCCTAAAAAAGCGACAAGAATGGTTATTTTTATATCTAAAGCGTGCGTGGTAGCGCTCAAAATAGAAGCGATGACAATCCCCACATACCCACCCCCTAAAGAATATAAAAATAAAATAAGATAACCCCACTCCTTAAAACCCTCTTGAAAACGCAACAACGCTTCTTGCATAAAAACCCTCTTTTGATTCGTTTTTATTTTCATGTTATCCAAACTTATTCAACCTGTTGGTGATTTAAACGCTATCTTTTAGTATAATGACAGCATTATCCTAATAACCTAAAAGATATAGAGATGAATACAGAAATTTTAACCATCATGTTAGTTGTCTCAGTGCTTATGGGATTGGTAGGCTTAATAGCGTTTTTATGGGGGGTTAAAAGCGGTCAGTTTGACGATGAAAAACGCATGCTTGAAAGCGTGTTGTATGATAGCGCGAGCGATTTGAACGAAGCGATTTTACAAGAAAAACGCCAAAAGAATTAAAATAAAAGGATAGGAATGGACCAAGAAATTTTAGATGTATTGATAGTGGGCGCAGGGCCTGGGGGCATTGCCACGGCCGTAGAATGCGAAATAGCCGGCGTTAAAAAAGTGCTTTTATGCGAAAAAACCGAAAGCCATTCAGGCATGTTGGAAAAGTTTTATAAAACCGGTAAAAGGATTGATAAAGATTATAAAAAGCAAGTCGTAGAGCTTAAAGGGCATATCCCTTTTAAAGACAGCTTTAAAGAAGAAACTTTAGAAAATTTCACTAACCTTTTAAAAGAGCACCGCATCACGCCAAGCTATAAAACCGATATTGAGAGCGTGAAAAAAGAAGGCGAATTGTTCAAAATCACCACCACTTCTAACACAACCTGTCATGCTAAATTCGTGGTGGTTGCGATCGGGAAAATGGGCCAGCCAAACCGCCCTACTTATAAAATCCCTATCGCACTCTCCAAACAAGTGGTTTTTAGCATCAACGATTGTAAGGAAAATGAAAAAACCCTTGTGATCGGCGGAGGCAACTCAGCGGTGGAATACGCCATTGCTTTGTGCAAAACCACCCCTACCACCCTCAATTACCGCAAAAAAGAATTCAGCCGCATCAATGAAGACAACGCTAAAAACTTGCAAGAAGTCTTAAACAACAACACGCTTAAAAGCAAGCTTGGAGTGGATATTGAAAGCCTAGAAGAAGATAACACTCAAATTAAGGTGAATTTCACCGATAACACGAGCGAGAGTTTTGATCGCTTGCTGTATGCGATCGGAGGCTCTACCCCTTTAGAGTTTTTTAAACGCTGTTCTTTAGAATTAGATCCTAGCACGAATATCCCTGTAGTGAAGGAAAATTTAGAGAGCAACAATATCCCTAATTTATTCATCGTGGGCGATATTTTATTCAAATCAGGAGCGAGCATCGCTACCGCACTCAATCATGGCTATGATGTTGCGCAAGAAATCGCTAAAAGGTTGCACTCTTAAAGCCGCTCACTCATCAAACGGCTTAGCCTTATACAAAAAGAAAAAGAGAATGAGAAGCGTTAGGGCAAAATGCATGGTGATGATAGTTAGGGGCGAAAAGTAACGCAATTCCAAACTACTGAGCGATAAAACTAGCACAGAGACCACGCGCACACAGCTTGATGAAAGCGATGAGAGCGATGAAATGTTGTTTTTAGAAACGAATTTAGAGAATTGATACCCCAAGCAATAACTCATGTAAGTGAAAAACGCCACCATGAGCGCATACACCCCTATGAAACAATAAGGGATATTGCTAATCAATAAGGGGCTAACGCCTAGCAGCACCAAAAGCGAACTCATGGCGATTTTTTGGCTGTAATTTTTGGCTTTTAAAAAATGAATGAGGATGGAAATCACTTGAAAAGCGATATAAAACACAAGAAGGTATTGCTCTTTGATGCCTTGTTTTAAAAAATACGCTTGCCACATTTGAAAATGGCTCATAAAAAAGACGGGCGTAATCAAATGCCCCACTAATAAAATTTTAAGCTTGGGGTTATCTTTAAGCTCTTTAAGGCTGCCTTTGACTTGCTCTTTAAGGAGTTTCAAACTTTTTTGGCTTTTAAAATCCGCTTCTTTTTCTTTAAAATAAAACACGATCGTTAGTGCGCAGAGCATGATTAAAAAAATCCCCACGACATACAGCATCGCATGGATTTTGAGATACAAAAACGATCCCAAAGAACTCCCTATAATCATGCCTAAATAAGTAATTTGATTGTTTTTGGCTAAAAACTGGGACAAATCCTTTTTATTTTCTTTAATGTCTGTGATGAGTGAAGCTTCAATCGTGCCGCTAGAGCATGCGCTATACAAACCATACAGCCCCCATGCTAAAAGCATGAAAATAAAGCTATCAAAAAACAGCACAAACGAAAAACTAGCGATTAAAAACACATTAGAAACCAGGAATAAATTCTTCCGGCTCATCAAATCCGCTAAAACGCCGCTCGGGTATTCAGCCACTAGCACGCAAAAGCTAAAAAAGGTTTGCACGAGCAAGATTTCACTCAAACTAAGCCCTTTAGAAAGCAACAAGGGGGTTAAAATCGCATGGGGCAAGCTTTGAGCGATGATTAAGAGAAAATTCGCCCAGTAGTAAGCTAAAATGTTTTTTCTTAACATTTGAAAATTATAATTAAAACTAGCTTATAATAGAGCGTTATATTTTTTATTTAAGGGGTATTGATGCTAACCCAATTAAAAACTTATCCAAAATTACTCAAACATTATGAAGAAATTAAAGAAGCACACATGCGCGATTGGTTTTCCAAAGACAAAGAGCGAGCGAGCCGTTATTTCGTGCAATTGGAAAGCTTGAGCTTGGATTATTCCAAAAACCGCTTGAACGATACCACTTTAAAGCTTCTTTTTGAATTAGCGGATGACTGCTCTTTAAAAGAAAAGATTGAAGCGATGTTTAAGGGCGAAAAAATCAACACCACCGAAAAAAGGGCCGTTTTACACACCGCCTTAAGAAGCTTGAATGACGCAGAAATCTTGCTAGACAACATGGAAGTGTTAAAAAGCGTTCGGAGCGTTTTAAAACGCATGCGAGCCTTTAGCGATAGCGTGAGGAGCGGTAAAAGATTGGGCTATACCAATCAAGTGATCACCGATATTGTCAATATCGGCATTGGGGGGTCAGATTTGGGCGCTTTAATGGTTTGCACCGCCTTAAAACGCTACGCCCACCCGAGATTAAAAATGCATTTTGTGTCTAATGTGGATGGCACACAGATTTTAGATGTTTTAGAAAAACTCAACCCAGCCAGCACGCTTTTTATCGTGGCTTCTAAGACTTTCTCCACTCAAGAAACCTTAACCAACGCCCTAACCGCTAGAAAATGGTTTGTAGAAAGGAGCGGCGATGAAAAGCATATCGCTAAGCACTTTGTAGCGGTATCAACCAATAAAGAAGCCGTGCAGCAATTTGGCATTGATGAGCATAACATGTTTGAATTTTGGGATTTTGTAGGGGGGCGTTATAGCTTGTGGTCGGCTATTGGCTTATCCATTATGATCTATTTAGGGAAGAAAAATTTTAACGCTCTTTTGAAAGGGGCGTATTTGATGGATGAGCATTTTAGAAACGCTCCTTTTGAAAGCAATTTGCCCGTTTTAATGGGATTAATCGGCGTGTGGTATATCAATTTTTTCCAATCCAAAAGCCATTTAATCGCTCCTTATGATCAGTATTTAAGGCATTTCCCTAAATTCATCCAGCAATTGGATATGGAAAGCAATGGCAAACGCATCAGCAAAAAAGGCGAAACCATCCCCTATGACACTTGCCCTGTTGTTTGGGGCGATATGGGCATTAACGCTCAGCACGCCTTTTTCCAGCTCTTGCACCAAGGCACGCATTTAATCCCCATTGATTTTATCGCTTCTTTGGATAAAAAGCCTAACGCTAAAGGCCACCATGAGATTTTATTCAGCAATGTTTTAGCGCAAGCGCAAGCCTTCATGAAAGGCAAAAGCTATGAAGAAGCGCTTGGGGAATTGCTCTCTAAAGGTTTAGACAAAGATGAAGCCAAAGACTTGGCCCACCACAGGGTGTTTTTTGGCAACCGCCCCTCTAATATCCTTTTATTAGAAAAGATTTCACCAAGCAATATTGGGGCGTTGGTGGCTCTTTATGAGCATAAGGTCTTTGTGCAAGGGGTCATTTGGGATATTAACAGCTTTGATCAGTGGGGCGTGGAGCTTGGGAAAGAATTAGCCGTGCCGATTTTACAAGAATTAGAAGGGCATAAAAGCAACGCTTATTTTGACAGCTCCACTAAGCGCTTAATAGAATTGTATAAGAATTACAACCAATAGGCTTTATCTTACAACAAGATAAAACCTAAAAACAATCAAGCAAAGCTTAACCCCATTCTCAAGCACTCCGTTCAAAATAATCCGTTAATCGTAACGGATTTTAGCGCCATATATTAGCCATTTGAATTTAAAGAGAGTAAATTTTCCACAAATTAATCGTTTTTAGCTTTTAGAAGTTGGATTTTCTCATCATATGCATTATTTTACATATTATAATTATTTCAAAGCTAAGAATAATAAAAATCAAAGAATAGATTTATCTTTAAAAGTATTTGCATTTATCAATCTCATTTTAGGAGGCATGCATGAAAAAGGCAAGTCAGGTTTTATTCTTTGGGGCATTTTTAAGCTCTTCTTTACAAGGTTTTGAAGCTAAGCTCAACGGCTTTGTGGATCAATCCAGCACGATCGGTTTTAACCAGCATAAAATCAATAAGGAAAGAGGTATCTACCCTATGCAGCAATTCGCAACGATTGCGGGCTATTTAGGGCTTGGTTTTAGCCTGTTACCCAAAAAGGTTTCAGACCATGTTCTAAAAGGCAAAATAGGGGGCATGGTAGGATCTATTTTTTATGACGGCACGAAGAAGTTTGAAGACGGATCTGTGGCTTACAACCTCTTTGGTTATTACGATGGGTTCATGGGGGGTTATACAAACATCTTACAAAGCGATGATTTAGCGACACAAAACATGAAACACAATAAAAATGTCCGCAACTATGTCTTTAGCGACGCGTATTTAGAATACGCTTATAAGAATTATTTTGAAATAAAAGCCGGGCGCTATTTATCCACTATGCCTTATAAAAGCGGTCAAACGCAAGGCTTTCAAATTTCTGGGCAATACAAGAAAGCGCGCTTGACTTGGTTTAGCTCTTTTGGGAGGGCGTTCGCTTACGGCTCGTTTTTGATGGATTGGTTTGCCGCTAGGACCACTTATAGCGGAGGCTTTACCAAAAACGATAAAGGGGGTTATGATAGCCATGGGCATAAGGTGCTTTATGGCACGCATGCGGTGCAGCTCACCTATAAACCTCATCGTTTTCTCATAGAAGGCTTTTATTACTTTTCGCCTCAAATTTTCAACGCTCCAGGCGTTAAAATTGGCTGGGATTCCAACCCTAATTTCAGCGGCACAGGCTTTCGCTCTGATACGGCCATCATAGGGTTTTTCCCCATTTACTACCCTTGGATGATTGTCAAATCCAATGGGAGTCCGGTCTATAAATACGACACGCCAGCCACTCAAAATGGGCAAAATCTCATTATCCGCCAACGCTTTGATATAAACAATTACCATGTTGCAATCGCTTTTTATAAAGTCTTTCAAAACGCTAATGGTTGGATAGGCAACATGGGGAATCCAAGCGGTGTGATCATGGGGAGCAACAGCGTCTATGCGGGTTTTACAGGCACAGCCCTTAAAAGAGACGCCGCTACCATTTTCCTTTCTTGTGGCGGCACTCATTTTGCCAAAAAATTCACATGGAAATTCGCCACACAATATTCCAATTCAGTGGTCTCTTGGGAAGCGAGAGCGATGATCTCTTTAGGCTATAAATTCACTGAATATTTGAGCGGTAGCGTGGATCTTGCGTATTATGGCGTGCATACTAACAAAGGCTTTAAACCGGGTGAAAACGGGCCTGTGCCTAAAGACTTCCCCGCCCTTTATTCTGACAGGAGCGCGTTATACACGGCTCTAGTAGCATCATTTTGATGCTACCCTATGATTATGGTAGGCGTCTTTTTGATGCTATGATCACAAAACATGATAGGCGTTTTTTAACGCTGTTCCTCTAATCTCTATATATCAAATTTCTTTTCAAGCAAAGCCCTTTTTTAAATCGCATACCCATTATGTGAGTGGGGTGGTGAGTAAAATGCAAGTTCATTTTTAATTTAAAGCAAGCGATAGCTTTTTAAGAACCCAAGCAGAAACCCCAAACATCTTTAGCGTTTGGGTTCTTCACGAACAAGGTCAAACTTTTTTCATGGATTTAAAAGGGGGTTAAAAACCCCTTTTTTATTCAAGCGGCTTTGATATAGGGCGTTTCAGCTAGCGGCGGGTAAATTTGATTTTTAAAATAAGCGTTTGAGCAAATCCTAACGCTCACTATTAAAACCAATAGCGCCACAAACATGAAAAACACGCACAAAATCGCATCAATAGCATGGTTAAAAAAGGATTTTTGGAGCGTTTTTAGCGCTTTTTCATCGGTAGTGGTAGCCATTTTTTCTTTGATGATTTGCATTTGCGCCACATGGGAAACGTTATTAAGCACGCTATCATTACTCTTTGGCATTACTTTTAAAATACCGCTATAAAAAGTGATAAATAAAATCAAAACTGCCGGCAAGGCGCTTATCATCGCCCCCTTAAAACGCCCCATTTTAAACAACACCACCGTAACCAACAACAACGCCATGCCCGCTAGCATCTGATTACTCACGCCAAATAAAGGCCATAGCGTATAAATCCCCCCTTTAGGGTCAATCGTGCCTTGATACAAGAAATACCCCCACCCTGCCACGCACAAAAGAGTGGCAAAAATCCCAGCCTTATAAGAACTAAGATTACCCAAAGGCTTATAAACATTACCGAGCAAATCTTGGATCATGAAACGAGCGGTTCGTGTGCCAGCATCCACAGCGGTTAAAATGAACAAAGCTTCAAACAAAATCGCAAAATGGTACCAAAACGCCATCACGCTTGGATCCCCTAAAATGTGATATACGATCATCGCTAAACCAATCGCAAAAGTGGGCGCCCCACCGGTGCGGCTCAAAATAGAGCTTTCGCCGATGTTTTTGGTCATCTCACGGATTTCTTCAGCACTGATACTAAACCCCCATGAGCTAATCACCGAAGCCGCATCAGCTATATCTTTACCGATGCTCACTTCTGGGGAATTGATAGCGAAATAAAGCCCTGGGTGTAAAATCCCCGCACACACCAACGCCATAAGAGCCACAACGCTCTCCATCACCATAGAGCCATAGCCCACTAACCTGGCGTCGCTTTCTTTAGCGAGCATTTTAGGGGTCGTTCCTGAAGAAATTAAAGCATGAAAGCCGCTAATCGTCCCGCAAGCCACCGTGATAAACAAGAAAGGGAACACGCTTCCTGCAAACACAGGCCCACTGCCATCTACAAAGGGCGTGATTTTAGGGATTTGTAAGGGCGGAGCGACAAAAACAATGGCCACAACCAACACCCCTATAACGCCAATTTTTAAAAAAGTGCTTAAATAATCTCGTGGAGCGAGTAAAAACCATACCGGTAAAATAGAAGCCACAAAACCATAGCCCATGATCATCCACGCTAAAGAACTGGCATCAAAGGTGAATATTGACGCTAATTTAGGATCTAAAGAAACGTATTTACCCGCATAAATCGCTATAATCAATAGGATAAAACCAATAACAGAAACTTCTAAAATCTTATGCGGCCTGAAAAACCGCATGTAAAGCCCCATAAGAATCGCAATGGGAATAGTCATTGCGATCGTAAAAAAGCCCCAAGGCGAATGCGCTAAAGCTTTCACCACCACCATCGCTAAAATCGCAATGATAATGAGCATGATCCCTAAAATGCCCAGACTTGCGATCATGCCTACAAATTGACCCATTTCAAGCTTGATCATTTCGCCTAAAGACTTGCCATCGCGCCTAATGGAAGCAAAAAGCACCACAAAATCATGCACGCAACCCCCTAAAACCGAGCCTATCAAAATCCATAAGATAGAGGGCAAGTAACCCATTTGAGCGGCTAGTATCGGGCCTACTAAAGGGCCAGCCCCAGCAATAGCGGCGAAATGATGCCCAAAAGTGATCGCTTTATCGGTTGGCACAAAATCCTTGCCGTCATTCCTTACGCATGCAGGCGTGGCTCTGTTATCGTCTAGCTTTAACACCTTATAAGCGATAAAATGGCTATAAAAACGATAGCCTATGCTATAAATGCAAGCGCTCGCTACTACAAGCCATAGCGTGTTAATGCTCTCGCCCTTGTGTAAGGCTAACACCCCTAAACAGATCGCTCCTAAAATAGCTACAAAGACCCAAGCCAAAGAAACTAAACTTTTTTGCATGTCCTCTCCATTTAATGATTGTTTAATCATTGTTGTTAATTTCAGCCAGTTTTTTTATTATAATCCAAATTTTCTTTGAATAGTGGCAAAATAGCTCATAAACTTCCCGCTTAAAGGCTTGGGTTTTCCAAACTTCTAACAATTGGGGTAAATAAGAGCCGTTTTTAAACATGATGCTTTAAAGCGTCATTAATTTTAAGGTATAGCGTTATGGCATTAGATTGGGATTTTATGTTGCACTCCATCCCTGCGTTTTTTAAGGGGTTAGAACTCACGCTTTATATTTCTTTCTTTGGGATTTTGCTCTCTCTTTTGGTGGGGTTTTTGTGTGCGATCATTTTGTATTTTAAAACGCACTTCATCTCTCCTATCGTCTATATCTATGGCGAAATCGCCAGGAACACGCCTCTACTCATCCAGCTTTTCTTTTTGTATTACGGGTTGAATGAAATCGGTTTGAGCGCTTTAGAGTGCGCGGTTTTAGCGTTAGGGTTTTTGGGTGGGGGGTATATGAGTCAAAGTTTTTTGCTTGGGTTTAAGAGCTTGGCTTCCATTCAAAGAGAAAGCGCTTTGAGTTTAGGGTTTAGCCCTTTGAAGATGATGTATTATATTATTCTGCCTCAAAGCTTAAGCGTTTCTATGCCTTCCATAGGGGCGAATGTGATTTTTTTACTCAAAGAAACTTCTGTGGTGGGCGCGATAGCCCTAACCGATATCATGTTTGTGGCGAAAGATTTTATTGGCATTTATTACAAAACGACTGAAAGCCTTTTGATGTTAAGCCTCACTTATTTGATCGCTTTACTCCCTTTAAGCGTTTTGTTTGTGATCTTAGAGCGTTCCTTTAAAAAGAAAGTGGCTTAAAATGGGAGTTTTGTTAGAGTTAGACAACCTTAAGCGTTTGTTAGAAGGGTTTGAGATCACTCTTTTGATCGCTCTTAGCTCTGCAATGATTTCAATCATTGTTGGAATGCTTTTAGGGAGTTTGATGGCGTTTGGCTCTAAAATAATGGTTTTGGCGTGTCGTGTGTATTTAGAAAGCGTTCGCATCATCCCGCTTTTAGCATGGCTTTTTATCGTGTATTTTGGGTTAGCGAGCTGGTTTGATTTGCACATTAGCGCGGTTTTAGCGAGCGTTATTGTTTTTAGCTTGTGGGGTGGCGCTGAAATGATGGATTTAACCAGAGGGGTTTTAACTTCCGTAAGCAAACACCAAGTAGAAAGCGCTCTAGCTTTAGGCATGGATTCAAAAAAGGTGATTTTTAATATTATTTTCCCTCAAAGCTTTTTGTCTTTATTGCCCTCAAGCCTTAATTTATTCACGCGCATGATCAAAACCACAGCCTTAGTCTCTCTCATTGGAGCGATTGATTTGTTAAAAGTGGGCCAGCAAATCATAGAGCTTAACCTCTTACGCATGCCCAATGCGAGCTTTGTGGTTTATGGCGTTATCTTAATGTTTTATTTTAGTTTATGCTATAGTTTGAGCCTGTATAGTTCCTATTTAGAAAAAAAATTCCAACACATTAGAGGGTAAAATGAGCGTGATTTTAGAAACCAAAGGGTTAAAAAAAACCTATCAAAACCATTTGGTTTTAGACGGCATCAATTTCACTTTAAATAAGGGTGAAGTGGCAGTGATTTTAGGGCCTAGCGGGTGTGGGAAAAGCACTTTTTTAAAGTGTTTGAACGGGCTTGAAAAGATTGATGGAGGTGAAATTCTTTTTGAAAACACTAACCTTAATACGCCAGCCACTAACTGGAATCAAATGCGCCAAAAAATAGGCATGGTGTTTCAAAATTATGAATTGTTCCCGCATTTAAATGTGTTAGATAATATCTTACTCGCTCCTTTAAAAGTGCAAAAACGATCCAAAGATGAGGTCATTTCTCAAGCCGTAGAGCTTTTAAAACGAGTGGGTTTGGAGCATAAACAACAAGCTTACCCTAAAGAATTGAGCGGTGGGCAAAAACAACGAGTAGCCATTGTGCGTTCTTTATGCATGCGGCCAAAAATCATGCTTTTTGATGAAGTAACCGCCTCTTTAGACCCTGAAATGGTTAAAGAAGTTTTAGAAGTGATTTTAGAACTAGCCACAACGGGCATGAGCATGGTGATTGTAACGCATGAAATGAAATTCGCGCAAAAAATCGCTCATAAAATCGTGTTTTTTGATAGCGGTAAAATCGCTGAAGAAAACAGCGCTAAAGAATTTTTTAACCACCCGAAATCTCAAAGAGCGCAAAAATTTTTAGAAACTTTCCATTTTTTAGGGAGCTGTTAAATAAAGTTTGCTAAAAAGATGATTTTAATTTCAAAAAAAGGTGTTTTTATGAAAACGAACGGGCTTTTTAAAATGTGGGGGCTATTTTTAGTTTTAATCGCTTTAGTCTTTAGCGCATGTTCTGATAGCCATAAAGAAAAAAAGGACGCTTTAGAAGTCATTAAACAAAGAGGGGTTTTAAAAGTGGGGGTTTTTAGCGATAAGCCTCCTTTTGGATCTGTGGATTCTAAAGGGAAATATCAAGGCTATGATGTAGTCATCGCTAAACGCATGGCCCTTGATTTATTGGGCGATGAAAATAAGATTGAGTTTATTCCTGTAGAAGCTTCAGCTAGGGTGGAATTTTTAAAAGCCAATAAAGTGGATATTATCATGGCTAATTTCACGCATACTAAAGAAAGAGAAAAAGTCGTGGATTTCGCTAAGCCGTATATGAAAGTCGCTTTGGGGGTGATTTCTAAAGATGGGGTCATTAAAAATATAGAAGAGTTGAAAGATAAAGAGTTGATTGTGAATAAAGGCACGACAGCGGATTTTTATTTCACTAAAAATTACCCCGATATCAAACTTTTGAAATTTGAGCAAAACACAGAGACTTTTTTAGCCCTTTTAAATAATAAGGCTACCGCTCTAGCCCATGACAACACTTTATTGCTCGCTTGGGCGAAACAGCACCCTGAGTTTAAACTAGGCATTACAAGCCTTGGCGATAAGGATGTGATCGCTCCAGCGATTAAAAAAGGCAACCCTAAGCTTTTAGAATGGTTGAATAACGAGATGGATTCCCTCATTTCTAGCGACTTTTTAAAAGAAGCTTACAAGGAAACTTTAGAGCCTGTTTATGGCGATGGAATCAAACCGGAAGAAATTATTTTTGAATGATTTCTTTAGGCTTTGAATTCTTGACAGGGTGCGTTTTTATTGCTAAATTAGCAATTTTGTGATCTTTTTGTTTTTCATTTTGGGATATATTTGTTTGATTTTACATTGAAAGGATTTGTTGATGAGTTATTTTTATAAGCGTTGTTTGAAATTTTCATTAATTGGGTTGCTAGGGCTTTTGAGCGTTCAGCTTGACGCTAGGAGTTTTGTTGATGGGGATTTAGACATTCAAAAATTCAGTTATGAGGATTCTCTGCTTAAAAAGGGAGATCCTAATGGCGTGCATAAGGTTCAGGTGCGAGATTATAAGGGCAAAATGCAAGAAGCTGAGATCCACTCAGAAATACGCATTGCGGTTAAACCGGGGGTTAAAAAAGAAGTTAAAAAAGGCAAAATTTATAGCGCTCAAATCAATGATGGCATGTGCTATGCTTTTAGAATGCTCCAAACCGGCGATAATACCACAGGTCTTGATTCTAAAGAGTTCCCCAAGCAAAGCCGTGAAAAAAAGGGGCGAGTGATCACTTTAATCGGTAAAGATGAAGTGCCTTATCTTATTTTAGAAACCGATTGCCAAGTGGGTGATATTGCAAAGATCTCTTTGGTGGGTAATTTTGATGGCACTGGGTTTCTTACGGAATATAAATTCAAAGACGCTAAACCCATTTACTAGTCTTTATTCTTCGCTTCATTCTTAAAATCTCTTAATCTTTTGTAATTAGGGGATTTTTTTATTCATTAGCAGTGTTTTTGATCGCATCTTAAAAATTTTAAAAACCCTGTTTGTGTTTTTGCCTCAAGTTGTTAAAAAAGCTCTGTCCTCATCAAATACTGACAATTAAACCCTTTTATGGAGCACTTGCTTGATTAAAGTCAAGTTCTTTATTACTGATTTTTAAAACAAGCTAAAAGAAAGGAAAGAAGAAAGAAACCCCCCCCTTTTTTTTAGGAGTTTTCTTCTTGCTTATACCCTTTAAGCGCAAAGAAGAGAATATAAAAATAGCACAATAACGGCACACCATAAGCGTAGAGCAAATTTGATTCGGTTGCTGTTAGCATGTCTGTAACCGCGCCTTGAATGGGGGGGATTAACGCCCCTCCCACAATCGCCATGCTAATCACCCCAGAAGCCTTAGAAGTGAGATGCCCTAAATTGAGCGTAGCCAAAGAAAAGATTGTAGGGAACATGATAGAGTTGAAAAAGCCCACAAAAGTCAGAGCGAATAAAGCGATCTTGCCTCCAATGAGAATAGCCAAAGCGATAAGCACGATAGAACTTAAGGCGTTGAAAGCCAGGTATTTATTAGGGGCAATTTTATTCATCAAAACACTGCCTAAGAAACGGCCCACCATTGCGCCTCCCCAATAATACACCAAGTAATGCGCGCTTGATTGAGGGTCTAAATTCAAAAGCTTTTCAAAGCTTAGCACCAAGAATGATCCAATCGCCACTTCTCCCCCCACATAGAAAAAGATCCCCAAAGCCCCAAAAACAAAGTGTTTGTGCGAAAACAGGCTTTTTTGCGTCGTTTCTTTAGGCATTTCTTTTTCCACATCAGGCAATTTCAAAAGATACATGATGAGCGCTAAAAGAAGCGAAAACACCGCCAAGCCCAAATAAGGCATTTGAACGCTTTTAGCGTCCGCTAATTTGTCTATCAAACTTGCATTATCGCCCATTTTAGTCGTGCTAAAAATCAACAAACTCCCAAAAATAGGCCCTAAAGTCGTGCCAAGCGAATTGAACGCTTGGACTAAAACCAGGTTTCTGGCTTCTTTACCTTTAGAAAGCAAGGTTACAAAGGGATTACCGGCAGTCTGTAAGCACACAATCCCGCTCGCTAAAATAAACAACGCTCCTAAAAAAAACCCATAGGATCCAAAATGCGCCGCCGGATAAAACAACGCGCACCCCGTCGCTGTGATCACAAAGCCAAGCACCACGCCAAAAGGGTAGCCGATTTTACTGATCACATTCCCAAAAACGCCTCCCATGATGAAATACGCCCCAAAAAAGCAAAATTGAACGAGTGAAGCTTCAAAATAGGTCAAGTCAAAAATGGGTTTTAAATGCGGGATTAAAATATCGTTTAAAACCGTGATGAAACCCATTAGAAAGAATAGCGCTGTCAAACTCCCCAGCGCCAAAGTGTTAGAAGTTTTTTGCATACCTTCTCCTTTTTTATTGAGTTGATATAATAATAATGATATTACAATTATTTTAAGATAATAATCTGTCTAAATAAAGAAAAAGAGGCATGAAATGAGTAAAAAATGCAAAGCCCCTTAAAAAGAGCTTAACGAAAGATAAATACAGAAACAGAAATGATGCAGAGAATGATGATGCCTGAATTGAGCACTTTGAAGTCTTTTTGAACCAATTTGATGATACTATAAGACAAAAAGCCAAAGGCTAATCCATCGGCAATGGAGAAGGTTAAGGGCATCATCACCACGGTTAAAAAAGTGGAAACGCTAATGGCCATGTCTTTAAAATTCACCCCCTCTAACACGCTAAACATCAAAACCCCTACTACCACCAGCACCGGATAAATCGCATTGCTAGGAATAGCTTTTAAAAGAGGCAAGCAAAAGAGCGTTAAAACAAAAAATAATCCGGTAAAAACCGCTGTCAGCCCTGTGCGGCCCCCCTCTTCAACCCCACTCGCACTCTCTATAAAAGCGGTCGTGGTAGAAACGCCCACCACCGCGCTCCCTAAAGAAGCTACCGCATCCGCTTCCAAAGTCTTTTCCAATTCCTTATTTTTTTCTTCATCATTGAAAAAATCAGTCTTGTGGCCAATCCCTGCAAGCGTGCCTAAAGAATCAAACAAATCGGTTACAAAAAAAGTGATGATGACTGGCACTAACGCTAAAGTGAAAGCCCCACTCGCATCAAAAAAAATGCCCTTAAAATCTAATTGAAAGGCGATAGGGCTAATGCTAGCGGGCATGGAAAAAAACTCGCTAGGGTAAGGGGCTAGCTTTAAAATCCATGCGAGAATGGAAGTGATTAAGACCGCTATAATGAAAGAACCCCTGATTTTGAGCGTGTAGAGCGCGAAAGTTAGAATGATCCCCACAACCCCCAATAACACATGCGGATCGCCAAAATCGCCTAAGGTTACAAGCGTAGCCTTATGGGTAACGACAATATGCATTTCTTTAAGACCAATAAACGCGATAAAAGCCCCTATCCCCGCGCTCACCGCACGCCTTAAATCGCTAGGAATGCTTCGCATGACCCAACTTCTAAATTTAGTGAAAGACAAAATCACAAAAATCGCTCCCGAGAGCGCTACGATGCCTAAAGCGCTCTGCCAAGGGAGTTTTAGCCCCTGAACTAACCCAAAGCTAAAATAAGCTGACAGCCCTAAGCCCACGCTCATGGCTATTGGGGTGTTTGCCCATAACCCGTTAAACACGCTCGATAAGATAGTGATAATGGCAGTCGCGCTCAAAAGGGCTTCATAAGGCATGTTGGCGTGAGAAAGGATAAGAGCGTTTAATGGCACAATGTAAATCATGGTGATAAAAGTCGTTAAACCCGCTCTAAACTCGGTGGCAATGTTCGTGTTGTGTTCTTTAAGCTTGAAAAACCCCATGTTAGATAACTCCTTACTATTTGGTATAGATTAATTTAATAAGGGGCTTTGGGGTCATGCTAGCGCTATTTTATTTTAAATTGCCTTAAGATGCTTGATTGTGTTGTTTCAATCAAAAGAAGTGAGTAAAAAACCCTTTTTTTAAAAAAACTCCGCTAAAAAATAATCGTTTTTAATAAAAATCGCAAAAAAGCTCATCTTGTAAGGTAATTTCACTCTTTAATGGTTTTTGAGGGAGCGTTTTTTTAAATTTGAAAAGATTGTTGCAAAACAAACGCCCCATAAGAGCGATTATGGGGATAAATTCTAAAAAGGAGTTTGCCATGGAAAACTAAAAACGAAAAATAAAAATGGCACAAACATTATACCTTAAAATTTCTTTTTTTAGGTTTAATAACTATTTTTTTGAAAATTTTTAGCTTTAGAGGTTTTTTAGAAGTTTAACCCCCCCTTTTTTTAAAAAGAGAGTTTTTAATACGCAAACACATAATTGAGATACACGCTATAAAGCCTCCGGTATTCTAGTTTAGCGCCTAAAAAAGAATAATAATTCGTGTTAATGGTAGGGATTTTCACGCCCAATTCCATGCCATGTTGAGCTGCATGATGGCTATCTTTTTTCTTAGGTCTAGCGAGATTGGTTCTCAAGCCCAAATTGAATAAAAATTGGAAGTTAGCCGTATTCACTTTAGCGCTATAGACATTGCTGATGGTTTTTAAATTCACGAATTGAGAATTAAGCCATGAAGTCCCTGCTAAGGCGATTCCTCCAAAAAGCCCAAAAGAAATCTGGTTATTTTTACCTAAAAAGTTGGTGTTTTTATCGTTGATGAAATTAAACAACAAATCACTACCCACCCCATAAGTCCACACATCAGAAGCCGAGTTAAAGAAATTGGATTTGATATAGGCGTGGTTGTAATCAAAGAAACCATAATACCTTAACCCCCATCTTTTCTTTTCTCCAAAAAATTGCTTATAACCCACTTGCACCCCAAGGCCGTTCATCGCCCCGTTATTGGTTTGAGAGCTAATGATGCCCACTCGTTTGAAAGGGTTATGACCGAGTTCTTGAACAATAGTGTTGGCTAGGTTTTGCGCTTGATTGATTTGAGGCGTTTGGCTAGAAAAAGAAGCGTTGCTACTTTCTAGCGAAGTTAGAGTTTGTTTCACGCCCGCGCAACCTTTCCCCCAAGTGGTATTAGAAACGCTTTCACTTGAAGCATTCGCGCTGCATTCTTCTATATAGTTTTTAAGAACTCCTGTAGAAATTCTATTGAAATCGCTCCCCACTTGATTGGCTAGTTTTAAAACCGCTGCTTGAGATTGAGCGTTTTTGAGCATGCTTTGAGCCAAAGCAACACTATTAGGGGAGTTAAGGTTAAAGTTATTGGGTTGCGCGATGCTTTTTAGTGGGGTAGTATTAAGCTGTTGGGTTTCTTGAACGATGTTTTGAGCGTTACTAATCATGTCTGAAATAGCGCTAAATTCCGTGCCAAAAACGCTGCACGAATTTTGGTTAGCGCCTGTTTGCCATGAAGGGGTGTTTGCGTTATTAGTTCCACCACTAGCACTATCACTGCTTTTCCCTTTCAACATCGGGCAATTGTCTTGAAGGGTGTTGATGATGGTTTGCGCTTGGGTTAAAAGGTTTTGCGCATCGTTAATATAAGTATTCTTTGTTTCAATTGTAGCATCAGCAGCATTGTTGTTGTTATTATTGACATTAATGTTTTTAGCGTTGGTTGCTGTTTTAATGGTTACTTCCACCGTTTTTTTTGTATCGCTTAAAGCAGGGAGACCTTGTTTCAAAGCGGCTTGGATGATTTGATACGCTTTGTTGAGCGTTGCAAATTGTTCAATGGACAGATGAGAATTTTTGCCCGCTTTAAGAGTCCCTAAACTATTGCTACCGCAAGTGATCGAATTTGAATTTTGTCCTGGTTGGTTGTAAAAAGTTTCCGTGGTGTTGTGATTGGGTTTATCCGTATAGCCTCCGCATATAACCGCATAGGCTATGCTATTCCATAACCCCACCGTGGATTTTAGCGCTAAAAGCGTGGCTTGATAGGCAGGGGAATTGGTTGTTGTATCAACTAAATTTTGCGCGCTTTTATTTAAATGGTCAATCGCTTGATTAATGGCCGAAGCGCTGTTTGTATTAATCGCTTCTGGATTGGAGTGGCTGTGATTAGCCAAAAGCTTGTTCAAGTTTTCATAAGCGTCTGAAAGTTTTTGCACCTTGTCGGCGTTTTTCACTTTTTGAACCGCTTCACCGATTTGATAACCCACGCTTAAAAAAACGCCGTTGTCTTCAGCGTGCAGTAATGATGCCGCAAGAGTTAGAGAAAGCAGAATCGTTTTTTTCGTTTTTTTCATAAGATGTTCCTTAAAGTAATGTTTTATTGCAAAAATGTATCAAAATGAGAATTTATTTACAATACATTTAATTTTACCACAAATTTATTGGATTTCAAAAAAAGTTTTAGGGTGTTTTGATGCACTCAATCAAGCTTTTAAGAGTGTTTTTATTTGATTGGGATTTGGTTTTAGAAAGATTGTTGTAAAATAAACACCCCCATAAGTGCAATTATGGGGATAAATCCATAAAAGGAGTTTGTCATGGCTACCAAACATGGCAAAAACTCTTGGAAAACATTATACCTTGAAATTTCATTTTTGGGGTGTAAAGTTGTTGTTTTATTGAAGCGATAGTTTTGTAAAACGAAGTTTCTGTAAAACGATAGCTTTAGTTTTTCCAAAGTTCCCTTAAGGCTTTTAGCTTCAAGGGTTTTCCTTTAAAGCTTATCCTTAACTTATGGGGGCAACAAAAAAGGCTAACTCATCATCTCTAAAGCCAGAGTGATCATGTTATCAAAGCTTTCTACCCTTTCTTTAGGGCTTAAGGCTTTTTTAGTGATCAAGTGATCCGAAACCGAGCATAAGCATAAAGCCTTAGCGTTTAGTTCCATCGCCGTGGCGTATAACCCTGCCGCTTCCATTTCAATAGCCAAATGGTTGTATTGGGCCATCAAATCAAAAGCATGCGTTTCAAACGAATAGAAAAAATCGCTTGAAAAAACATTACCCACTTTCAAATCAATACCCAAACGCTTTGCTGTTTGATACGCTCTTAAACTCAATTCAAAATCAGGCGTTGCACTCAAATCGTGGTTTAAAAAACGCACCCGATTGGTTTTAGAATCCGTTGAAGCTCCAGTGGCCATGATAATGTCTTTCAAGCCAACTTTTGGACTAATCGCCCCGCAAGTGCCAATCCTTAAAAGCTCTTTAACCTGATAGGTTTTAATGAGCTCCGTTACATAAATCGTGCATGACGCAATGCCCATGCCATGCCCCATTAAAGAAATCCCCTTACCCTTATACTTCCCGCTAAAGCCTAGCATGTTACGCACATTCGTGATCTCTTTGGCGTCTTGTAAAAATTTTTTTGCAATGTAGCTCACCCTTAAAGGATCGCCGCATAAAAGGCATTGAGGATAAAAATCGCCGACTTTGGCGTTGATGTGAGGGGTCATGGTTGTCCTTTAAAGTTTAATAAGTTTTTGCCATAATCTAAGGGGCTTAATCCCAAAAAATAAGCGATACTTTGCCCAATATCCGCAAACGAATCGCTCTTGCCTAAAAAGGCTGGTTGTAAATCTTTATGATAGAACAAAACAGGAATGTATTCTCGTGTGTGATCGGTGCCTTTAAAGCTGGGATCGCACCCATGATCGGCGCAAAGAATGAGCAAATCGTTTTCTTTTAAATTGTCTAAAATCTCTTTTAAACGCGCATCAAAATACTCTAAAGCGTTAGCATACCCGCTAATATCGCGCCTATGCCCATAATCGCTATCAAAATGCACAAAATTCGTAAAAATCAAGCTGTTGTTTTTAGCGTTTTTGACTTGCTCTAAAGTAACATCGCATAACTCCATCAAACTACCGGCTTTGAACTTTTGAGTGATCCCCACATGAGCGTAAATATCAGCGATTTTTCCAATGCTAATGACTTCGCCCTGCTTTTCTTCAATGAATGTTTCAAAAAGCAATTTTTTATGGGGCTTTATCGCATAGTCTTTGCGATTAGCGGTGCGTTTGAAACTCTCTCTATTGGCGCCAATAAAAGGCCTTGCGATCACTCTAGCGATCTTTAAAGGCTCTAGAATTTGAAACACTTCTTCACAAAGAGCGTATAAGTTATCCAGCCCAAACTTTTCTTCATGTGCAGCGATTTGAAACACCGAATCCGCTGAAGTGTAAAAAATGGGGTATAAAGTTTCTAAATGCTTTTCGCCTAAATCTTTAATGATTTCTGTCCCTGATGCGTGGCAATTCCCTAAATAGCCTTTAATCTTAGTTTTACGCACAATTTCATCTAAAATCTCTTTAGGAAACGAATGGGTTTTGTCTTTAAAATACCCCCATTCAAAAAGAACGGGCGCGCCCATCATCTCCCAATGTCCAGAAATCGTATCCTTAGCGCTAGAAAGTTCTTGTGCATAAGTGTAAGCCCCTATTAAATTGGGTTGGGATTGAAAGCCTAAGGGCAATTTATTTGTGGCTTTTAGAGCGCTCAAGCCTAAACCCAAACTCTCTAAATAAGGCAGTTTCAAAGCCCCCTTACGATCGTTAGAATCAGCTAGGTTGTTGAAACAAGCCTTAGCGATATTGCCTAAAGTGTTCGCCCCTAAATCGCCAAAATCTCTAGCGTCTTCACTAGCCCCTATACCAAAAGAATCCAATAATAAGATTACCACTCTTTTTTGCATGCCTTATCCTTTTAATTGGCGCTTAACCCTATGAATAACCCGGCGATAGTCGCGCTCATGAAATTAGAAAGCGTGCCTACAAGCACCGCTTTTAAAGCAAGCCTGGCAATGAAATCTTTCTTTTTAGGCACTAAACTGCCAAGCCCCCCAATGAGCATAGCGACTGAACTTAAGTTAGCAAACCCGCACAACGCAAAAGTGATGATCGCTTTAGTTTTCTCGCTCAAGATTAAAGGAGGGTTATCGCCCAAATAAGGCAAAAATTGCATATAGCCCACAAATTCATTGAGCGCGATTTTAATGCCTATGATTTCCCCGGCAATCCCGGCCTGACTCCACGGAATGCCTAGCATAAAAGCTAATGGCTTTAAGAGCGTGCCTAAAATCAACCCTAAAGACAAATGTTCCATGCCTAAAAACCCCCCTACAACCCCTAAAAGCCCGTTAATGAGCGCGAGCATCCCCACAAAGGCTAAAAGCATCGCCCCCACATGCAAGGCTAAATGAAGCCCTGTGCTTGCCCCATTAGCGATAGCTTCTATAATATTGACATGCTCTTCTGCAGAAATATCTGCATGGCTAGAAATGGTTTCGTTTTGCGGGTAAATGATTTTAGCGAACAACAACCCCCCAGGAGCGGACATAAACGAAGCGGCGATTAAATAAGGCAAAGGAATGCCCATGCTCGCATACCCGGCTAACACAGGCCCCGCAACGCTAGCCATGCCCACGCACATGACCGCAAAAATCTCTGAATCGCTCATGCTTTTCAAATAAGGTTTAATGACTAAGGGCGCTTCGGTGTGCGCTACAAAAATATTAGCCGCTGCACTCATGCTTTCTGCTTTAGAAGTGCCTAAGCATTTTTGCAACGCCCCACCGATGAGATTGATAAATAAAGGCATGATTTTTAAATAATATAGAAGTGAAATCAAGCTAGCAAAAAAGATAATGATCGCTAAAACATTGATCGCAAAAATAAACCCTCCTATCCCTTGATCGCCCTTAGCGTTTGGAGCGAGATTGCCAAATAAAAAACGCACCCCCTCATAGCCGTAAGAAATCACGCTTTGTATGCCGCTGGCTAAGCCTTGCAACATTTCCCTACCCAAAGGCACATATAAAGCCAACGCCCCTAAAGCCACTTGAATCACAAAGGCGCTGACAATCGTGCGATAATTTATAGCCCTTTTATTGCCAGAAAACACCCAAGCAATAAGAAAAAGCACCGCCATCCCTACAACACTAAAAAGAGAGCTAAAAATCATCGTCAAATCCCTAAAGAAATTAAAAGATGCAACGCTATTGTAGTTTAGGTTTGCTAAAAAAAAGATTAAACGGATATTAAATGAAGTTTAAATCAAAATCATGGTGTCAAGAGGGGGACTTGAACCCCCGACCTCCGGCTTATGAGACCAGCGCTCTAAACCAGCTGAGCTACCTTGACAAAAAAAATAAAAGAATAAGATTATACAAAAAATTTTCTTAAAAATCCATTAAAATTACATTAAACTTTTATTATCAATCCTACTTCCTCAAATTGATGACAAAAGTTGGGCATTTTCTTGTAAAATAACCCGCATGTTTAAGAAAATTTTTCCATTAGCGTTAGTGTCGTCGTTGCGGTTTTTGGGGCTTTTTATTGTTTTGCCGGTCATTAGTTTGTATGCGGATAGTTTCCATTCAAGCAGTCCCTTGCTTATAGGTTTGGCGGTGGGCGGAGCGTATCTCACACAAATCATTTTTCAAACCCCCATGGGCATTCTTAGCGATAAGATAGGCCGTAAAGTGGTGGTTATGGTGTGCTTGTTGTTGTTTTTAGCTGGCTCGTTAGTGTGCTTTATAGCGAATGATATTGTTTGGCTCGTTATTGGGCGCTTCATTCAAGGCATGGGGGCTTTAGGGGGAGTTGTTAGCGCGATGGTGGCTGATGAAGTGAAAGAAGAAGAGCGTACCAAAGCGATGGCCATCATGGGGGCGTTTATTTTCATTAGCTTCACCATAAGCATGGCCATAGGCCCTGGGGTTGTGGCGTTTTTGGGGGGGGCAAAATGGCTCTTCTTGCTCACGGCGATCTTAACCTTATTGAGTTTGTTGATGCTTTTAAAAGTCAAAGACGCCCCTAAAATTTCTTACCAGATCAAAAACATAAAAGCTTATCAACCCAACTCTAAAGCCTTGTATCTTTTGTATCTAAGCTCTTTTTTTGAAAAAGCGTTCATGACGCTTATTTTTGTGCTGATCCCTTTAGCCTTAGTGAATGAATTCCATAAAGATGAAAGTTTTTTGATTTTAGTGTATGTGCCTGGAGCCTTATTAGGGGTTTTAAGCATGGGAATAGCGAGCGTTATGGCTGAAAAATACAATAAGCCTAAGGGGGTGATGCTTTCTGGCGTATTGTTGTTTATTGTGAGTTATATGTGCTTGTTTTTAGCCGACTCTAGCTTTTTAGGGAAATATTTATGGCTTTTTATTGTTGGGGTGGCGTTTTTCTTTATTGGCTTTGCCACCTTAGAGCCTATCATGCAATCTTTAGCGTCTAAATTCGCCAGAGCAAACGAAAAAGGCAAGGTTTTAGGGCAATTCACTACTTTTGGCTATTTAGGGAGCTTTGTTGGGGGCGTGAGCGGGGGGTTGAGTTATCATCATTTAGGCGTTTCTAACACAAGCTTAATTATTGTAGCTTTAGGGTTTATTTGGGGACTATCACTCTTTTTACTCCATAACCCTTCCAAGCAAAAAAATGTCTATTTCCCCTTAGACGCTTATAATGAGGAACAATTTGAAACTTTAGGGGACAAAATCATTGAATGGTATGTTAATATTAGCGAAGAAATCATTATTGTGAAATATAATTCCGATCACATTAGCGAAGAAGAAATCATTCGCTTAGCACGAAACTTTAGAAAATAAACATAATTAAGGATCAAAAATGGCCTATGAAATTTCTAAAAAAGTCTTGCACATTGTAGGCAAGACAAACGCCACTTACAAACTCATAGAAGAAGGCGATAAAGTCTTATTAGGATTGAGCGGGGGCAAAGATTCTATCATGCTTGCGTGCATCTTAGCCAGGATGCAAAAACATGCCCCTTTCAAATTTGATTTTAAAGCGGTTACCGTGCATTATGGTTTGGGCGAAGATTTGAAATGGTTGAGCGATTTGTGCCAAGAGCAAGGCATTGAGCATGAGATCATTTACACCCAAATCGCTGCCACGATCAACGAAAAACGCCGTGAAAAAAGCTCGTTTTGTTCGTTTTGCTCTCGTTTGAGGCGAGGGACTTTGTATTCTAAAGCCTTAGAAGAAGGCTATAATAAAGTCGCTATCGCACACCATTTAGACGATGCGGTGGAGAGCTTTTTTATGAACTTCACTTATAACGGGAGTTTGAGGAGCATGCCCCCCATTTATAGGGCTGAAAACGGCTTGTTGGTGATCCGCCCTTTGATTAAGGTTCGAGAAGCCAGTAGTATCCATTTTGTCACTTCTCAAAATATTCCGGTTGCTCCTGATTGCAACTGCCCAGCCAAGCAGCCCACCTCTGATAAGCCCCCTATCGCGCGATTAGCCACCAAAAATTTCTTAAAAGAAATGCAAAACTTACACCCTCATTTCTTTGACAGCTTAGAAAATGCGTTTAATAATGTTCAAGCGAACAGCTTTAGCGACGCTAAGTATTTAGACGCTTAAAGCTTTAAGCTTTTTTGTTGAGTATTTTGATCGCAATGGTGAATAACACCCCTTCAAAAATAGCCGCCATGAGCAATGCGTAGTAGGTGTTTTGTGAGATCGCTTGCGCTTTTAAGCCTACCGCCGCGGTGGTTACTAAAAAAGTTAAAGGCATAGAAGCCCCTAAAGCGAATGAAAATAAATGCTTGGCTTCTTTAAAGTATTTGCGCCACAATAAGGTTGAAGTGATCAAGTGCAAACTCAACATCGCTATGACAATCAATATCCCTTGAAGGATCAAATGCGGGTTTAAAAACACTAATTTTAAGTCTAAAGTAGAGCCTACATGGATGAAAAACAAAGGCACAAAAAACCCAAAACCCACATCATTGAGCTTGTGGATCAATTCTGATTTATGAGGGAAAAAAGTAGAAACGACTAACCCTGCTAGAAACGCCCCTAAAACCATTTCTATTTTGAGCCACACCACGATCGCAACCAAGGAAAAAAAGAGCATGAGCGAAAAACGCACATCTTGGTTAAACTGACTGCTTTTAGGCATCACAAAAAGCTTTAAATGCGGGAACCACCAAAACAAAGTCTTAAAGATTTGAAACGCCACGATAATTAAAATTAAAAAAACAATGAGAATGCCTAAATCTTTAATCAAATCCATGCCCAAACCATGCGAATACACCCCATCCACGACCACCAAACCAAAAATGCTTAACAATTCCCCAATAACGCCCACTTTCAAAACCAAATCAAGCCACAAAATCTCTTTACGATAATCTTTGACTAAAGTCATGATCATACCCAAACTGATAATAGGGAAAATCACCATAAAAATAGGTTCTAAATTAAGGCTAAAAGTAAGAATGAACGAAAGCGTGTATAAAATCAACAGATAAGCAAAAATGCGTTTTAAAAGAGAAACCCCTAATTTTTTAAACAAATAAATCTCCACTTCCAAACCGCATAAAAACATTAAAAATAAAAAGCCAATTTCGGACATGATTTCAAAGCCTTTAGTTGGCTCAATAAAACCCACATACGCCCCAACAGACCCAAATAAAATCTCCACGACCGTGATGGGCAAACGAGAGATTCTAGACATATAGGGAGCTATTACGATTAAAAGCATAATGAGCGCGAAAGTGAAAAATTCTGCATGCATGTCTTAATTTTACCTTATTTATTGGTTAAGTTTTCAAAGCGATAGGGTTTTTCTCTTTATAAGTGGTGAAAACCCCTTTTTTGATTTCGTAATAAGTTACCCCTAACGCTACTAAAAACGCTAAAAATTGCGCGATAGGGTAAGTTACCCAAACGCCATTAATCCCATAGAAATGACTTAGTATGGGCAGTAAAATAACCATAAACCCCAGCGTGTGCGAAAGGGTGATAATAAACGAACTTTTGGTGCGTTGGATGGATTGGAAAAACACCGCGCACAACAAAGTCATGCCTAAAAAAACATAGCCAACATAATAAATATTCATCGCTCTTTTAGTCTCTTGCATAAAAAGGGGGTCTTGTTCGCTTGGCTGCAAATAAAGCTTGATTAAAAATTCATCTAAAAAGTAATAAACGCTATAAAAAAGAATCCCCACACAAAACGCCGCTTTCAAACCAAAAACAAACACCTCTTTCACGCGCTCTAAATTTCTAGCCCCATAGCTAAAGCTCGCGATCGGTTGGATGCCTTGAGAAATCGCAAACAAAGTCGTAAAAAAGATAATCGCATTATACATAACGATCCCATACATGCTCACAAACCTTTCCCCAGCCGTGTGCATGATAGCGGTATTAAACAACAAAATCATAATAGAAGCGCTAAATTCCGCCGTGCTTTGAGGCACGCCGCTTTTAGCTGAAGAAATGACCGAAGACAAGGAAAATCGTTTGATGAAATACAACTGCCCTTTTTTGCGCCAAAAATGCTGCATTAAGACTAAAACCCCTATCGCATGCCCTATCACGGTGGCTATCGCGCTGCCTTGAACCCCCACTTCCAACACAAAAATAAACCAATAGTTGAAAAAGATATTCGCTAACGAGCCAATCAGCATCGCCACCATCGCTAAAATGGGGCGTTTGTCATTCACCACAAAAACATCCGCCAAAGGGTGCAAAACCATAAAAACCGCGCCCATTAAAATGATTTCAATGTAGCGTTTGGACATGCTCAATAAAGCGTCATTGCTCCCAAAAAAACGCGCGATATTTTCGCTAAAAGGCAATAACGCCATGCTCAAAATAAGGGCGCTTAGAGCGACAAAATAAAACACGCTGCTAAACACAAGCCTAGCCCTATGGGTTTTATTTTGACCTAAAAAATACCCCACAATACTCGCTGCCCCAAAACCAAAAAGCAATTCATACGCAATGAGTCCTGGAAAAATAGGCCATGCGATATTGACCGCAGCGATAGCTTCTTTACCCAGTTTCTTGCCCACAAACATGCCATCTATCATAGAGTAAGTGGAAAGTGAGATCATAGAAAAAGCTAAAGGGATAAAATAATAAAAAAAGAGCTTTCTTATCGAATCTTTATGCAAATCAATCTTTTTTTTGAGCATTTAAACCACACACCGCTTAAAATTTATGACAAATTTTTCTATTTTAACATAAAAAAAGAGGCAATCTGTCCGTTAGCGCAGTTGGATTCAAGCCGTATCATTAAATTTTAAAAATGGTTTTTAACGCGAAAGGGATTTTCCTTATATTAGGTTAATCCTTTTAACGCTCTTTATGTTTTTTTAAACTTTATCGTAATGAATCTAAGCCAAAACAGCGCCAACAAACCTAATGCCCCACCCACAAAGCCAATATACCCTAGCCCTAATTGGTGGATCACGATACTGCCAAACAGCGCTCCTGATCCAATCCCTACATTATAGCTCCCCGAAAAAATCGCGCTCGCGACATCTGTGGCATCCGGGGCGAGCTGCAACACCCTCATTTGCAACGCAATGGTGAGTGAAGTGATCCCTATTCCCCACAAGAAAATCTGCAAAAAGATCACCCACTCTAAGTTTTTAAACACAAAAAGCAAGAGTTGCGGGCAAATGACTAAAACCATTGCAAAAGCGATGAATTTTCTTGAATTTTTCGCGTACAAACGACCGAATAAAAAACTCCCCGCCACGCCCGCTAACCCAAAAACAAACAGCATTAGCGTCGTAATGTCAGGAGAAAATTGGCTGATTTGAATGATAAAAGGCTCAATATAACTATAAGTGGTGAAATGCCCAGAAATAACCATGATTACAAGCAAATAAATCCCCACTAAAAGCGGGCGTTTCATTAATATAGGGACACTTGCGAGCGTGCCGGCGTTTCTACTGGGTAAATGCGGGAGCAATTTCCACATAAGTAGCATTATAAGAGTCGCAACGCCCCCAATCACGCCAAAAGTGGATCGCCAATCTAGAATTTGCCCAATGATCCTCCCAAGCGGCAACCCTAAAATCATCGCTAACGAACTCCCTAACGCTAACAGCCCTAAGGCCTGTTGTTTTTTATTTCTTGGAGCGACACGAATGACTAAAGAAGCCGTGATGGACCAAAAAATAGAGTGGGCAAAAGCGATACCCATACGAGAAAGGAGTAGCACCCAAAAATCCCATGCTAACGCTGAAAGGATATGGCTGAGAATAAAAAGGGCAAAAAGAAAAAGCAATAAGCGTTTCCTTTCAATCTTAGCGCTAAGCAGCATCAAGGGCAATGAGCCAAGAGACACCACCCACGCATAAGCAGTGATCATAAGCCCCACTGTTGCGCTCTCCATTTCAAAACTTTTCGCAATATCTGATAAGAGCGCGACAGGGACAAACTCCGTGGTGTTAAAAATAAACGCCGAAAGCGAAAACACAAAAACCCGCATTAAGGCGAACTTTTGATACGATTGTTTGGTTATCATCATTTAAATCTTAAGGGGTTAAATTTTATTCCATTTGAAAACTTGAAGTATAAGACAAAAATTTTAACCGCTTGTAAATTGGGAACTGGTTAAAACAAATATTTCGCTCCATAGGTGCATTAATTCAATGGAGTTGTTACCATATAAAACAGAATTTAAAATCATTTCCAACTTTTAACCAATCTGTTTTTTGTAACTGCGGTCATTGTTGATTAAGCGCTAGAATTAATTGCTTATTAATATTTTAGAATTTTAGAATAAAGGATAATTAGAATGAAAAAAACTTTTTTGATCGCTTTAGCGTTAACCACTTCTCTTATAGGCGCTGAAAACACCAAATGGGATTATAAAAATAAAGAAAATGGCCCGCACCGCTGGGACAAATTGCACAAAGATTTTGAAGTGTGTAAAAGCGGCAAAAGCCAATCGCCCATTAACATTGAGCATTACTACCACACGCAAGATAAAACCGATTTGCAATTCAAATACGCCGCTTCCAAACCTAAAGCGGTCTTTTTCACTCATCATACTTTAAAAGCTTCGTTTGAGCCGACTAACCACATCAATTATAGAGGGCATGACTATGTGTTGGATAATGTGCATTTCCACGCCCCTATGGAGTTTTTAATCAACAATAAAACCAGGCCTTTGAGCGCGCATTTCGTGCATAAAGACGCTAAAGGGCGCTTATTAGTCTTAGCGATTGGGTTTGAAGAAGGGAAAGAAAACCCCAACCTTAACCCTATTTTAGAAGGCATTCAAAAGAAACAAGGTTTTAAGGAGGTGGCTTTAGACGCTTTCTTGCCTAAAAGCATCAATTACTACCATTTTAACGGCTCTCTCACCGCTCCCCCTTGCACAGAAGGGGTGGCATGGTTTGTCATAGAAGAGCCTTTGGAAGTTTCTGCCAAACAATTGGCTGAAATCAAAAAACGCATGAAAAACTCGCCCAACCAACGCCCCGTCCAGCCTGACTACAACACCGTGATCATTAAAAGCTCAGCTGAGACCCGCTAAAGACCCGCTAAAATGAAAACCCTCTCTTTATAAAGAGAGGGATATAAAAATCATTCTTCATGAAACACCGCATAAAAATTGCAACCGCTTGTATTTTGTAAAACGCTCAAACGCTAAAGACGATTGGGATTCCTACTAAGGAGTTTAAAAAAGGCTCTGTTCTAATTGGGTAATATAGAGTCTTTAAAATACCATAAATAAGCTAAAACGATTTTATGGTGTTTTCTTATGCCTACATCCTTTTACTATAACCATAACCCACTTTTTCTGCTTTCTTTTCAGTATTAACAGATGCTTCTATTTCTTTATTAACATCAGCAAATATTTTTTGAACGAACAAAAGGCTTTGAGAGGTTGAAAGGTGGGCTTGTGGGTCTGGTTTTAAACTCCTCATTTCAAGCATTTTAGCTTGAGCTTTAGAGCGTATTTTTAGATTTTCTTTTTGCCATTCTTCTGTAACGTTAAAATCTCTAGGATCTAGTTCTAAATAAGCGATAGAACTTGGTTTATAAAAATCCACTTGTTTAGCGATAGCTTTTTGTGAATAGGGCAGAGATTCCAGCTCTTTTTGCAAATAAGTTATAAGCTCTTGCGCTTTTGATCCTCTTTGAGAGCGGGGTTGTTTAGAGTTTGGGAGGTGTTTTGGCTGGATAGGGGTTTGATTGGTTTTTGTGGGTTTAGGGGTTTTGCATTCAGCTTCTATTTCTATAGCAATACCACCCTTAATTCCTACTTTTTTAATAAAGAATTGATTATGATTTTCTTGGCAATTTTGTTCTGCGTATTTAATGAAATCTTTCTGTGTATTAATTGTCTTTTGTTTTTCTTGTTCTGTCTTTTGTTGTTCTTGTTCTACTTTTATTTGATTGTTAGTCTCTATATTGCTTGTCTTTTGTTTTTCTTGTTCTACTTTTATTTGGTTATTAGTCTCTATATTGCTTGTCTTTTGTTTTTCTTGTTCTACTTTTATTTGGTTATTAGTCTCTATATTGCTTGTCTTTTGTTTTTCTTGTTCCAGTTCTATCCCACTCTTGTTTGCTCTATCCCTAGCATTTTCAGCTTCCTTTTGAGTTTCAGCCACTTCCTTTTTGGATTGGTCATCAGCAAAACACACATTCATAAGCATGGCTGTTATCGTTGTTACACCTATTGCTGAATTAAACCATGAGTTAGGATGCGTTTTTAAATAATCATCCGCAGTCTTAACATTCCCGCATATCCAATTGCTTTTTTTAATTTGTTTTTTTATCGAGTCTTTTATCGCCTCCCAAAAAGCAATCCCCATTATAGACACTCCCACATTCTTAAAAACTTTCTTTTCTTTTGCCGTTTTTACTAATTTCATCATCATTGTTGCAAGCATTACTAAAACCCTTATAATAGGCATTTAAATCCTTTCAAAAAAACAATCTCACTTTTCAAAATCTTATTATTGTAGTATATATAGCCATATTTAATCGCTATTAAACAATTGGTTTGAAAAATTGTGAGGGTCAATCCAATCAGATTTTTCTAATCCATTCCAACAAAACTTGATACAAGTTTTCCTTATACCTTAAACTCATACCCTTTTAAATGGAATAATAGGCAATAACTCGCTAGTTAAACATTCACTCTCTGCTTGAGTGTAAGCCTTTATCATTCCTTTTGACCTACCAAATATTAGCATTTCTCTCAATCAAGCCTTGAGAAATTCAATTACACCCTTGTTTAACATCGCAAGCCTAGTAACTTAAAGCTCTTTTTTAGAGATTGGGCTAGATTGATCCTTATCCTTAATTCAAGCGCATGCGCATTCATCTTTGTTATCTTTGAATAAACTCAAGCGTTCTTAATGTAATGCATGGCGATTTTGAGCGCGTTGGTGGCTGCCCCCACTCTTAATTGATCCGCCACGCAAAAGCCGTGCAAGGTTTTCTTATCAAACAAATCCTTCCTCAAGCGCCCTATAAAGACGCTATCCGTGTGGCTCGCTTTTAGGGGCGTGGGGTAAAGATTATAACTGGGATCATCGCAAACAACCACGCTAGGGGCGTTTTTTAAAACTTCATAGACTTCTTTGAGATCGAATTCTTTTTCAAAAGCGATACTCAAACTCTCGCTATGGCTCCTTAATACCGGCACGCGCACGCAAGTCGCGCTAATAGGGAAATCCACGCCCATGATTTTGTGGGTTTCATGCACCATTTTTAGCTCTTCTTTCGTGTAGCCATTCTCCTTAAAAACATCAATATGAGCGATCGCATTGAAAGCGATCGGGTAAGGGAAAGCCCCGGCTTGCAAGACCTGGTTTAAATCAATGGCGGGGTCTTTTTCCAAGCATTCTAAAGCGGTTTTTAACTCTCTTTTCAAGCTCTCTATCCCCTTATTCCCTGCCCCGCTTACGGCTTGATAAGTGCTAACCACCACGCTTTTTATCTTAAAATGAAGGTGCAAGGGGTTTAAGATTTGCGTCATTTGAATGGTGGAGCAATTGGGGTTAGCGATGATGTTTAAGGGAGCGTTAAAAATTTCTTTGGCGTTGATTTCAGGCACGACTAAAGGCACTTTTTTATCCAGTCTAAAAAAACTCGTGTTATCAATCACTAAAGAAGTTTTTGAAGCGCTTGTAGCGAACTCTTCGCTCACGCTCCCCCCAGCGCTAAAAAAGGCGATGTCTATTGCTTCTTTTTCAAAAACTTCATGCGTGGTTTCTAAAATTTCATGATCTTTATTGAACGCTTTGATCTTTTTACCAGCGCTTCTAGCGCTAGCGAGCGGGACAAACTTTTTAATAGGAAAAGAAGAATGTTCTAAACCCTTAATCAACTCTTGCCCTACCGCCCCACTGGCCCCGACAATAGCGACATTATAAGTCTTCATCGTTTTCTCCAATGATTTCAAGGGCTTTTAAAAAGCTCAAACAATTCAACTGCATGCCTGAATGCATGTTTTTTAAGCTTAAAGTTTCGCTTTTAAATTCTTCTTCGCCAATGATAGCCACAAACTCATGCCCCTTATGATTGGCGTAAGAAAAGGGTTTTTTGATTTTTTGGGCTTCTGGATAGACTTCGCTAAAAACACCGCTTTGCCTTAAAGACTCGGCTAAGCGGTTGGCGTAAGAAAAATATTCTTCATGCATGCAAGCGATTAGCACTTTAGCTTGGGTGGAACGCTCGTCTAATAATTGCATTTCGCTTAAAGCCACGATCAATCTATCAATCCCAATAGAAGCCCCTACCCCTTGCAAATTTTCTTTAGAAAAATTTTTAGTCAAATGATCGTAACGACCCCCTGAACACACGCTCCCTAAAGACTTCATGTCATTAAGCGTGGTTTCATACACAATCCCTGTATAATACCCTAATCCCCTAGCGATAGAAAAATCAATTTTATACAGGTTTTGAGAAATTTGCAAATCCCCTAGCCACTGGTATAGCTTTTCTAAATCCTGTATGCCCTGTTTTAGATTTTCATTATAGTCTTTCAAATAAGCAATTTTTTCAAAAAATTCCGCATGGCTTGAATCGTTTTGTTTGATTTGAATTAATTCTAAAAGCTCTTTAATGGTGTTTGAATTTAGATCGCACTCTTTTTTTAATTCTTCTTCAACCCCATTTAAGCCAATCTTTTCTAGTTTATCCACAATGCGCAGCACTTCATTCACTTGAGAAATCCCAAAATATTCGCATATCCCGTTCAAAATTTTTCTGTGGTTGATAGAGACGCAAAAATCTTCTAAATCCAAGGCTTTTAAAGAAGCGATAATCACTTGAATGATCTCAGCATCGCACACCAAGCTCTCGCTCCCTATAAAATCAAAATCGCATTGCGTAAATTCTCTATAACGCCCTTTTTGCGCCCTTTCACCCCTAAAGACATTGCCTATAGCGTAGCGTTTAAAGGGCATGCCTAGCGTTTGGTGGTGCAAAGAAACAAAGCGCGCTAATGGCACGGTCAAATCAAACCTTAACGCCACATCTCTATCCCCATGATCTTTAAAACGATAGATTTCTTTTTGAATATCACTGCTCGCATCAGGTAGTAGCGTTTCAGCGTATTCCAAATGGGGGGTTTCAATCGGCACAAAACCAAAACTTTGAAACACGACTGAAACTTTAGCGAGCAACTGGGCTTTTTGTATCGCATCTTTAGGCAAGCGGTCTTTAAACCCGCTCAACACTTTAGGGGTAATCATTCCATTTCCTTGTATTTGTATGTTAAAATTTTAGCTTAAAATCTTTAAAAAAGGGCTATTGATGAGCATGATCACACCCAAACGCATGCGTATTTTATTGCGTTTGCCTAATTGGTTAGGCGATGGGGTGATGGCAAGCTCGCTTTTTTACACCCTTAAAAACCACTACCCTAACGCGCGTTTTGTCTTGGTGGGCCCACAAATCACTTGCGAACTTTTCCAAAAAGATGAGAAAATAGAAGCCGTTTTCATAGATGACACCAAAAAATCCTTTTTCAGGCTGCTAGCCACTTACAAACTCGCTCAAAAAATAGGGCGTTGCGATATGGCGATCGCTTTAAACAACCATTTTTATTCCGCTTTTTTGCTCTATGCAACAAAAACGCCCGTTCGCATCGGTTTTGCTCAATTTTTTCGCTCTTTTTTCCTAAGCCATGCGATAACTGCTGCCCCCAAAGAGTATCATCAAGTGGAAAAATATTGCTTTTTGTTTTCGCAATTTTTAAAAAAAGAATTGGATCAAAAAAGCGTTTTACCCTTAAAACTGGCCTTTAACCTCCCCGCTCACACCCCAAACACCCCTAAAAAAATCGGCTTTAACCCTAGTGCAAGCTACGGGAGCGCTAAAAGATGGCCAGCTTCTTATTACGCTGAAGCCGCTGCTGTTTTGTTAGAAAAAGGGCATGAAATTTATTTTTTTGGGGCTAAAGAAGACGCTATCGTTTCTGAAGAAATTTTAAAATCCGTTAAAGGTTTGTTGAAAAACCCCTTATTATTTCATAACGCTTATAATCTGTGCGGGAAAACCAGCATTGAAGAATTGATAGAGTGCATCGCTACTTTAGATTTATTCATCACTAACGATAGCGGTCCTATGCATGTGGCTGCTAGCGTGCAAACCCCCTTAATCGCTCTTTTTGGTCCCACTGATGAAAAAGAGACTAGCCCTTATAAAGCCCAAAAAGCCATTGTATTAAACCACCATTTAAGCTGTTCGCCTTGCAAGAAACGAGTCTGCCCCTTAAAGAATGAAAAAAACCATTTGTGCATGAAATCCATCACGCCCCTTGAAGTTATTCAAGCCGCTCACACTCTTTTAGAAGAGCCTTAACGCCCTTTATGTGCTTTTTAAAAAACACAGCTATATTTATTGAAAAAATTGAAAAATCTGCATGCGAAAATTTAAAGAGTGGTAAAAAGTGATAGGATAATATCCAAAAAAGCGTTTTTAAAAACGCTTTTTTGAGTCAAAGCCATTAGGCCACTGAGTTTTTAGGTTTTTTAGCGTCTTTTTTATCTTTGTGAGCCACGACTAATTCTGTGCTAAATTTAGGTTTTTTAGCGTCTTTTTTATCTTTGTGAGCCACGACTAATTCTGTGCTAAATTTAGGTTTTTTGGCGTCTTTTTTGTCGTTTTGAGCGTATGCAGAACTCACTGCCAAAACTGATAATAAAACACCTGTCAAGATTTGCTTTTTCATACGAAAACTCCTTGTGATGATCTTAAAAGCGAGAGAATTATATTTCTCAAAAGTAAACGAATAGAAACCAATCAAATTTTTGATTGGTTTGGTGGTTTTGCTGCCTTAAAAAAGCTACAATACAAAAAACTTGATAAATTATCTTTGGTTTTAGAAAGTTTGACAAAAATTAAGATTGCTGTTATACTAAAAAACAATATGAAATCAAGGAGTTTGTATGCAACAGCGTCATTTAGGCCCTTTAAAAGTGAGCACATTAGCTCTAGGGTGCATGGGTATGACTTATGGGTATGGGGAAGTCCATGATAAAAAGCAGATGGTTAAACTTATCCATAAGGCTTTGGAATTGGGTATTAACTTTTTTGACACTGCAGAGGCTTATGGGGAAGATAATGAAAAGCTTTTAGGCGAAGCGATCAAGCCTTTTAAAGACAAGGTTGTGGTAGCGAGCAAGTTTGGGATTTACTACGCAGATCCTAATGACAAATACGCAACCATGTTTTTAGACTCCAGTCCTAACCGCATTAAGAGTGCCATTGAAGGGAGTTTGAAACGCTTAAAAGTAGAATGCATTGATTTATACTACCAACACCGCGTTGGATACTAACACGCCCATAGAAGAAGTGGCAGAAGTTATGCAAGCTCTTATTAAAGAAGGAAAAATTAAAGCTTGGGGGATGAGTGAGGCAGGGTTATCTAGCATCCAAAAAGCCCATCAAATTTGCCCTTTAAGCGCGTTGCAGAGCGAATATTCCTTGTGGTGGCACGAACCTGAAAAAGAGATTTTAGGTTTTTTAGAAAAAGAAAAAATTGGCTTTGTCGCTTTTTCGCCTTTGGGTAAGGGGTTTTTAGGTGCGAAATTTGAAAAAAATGCCACTTTCGCTAGTGGGGATTTTAGAAGCGTTTGTCCTAGGTTTAATCAAGAAAATCTAGCCAAAAATTACGCCTTGGTGGAATTAATCCAAGATCATGCACACGCTAAAGGCATTACACCAGCCCAACTGGCTCTCTCATGGATTTTGCACACGCAAAAAATCATTGTCCCTCTCTTTGGCACCACCAAAGAATCTAGGCTCATAGAAAATATAGGGGCTTTGCAGGTTTCTTGGAGTCAAAAAGAATTGGAGATTTTCCAAAAAGAATTGACTGCAATCAAAATAGAAGGGGCCCGCTACCCTGAAAGAATCAATAAAATGGTGAATCAATAAAAGTATTGGGTATTTATAATTGCATTGGCTCTTTTAAAAGAGATGCATTGGCTCTTTTAAAAGAGATTGAGCGTTATTTTCTGTTTGTCAGTGTGTTTTTATCCCCCTAACAAACTTTTTAAGGCATTTTAGCAAGGCTTTGTTTTAATAAAAAATTGATTATAAAAATTTGAAAAATACCAAAAAGCGTTTTTTAAGATTGAATACAAAAGAGCTTGTTATTAGTCAAGCGGAATTTCTTGTAAGGCGGTCTATGAATTAGGGGATTTTTAAAGAGCATTGCTACAAAACACCCCCTAACCCCTTAAGAAAACGAATTCCACCATGAAATAAAATCTAAAACGATTAAACAAAGTAACCAAAACCCCATTTTTTAAAAAATTAAAAAATTTTAGTTACTCCTATTTGACAAGAATAGAGTCAAAAAATAATTTTATAGCAAACTAAAAAAGGTCATTAAAAGAGATAAAAACACTCAAGAAGTCTTTTTAAATCCAAAAGAAAAAAGTTTAAATAGTGCCTATAACACCCCCTAAAATAAGAGAGCGTTATAATCAAATCAGCCTTTGCGCTTTTCTACAATTTCCTTAGCGATATTGCTAGGCACTTCGCCATAATGATCAAACTCCATAGAGTAAGTCCCACGCCCTTGAGTGGCTGATCGTAAATCCGTAGAATAACCAAACATTTCCACCAACGGCACAAAAGCGTTCACGATTTTCAAACCTAATCGGTCGTCCATAGAATTGATTTGCCCTCTTCTTCTATTCAAATCGCCAATCACATCGCCCATGTATTCTTCAGGGACTTCCACTTCCACTTTCATCATAGGCTCTAGTAAAACCGGGTTAGCCGCGCGACTCGCTTCTTTAAACGCCATAGAGCCAGCGATTTTAAACGCCATTTCTGAAGAATCCACATCATGGTAGCTCCCATCATAAAGGGTAACCTTAAAATCCACCACCGGATAGCCTGCCAAAACGCCATTTTGCATCGCTTCTTGGATACCTTTATCCACCGCAGGGATATATTCTTTAGGGATCACGCCCCCAGAAATTTCATTCACAAATTCATACCCACTGCCAGGCTCTTTAGGCTCAAGCTTGATAAACACATGCCCGTATTGCCCACGACCACCGCTTTGCTTAGCGTATTTATGTTCTTTGCTTACGCTGGAACGGATAGTCTCTCTAAAAGCGACTTGCGGCTGACCGATTTCAGCTTCCACCTTAAATTCTCTCTTCAATCTATCCACGATGATTTCTAGGTGCAATTCACCCATGCCACCGATGAGGGTTTGCCCGGTTTCTTCTTGAGTCATCACCCTAAAACTTGGATCTTCTTCAGCGAGCTTGCCTAACGCCACGCCCATTTTTTCTTGGTCTGCTTTCGTTTTAGGCTCCACAGCGATATGAATGACTGGCTCAGGAAATTCCATCCTCTCTAAAACGACCGCATTCTTTTCATCGCAAAGCGTGTCCCCAGTTAGCGTGTCTTTTAAGCCCACAAACGCGCAAATCTCACCCGCATAAACTTCTTTAATGTCTTCCCTCTTATTGGAGTGCATTTTAAGCAGTCTTCCCACGCGCTCTTTTTTGTCTTTGGTGGAGTTATACACATAGCTACCGGACTCTAGCTTGCCACGATACACGCGCACAAAAGTGAGTTGGCCCACAAAAGGATCCGTCATGATTTTAAACGCCAAACCGGCAAACTCGCCATCATCGCTGGATTTCACAAAAACTTCTTCTTCGGTTTTTGGATCAATCCCCTTAATATCCACAACCTCTGTGGGCGCTGGCAAGTAATCAATGACCGCATCCAATAAAGTCTGCACGCCTTTATTTTTAAAAGAAGAACCACAAAGCATAGGGATAAGGCTCATGTTCAAACAACCTGTTTTAATGCCTTTTTTGATTTCTTCAACGCTTAATTCCTCACCGCCCAAATACTTTTCCATTAAGGCTTCATCTTGCTCGGCTACGGCTTCTACAAGCTTTTCTCGGTATTGTTTAGCCTTTTCTAACAAATCGCTAGGGATTTCTTCCACATCGTATTTGGCTCCCATGGTTTCATTATTCCAAACGATCGCTTTCATTTGGACTAAATCAATCACGCCAATGAAAGTGTCTTCAGCCCCAATAGGGATATTAATAGGCACAGGATTAGCTTTCAAGCGAAGCTTAATCTGGTTTTCTACATTATAGAAATTCGCCCCAATCCTATCCATTTTATTGACAAAAACAATCCTAGGCACGCCGTATTTATTCGCTTGACGCCACACGGTCTCGCTTTGAGGCTGCACGCCCCCAACCGAGCAAAACACCGAAACCGCGCCATCTAGCACGCGCATGGATCGTTCCACTTCAATAGTGAAATCCACATGCCCTGGAGTGTCAATCAAATTGATTTGGTGATCCTTCCAAAAGCAAGTCGTTGCCGCAGAAGTGATAGTGATCCCTCTTTCTTTTTCTTGCTCCATCCAATCCATTGTCGCCGCACCGTCATGCACTTCGCCAATCTTATGGCTCACGCCTGTATAGAATAAAATCCTTTCGGAAGTGGTGGTTTTCCCAGCATCAATGTGAGCGGCGATACCGATATTCCTGATCCTGTTTAATGGGGTTTTTCTAGCCATTCTAACTCCAATTACCAGCGGTAGTGCGCAAACGCTTTATTCGCTTCTGCCATTTTATGCACATCTTCTTTTTTCTTAAAAGCCGCGCCTTTATCGCTAGCCGCATCCATAAGCTCGTTAGCCAATCTATCCACCATCATTCTTTCATTGCGTTTTCTGGTCGCTTCTAAAATCCAACGGATAGATAGCGACTGCTGGCGGCTCGCCCTCACTTCTACCGGCACTTGATAGGTAGCCCCACCCACTCTTCTGCTGCGCACTTCCACTAAAGGACGCACTCTTTCTAGGGCTTTTTCAAACACTTCAATCCCTTTTTCACCGCTTTTTTCTTCAATCTTATTAAAAGCTTTGTAGATGATTTTTTCCGCTACGCTTTTCTTGCCGTCGAACATCATCTTATTGATAAACTTAGTAACCACTTTGTTCCCATAAACAGGATCGCCCAAAACCTCCCTAACGGGTGCTTTTCTTCTTCTCATGTTTTTGTTTTCCTCTTATTTTTTCTTGTTGTCTGTTGCTTTCTTGTCGGTCGCTTTAGCTTTTTTAGTCCCGTATTTAGAGCGTGAAACCGTTCTTTTATTGACCCCTGCAGTGTCTAAAGCACCACGAACGATGTGGTATTTCACACCGGGTAAATCCTTAACCCTACCCCCACGCACTAACACAATGGAGTGTTCTTGCAAGTTATGCCCTTCACCAGGGATATAACTGATCACTTCAAATTTACTGGTCAAACGGACCTTAGCGACCTTTCTTAAAGCCGAGTTAGGCTTTTTAGGGGTAGTCGTATAAACCCTAGTACAAACCCCTCTTCTTTGAGGGCATTCCACTAATGCAGGCGATTTGGTTTTTTTAACCACCTTTTTCCTTTCTTTTCTAATCAACTGATTGATAGTAGGCACTATTTTTCCTTATTCTAAAAATTTAAAACTAAAAGTTCCCCCATTTTACCCTAATTTTTCTTTTAAAAATCTTAACCGATTTCTTATATCAAAATTTAGAGTTATCCTCAAGCGCTCTTAACACGATTTTTTTATTCTTATACATGCCCGTTCCCACAGGGATCATCCTTCCTAACACCACATTTTCTTTCAAGTCTTCTAAAAAGTCTTTTTTCATAGCGATACTGGCTTCTGTTAAAACTTTAGTCGTTTCTTGAAAAGAGGCCGCTGAAATGATGCTATCGCTCCCAATAGCCGCTCTGGTGATCCCTAAAAGCACCGGTTCAGCAATCGCTGGCTCGCCTTTTAAAGCGATCACACGAGCGTTTTCTTCTTTGAAGAGTTTTTTACTGACTAAATCCCCTTCAATAAACTTGCTATCCCCGCTGTCTAAAATGCGCACTTGCCTTAGCATTTGAGAGACAATGATTTCAATGTGCTTGTCGGCAATGCTTACCCCCTGCCTGCGATACACTTGCTGGACTTCGCTCACAATGTATTTATAAAGCTCTTTTTCGCCACTGATCCTTAAAATATCATGGCTTGAAATTACTCCATCCGTCATCGCCTCTCCTGCATGCACAAATTCATCGGCATGCACTAAAATTTGCTTGCCTTTATCCACAAAATAATCCATGGAACGGCCATCTTTAGAAGTTACGATGATGTGTTCTTTATTGCGAATGGGTTTGCCAAAACTCACAATCCCATCAACTTCAGAAAGGATCGCCACATCTTTAGGCTTGGGTTTTCTCGCTTCAAAGAGTTCAGAAACCCTTGGGAGACCCCCGGTAATATCTCTAGATTTAACGGTCGCTTTAGGGATTTTCGCTAACACTTCAGCCTGCTCCACGCTAGAGCCATCGCTAATGGCGATAGAAGTTTTTGGCTCTAGGAAATAACGCACCTCTTCGCCATTAGCCCCCTCTAAAAACAAGCTTGGTTTGTATCCGCTTGGAATGTAATCATTCACCACTAGGCTTGTGATACCGGTATTTTCGTCTTCTTTTTCAGCGACCGTAACCCCTGCGATAATATCCACAAAACTCACCTTGCCCTTAAAGTCCGCAATGATAGGGGTGTTGTAAGGATCCCATGTGGCAATCGTTTTGAAAGTGTTAGTCGTGGGTTTAGAAATAAGGCTATTAGCGCTCACTTCACTATTATCATCAATCAAGATCTCAGAACCCCTAGCGATATAATGGCGAGCGGCTTCCCTACCATTATCATCAGCTACCACCGCAAACAAGCCTTTTTCGCTCACCATATCGCCCTTTTTAATCCCATGGGTGCGCTCTAAATGGTTAGCCTCTAAAACATAGTATTTGATCACGCCTTTTTCTTTTGCATACACATCTTGCGCGATAGGGTCATTATCCTTGACTAGCAATTCGCTCGCGTAAGGGATGCGATTAGGCACATTCCAGCCCTCTTGGATAATATCAGCGATACTTCCTCCCTTATGCACCTTATGCCCACTAGCATAAGGCAAATACACTTTCCCCTCAATCTTACCGCCAACGCCGGCTAATTCGCTCGGCTTGACAATATCGCTTCTTCTTAAAACGAACTTAGCTTCTTGATCGCCATTTTTCACGCTCACAACGACTTCTTCATAGACCGTTTCAATGCGTAATTCCCCATCAAAAGGCGCTTTAATCTTAGGCTCTACCACTAAAATAGAAGCGTTACGGCGGTTAGCGATAATGTTTTTACCCTCTTTATTCGTGTAAGTCCTAAGATTATAAAAACGCACAAAACCTTCTTTGCTCGCTACGATTTCGCGCTCATCCTGACTCCTGCTCGCTGTCCCGCCCACATGGAAAGTCCTTAAAGTGAGTTGCGTTCCAGGCTCCCCGATAGATTGCGCGGCTACCACGCCCACCGCTTCACCCGGATAGCTCATCTTGCCTTCGCCTAAATTCAAGCCATAGCATTTCGCGCACACGCCCTTTGGTGCTTTACAAGTTACTGGGGTGCGGATCGTAATGGATTTAATCCCGGCTTCAACCACCTTTTTAGCGCCCTCTTCATCAATCAAAGTGTCTGCATAAAGCAAGATTTCATTCGTAATGGGATCGATCACATCTTCTAATAAAACGCGCCCAAAAATACGCTCTTCTAAAGGTTCAATCAGCTCACTCCCCACCGCAATATCCGTGATTTCAATCCCTTCATGCGTGCCGCAATCATCAGACACCACCTTGACATTTTGCGAAACATCAATGAGTTTTCTTGTCAAATACCCCGCATTGGCGGTTTTTAGCGCTGTATCCGCTAAGCCCTTTCTAGCACCATGCGTGGAGTTAAAGTATTCTAAGACATTCAACCCCTCTTTAAAGTTAGAAATAATGGGCGTTTCAATGATACTGCCGTCCGGCTTTGTCATAAGACCCCTCATCGCTGAAAGCTGACGGATTTGCGCCGCGCTACCCCTTGCGCCGCTATCTGCCATCATATAAATAGAGTTAAAGCCCTCTTTATCTTTTGCGATAGCGCTCATCATTTCCTTACTCATTCTGTCATTGACTTCAGTCCAAGTGTCAATGATTTTATTGTAACGCTCTTGGTCAGTAAGCAACCCTTGATCGTATTGTTGCTGGATTTTTTTAACCTCTACTTTGGCTTTTTCCACCATTTTTTGCTTGTCTTTTGGCGTGATAATATCTTCCATAGAGATAGAAATACCAGCCTTAGTCGCATACCTAAAGCCAAGCGTTTTTAAATTATCCAAAAAGGTTGCAGTAATACCGATACCGCCGACTTTATGCACATAATCCACAAGCACGCCAATATCTTTTTTCTTCATGGGTCTGTTCCACAAATCCGTAGGGATAAAATCAGGCAAAATGGACTTAATGATCATGCGTCCTGCGCTCGTAGCGATAATATTCCCTTGATCTAAAACCCTAATCTTTGCGTGGATGTCTAATTCTTTCGTGTCAATAGCGGTGATGATTTCATTCACGCTAGAGAAAAGCTTATGTTCGCCCTTGACCCCGCTCTTTTCTAAAGAAAGATAATAAAGCCCTAAAACCATATCCTGGCTAGGAATGGCTACGGCTTTACCGCTAGCGGGTAAAAGGATATTCATAGAGCTTAGCATAAGCACCTTGCATTCAGCGATCGCTTCCTGGCTTAAAGGCACATGCACCGCCATTTGATCCCCGTCAAAATCGGCGTTGAACGCTGAACACACTAACGGGTGCAATTGGATCGCTTTACCATCAATAAGCTTTGGATGGAACGCTTGAATGGATTGCTTGTGCAAGGTAGGAGCGCGGTTGAGTAGCACCGGATACCCCTCTGTGATTTCTTGCAAGCACTCCCACACTTCATTGCTTTTTTGTTCAATCATGCGTTTAGCTTGTTTGAGCGTGGTGGCATAGCCTCTTTCTTCAAGCTTGGATAACAAATGCGGTTTGAAGAGTTCCAACGCCATGTTTTTAGGCAACCCGCATTCATCCATTTTAAGATTGGGCCCAACGACAATCACGCTCCTGCCTGAAAAATCCACGCGCTTACCTAAAAGGTTTTGCCTGAAACGCCCTTGCTTGCCTTTAATGATCTCGCTGAGCGATTTTAAAGGGCGCTTGTTAGCTCCTTTAACCGCATTGGTGCTGCGGCCGTTATCAAAAAGCACATCCACCGCCTCTTGTAGCATCCTTTTTTCATTGCGCACAATGATTTCTGGCGCCCCAAGCTCCATCAAGCGTTTCAAGCGTTGGTTGCGATTGATGACACGACGATACAATTCATTCACATCGCTGACTGCAAATTTCCCCCCATCTAGAGCGACTAACGGCCTTAAATCCGGTGGCAATACCGGTAAAACCGTGAGCATCATCCATTCAGGCCTGTTACCAGAATTTAAAAAGCTTTCTACCACCTTCAAACGCTTGATGAGTTTTTTCTTTTTGGCGTCTGAATTAGTGTCTTTCACTTCTTCTTTCAAACTTTGCAATAAAGCGATCAAATCAATTTCTTCTAATAAATCCTTGATCGCTTCGCCGCCCATTTGCGCTACAAAGCCCCTGTCTTCGTATCTTCGTGAGATATTTTGATACTGCTCTTCGTTCAAAATATCATACTTCATTACAAGTTTAGTGCCTTCATTGTCATAAGCGGCTTCGCCTGGCTCTTTAACGATATAAGATTCATAATAAAGCACGCGCTCCAAGTCTTTCATTTTAACGCCTAAAAGCGTGCCGATACGGCTAGGCAAGGAATTGACATACCAGATATGCGCTACAGGAGTGGCCAATTCAATATGCCCCATTCTAAAACGCCTGACTTTAGAGTGCGTGATCGCTACGCCGCATTTTTCGCATGTGCCAATATCTTTGAAGCGAGGCTTTTTGTATTTACCGCACAAGCATTCATAATCTTTAGTAGGACCAAAGATTTTCATGCAAAACAAGCCGTCTCGTTCGGGTTTTAGGGTGCGATAATTGATCGTTTCTGGCTTTTTCACTTCCCCATAGCTCCACGAATGGATTTTTTCAGGGCTGGCTAGAGTGAGCTGGAAAGCGCTAAAGTCTTTGGGTCTGTCATCTTCTTTAATGACAATGGGTTTAGGCATCCCGTCTTCATCCATTTCATCTCCAAAGATATTAATGTCTAAAGCGAGCGATTGCAATTCTTTAGTCAAAACATAGAAAGTCTCAGGGATTTCGCTCTCGCCCACTTGCTCACCTTTAGCGATAGCCCTATAAGCGTTCTCTCTGCCTCTAATATCATCGGATTTAATGGTAAGCATTTCTTTTAGAGTATGTGCTGCGCCATAAGCTTCCAAGGCCCATACTTCCATTTCCCCAAACCTTTGACCCCCAAAGAGCGCTTTACCCCCAACAGGTTGGTGCGTTACTAGGCTATAAGGGCCTGTGCTTCTGGCATGGACTTTTTCATCCACTAAATGGTGGAGCTTGATCATATACATATAGCCCACATTCACGCGCTCTCTCATTTTCTCGCCTGTGCGCCCGTCATACAGATCCATTTTGCCATCCATGGCGATCTTGGCTAATTCAAACAGCTTGTAAAATTTTTCTTGCGAGATGCCTTCAAACACAGGGATAGCCATCTTAACGCCCTTGCTCCAATCTTTAGCGTATTCCAAAAGTTCTTCATCAGAGCAACTCTCAAGCACATGGATTGTCAAGGGGTCTTTTTCATTAATGGCGTTAGCGATTTCTAGCATTTTAGCGCGCAATTCTTTGGCAAAATCTTTGGTTTTATCCTCTAGCATGTTAGCGATTTGTTTCCCAAATTCTTTCCCCACTAAGCCTAAATGCATTTCTAAAATCTGCCCGATGTTCATGCGGCTTGGCACGCCTAAAGGGTTTAAGACAATATCCACAGGCTCGCCATCAGCGGTATAAGGCATATCCGCAACCGGCACGATATTAGACACAATCCCTTTATTCCCATGCCTTCCTGCCATTTTATCGCCCACTTTAAGCTTTCGTTTTGTAGCGATATAAAGCTTGACTTTTTTGATCACGCCATTAGGCAAAATATCGTCTTTTTCTAAAATAGAGAGCTTTTCTTCATGCTCTTCACCCAAAACTTTCTTTTGCTCTAAGAAATTATTTTTAGTGATTTCATAGTGGTTTTGCACTTCTTTAGAATACTTTTTCGCCAAACTAGCCAAAGTGAAGCGGTTGATTGAAGCGATTTCTTCTTTAGGGATTTGATCGCCTTCTTTATAATCCTTGCCGTTATGGCTGAAAGGCTCTTCTAAAATCGCTTGAGAAAGGAGCGAACTGACGCGCAACAATTCTTCTCTATTGAGCATGGTCAAGCGGTCAAAATGCTCCATATCAAGCTTGGCTTTTTCTTCTTCATACGCGCTCAAAACCCGCGCGTCTTTCTCATAGCCTTTTTTAGTGAAGACTTTCACATCAATCACCGTGCCTTCCAAACTGGGGGGACAATACAAACTCTTATTGACCACATGCCCGGCTTTATCCCCAAAAATAGCCCTTAAAAGCCGCTCTTCAGGCGTGCTTTTAATCTCGCCTTTAGGAGAAGTCTTGCCCACTAAAATCATGCCAGCGCTCACATAAGTGCCGACTTTAACGATCCCGCTTTCATCAAGATGCGCGAGTGCTTCTTCTTTCACATCAGGAATATCAGCGGTAAATTCTTCCGCGCCATGCTTAAGCTCCCTAGCGTCCACTTCTTTTTCATAAATGTGGGTGGAAGTGAAAACATCATCTTTAGTGATGCGCTCACTCACCACGATCGCGTCTTCAAAATTGTAGCCATTCCAAGGCATGAACGCCACGCGCACATTTTTCCCTAACGCCAACTCGCCTCTATCCATGCTAGGGCCATCAGCGATGATTTGCCCGGCTTCCACTTTATCGCCCACTTTAACGATAGGGACTTGATTGAAACTGGTGTTTTGGTTGGTGCGCAAGTTTTTTTGCAAAGAATACGCATCAATATAGGCTTCTTCTTTGCCTTCGCCTAAAATATAAATGTTTTTAGAATCAATTTTTTCTACAACGCCTGCGCGATTAGCCTTGATCGCTCCCCAAGAATCCCTAGCGATAATTTTTTCAATCCCCGTGCCTACAATGGGAGCGTCGCTTCTTAACAAAGGCACGGCTTGGCGCTGCATGTTAGTCCCCATTAAGGCGCGGTTGGCGTCATCATGCTCTAAGAAAGGAATGAGCGATGCGGCGACCCCTACTAGCATGCTAGAGCTTAAATCCATTAAGGTAACTTTGCTTTTTTCGTTTAAAACGATTTCGCCTTCCACGCGCGTTTCAATCAAATCGCCCAAAATATTACCCTCTTCATCAATGGGGGTGCTTGCGGGAGCGATGATGTGGCTGTCTTCTTGAATAGCGGTCAAATAAATCGTCTCGCCCACCACTTTGCCATCCACAACCTTTTTATAAGGGGCTTCAATAAATCCTAAATCATTCACTCTTGTGAAAGTGGAAAGGGTGTTGATCAGACCGATATTTTGACCTTCTGGGGTTTCAATGGGACAAATTCGGCCATAATGCGTGGGGTGCACATCCCTGGCTTCAAACCCCACCCTATCTTTCACCAATCCCCCTTCACCGAGTGCTGAAAGGCGTCGTTTGTGCGTAACCTCACTCAAGGGGTTAGTTTGATCCATAAATTGCGAGAGCTGACCGCCCATGAAAAATTCCATGATGGTGCTGGTGATCATTTTAGAATTAACCAAGTCATGGGGCATGAGCGAATCAAAAGCCCCACTCATGGTAGTGAGCTTGTCTTTAATGGTCTTTTGCATTTTCACCAAGCCTGAATGCAATTCATTGGCTAGTAATTCCCCTACCGCTCTGATCCTACGATTGCCCAAGTGATCCCTATCATCAATCTTGCCCTGATTGTTTTTGATTTTCATGAGGTATTTAACGGTGGTGATAATATCTTCATGCGTTAAAGTCGTAATGTAATCAGGCACATGCAAGCCTAACTTGTGATTCATTTTCATGCGCCCCACCATGGTCAAATCATAGCGTTCAGGGTCAAAGAAAAGTTTTTTGACAAACTGCTTAGCCACTTCAGTCGTAACAGGATCGCCTGGTTTCATAACCTTATGGATACGAATCGCTGCTAGAGCGTTTTCATCATCAATTTTTTCCGTTTGCTTGAGCAATTTCAAAGACTCATAATCGGCCAAAAAAGAATGGATAATGGAAGCGTCATGCCCTAACGCTAGATCGTTGATGATCACAAATTCTTGCACGCCTAAATCGTGGATTTTTTCTAATTTGTTTTTATCTAGCTGAGTGAGCATGTCCAATAAGACTTCTTTCCCCACCATAACAGGCTCAGCTAAATGACGATTGAGTAAAATATCCATAGGGTATTCCACCCATTCTAGATGGTTTTCTTTAAGCTCTTTAATCTTTCTTGAAGTGAGCTTTTTTCCTGCTAAAAGAATAACCTTGCCTTGAGGATCTTTCAAGTCAAATTCCATTCTTTGATTGGCGTCTAATGAAGCAAATGGGATCAAATATTTATCGTTTTCATAACGCACTTTCACAAGCGGGTAGAACATTTTAATAATGTCTTGTTTTTGATAATCCATTGCCCTGAATAAAATAGTAACAGGCACTTTACGGCGTTTGTTGATACGAGCGTATAAAACATCTTTAGAATCGTATTCAAAATACAGCCACGAACCCCTATCAGGGATGATTTGCCCTGTGTAAATGAGCTTGTTTAAAGAAGTGCTGGATTCTTCTTCTTTGAAAATCACACCGGGGCTTCTGTGGAGTTGATTGACCACCACGCGCTCCACCCCATTAATGATAAACGAAGTGCGTTCTGTCATTAAAGGGATCTCACGAATGAAAATGCTTTGCTCTTTAATATCCTTAATGCCGTTCTTTTCGCCACTTTTGGTGTCTTTTTCCCACAAAATCAAGCGCACTTTAATTTTGAGCGGGATAGAATAGGTAATGCCTCTCTCCATCGCCTCTCTAACGGTGTATTTAGACTTGCCAAATTCGCAACCCGCGTATTCTAAAGTGATGCGGTTATGCTCATCTTGGATAGGGAAAATGGATTTAAAAACCTTTTCAATCCCACTCTCTTTACCATCTTTAGAATACAAGAAAGAATCGTAGCTGTCTCGTTGCAATAATAATAAATTAGGAACTTCTAAATCTGTTGGGGTTTTTGTAAAATCAGCTCTCAAGCGGTTTTTTAGGGGAATTTTTTTTGACATATTTCAAGCCTTTGATCAAAAATTTTGAGTTATTAATGCATTAATTCAAGTAAGCATTGCAAAAGGATCTTTAAACTTTAGAACCATCCATGATAAAAATACCAAACCCACCTGCAATACTAACCACTTTAGGCCACACGCTCACAAACAAAATCATGGAGCAAAATCATCTGCCACACTAGAGCAGAGAAAGGCACAAAAGGCCTTTCTATTGTTTAAGTCTTACTTGACTTCAACCTTAGCGCCTACTTCTTCAAGTTTCTTCTTGATGGTTTCAGCTTCTTCTTTATTCACGCCCTCTTTAAGCACATGAGGGGTTTTTTCGGTAGCGTCTTTAGCTTCTTTTAGGCCAAGCCCGGTGATTTCACGAACCACTTTAATCACCTTGATTTTTTCAGCACCGCTATCGGCCAAAATCACATTAAATTCGGTTTTTTCTTCACTCTCAGCCGCTGCACCGCCAGCTACAGCCGCACCCGCTACGACCGTTGGAGTCGCGCTCACGCCAAATTTTTCCTCAAACATTTTAACCAATTCAGAAAGCTCTAAAACGCTCAATGAACCAATATACTCTAACACTTCTTCTTTTGAAATTGCCATAATCCAATCCTTCAAATTTTTTTTAAATTAAGCCGTAAGGCTCTTAGTTTTCTTCTTTCGCTTTACGCAAATTGTCTAAACCGGTCACAAAATAGCGTGCTGGAGCCGTCCAAACAGAAAGCAACATTCCCATAAGCTCTTCTTTGCTCGGGAGTTTTGAAACCGCTTCCACATGAGCTACGCTAACGCTTTCTTTATCAAACAAGCCCGCTTTCAACACAAAGTGATCTTTATGCTCTTTTTGGAAATCAAACACGAGTTTAGAGAGAGCGATTTGATCATCGCCCCACAAAAACACATTGGTTTCTTTCAAATCCAAATCAGTGCAACCCGCTTCTTTCATGGCAATATGAGCAAGCGTGTTTTTAATCACTTGCACTTTAATGCCTTGAATGCGAGCCTTATTCCTTAAAGCTTCCAACTTTTTCACGCTAAGACCCTTGTAATCGCAAATCAAAAGGGCTTTGGCATCTACAAATTGCGACTTTAAGTTAGCGACTAGCTCTACTTTATGCTGCCTTTGATGTTGTTTTTGCATCTTTTCCTCCTTTCTAGACTAGACCTCTGCAAGATTATCTTTTTAAAAAAGAAATTTTAAGCTTTTTAGCTCTTACGATCTTCAGCCTAAGATTAAAAACTCCCCTAACGCTATTTAATATCCATCAATTCTTGTGCGTCCAAATTCACTGAAGGCGACATGGTGAGCGAAAGAGCGGCGTTTCTAATATACTTGCCTTTTGCGCTACTGGGTTTTAGGCGGTTGATCGTTTTAACCAACTCAAGCATGTTTTCTTTGATTTTTTCTTCAGGAAAACTCGCTTTGCCAATAGGGGCATGAACATTGCCCTTTTTATCCACCCTGAAATTCACTTGACCGCTTTTAGCGTTACTGACCGCTTTAGCAATATCCATCGTAACGGTTCCGGTTTTAGGGTTTGGCATCAAACCTTTAGGGCCTAAAATCCTACCCACTTTACCGACAACCGCCATCATATCAGGCGTTGCGATCACCATGTCAAAATCAATGCGGCCATTTTTGATTTCTTCAGCCAAATCGTCTCCGCCAACGACATCAGCCCCAGCGTTTTTGGCTTCATCTTGTTTAATGTCTTTTGCAAAAACGGCCACCCTCACTTTTTTCCCTGTTCCATGAGGAAGCACCACCGCACCGCGCACCATTTGGTCCGCATGCCTTGGATCAACCCCTAGTCTTAACGCTACTTCCACGGTTTCATCAAATTTGGCTGAAGCGAGAGATTTAACCACCTCTACGCCTTGCTCTACGCCATACGCTTTATCGTTTTGAATTTTAGAAAAAAGTTTTTCCAATCTTTTAAATACTTTTTTTGCCACGATTCTAATCCTTAAAAATTTCTTTCAATTCCAACAAAACCCAATCAATCCACAACTTCTACGCCCATGCTCCTAGCGCTGCCCATAACGATTTTTTTGGCCGCTTCCATGGTGCTTGTATTTAAATCTTCCATTTTCAATTGCGCGATCTCTTCCACTTGCTTGTGGGTGAGCTTTGCGATCTTATTTTTGAGCGGGTTGTCAGAACCTTTTTCAACCCCAGAAGCTTTTTTGATCAAATCCGTTACCGGAGGCTTTTTAGTGATAAAAGTGAAACTCTTATCTTGATAAACCGTGATAATGACCGGGATATTAAAACTCCCCATGTCTTTAGTTCTCTCATTAAAAGCCTTACAAAATTCCATGATATTAACCCCTCTTTGACCCAACGCTGGCCCTACGGGAGGTGAAGGGTTTGCCTTACCGGCAGGGATTTGAAGTTTGATTTCTCCGACTACTTTTTTAGCCATGTTGTCTCCTTAAAAAGTTATATAATTTTTTCCACTTGCGAATGCAAAATCTCTATTGGAGTGTTCCTACCAAAAATAGAAACATTGAGCTTGAGTTTGCGGTGTTCCACATCATACTCTTCCACCGTAGCGGTAAAGTTTGCAAAAGGGCCTTCCACCACGCGCACCACTTCGCCTTGCTCAAAAAAGATTTTGGGCTTGGGGGCTGCCCGGTTATTCATTTTTTCTAAAATATGCCCAATATCCGCTTCACTCAATGGGGTTGGCTTTTTGTTTTCTCCAATAAAACGGCTCACTCTTGGCAAAGATTGTATCTTATGCCACAAAACCGTATCTAAATCCACCTTAATAAACACATATCCAGGATAAAGGCTTCGTTCCGTTACCTTTGTCTTGCTTTTTTTAGAAACCTCTATAATATCTTCAGTAGGTACAATGATCTCTTGTATCCTATCTCTTATATCATGGTCATTCGCTAAATTCTCAATCGCTTTCTTAACGGACTGCTCGCTCCCTGAATAAGTTTGTATGGCATACCAATCCATTATCATTCTCCTTAATTTAAAGCCACCAACCTATAAAACACTAGAGACAAAAGCCCCTAGAGAAAAATCCAACAAAGCTAAAAATAGCGTGATAGCACTCACCACCACTAAAACAGAAACAAGCGCGTTGCGTATCTGCTCTTTAATGGGAAATATCACTTTAGAAAGCTCTTCTCTAGCCAATCTGTATTGCATGAGCCATTTATCCATAGTCTCTTGTTGCCCTCACTTAAACTTAATACATTTAATTAAAAGAATTTTCAATTTTATCCAAAATAGCTTAAACTAAAATTAAAAAACTTAAAAAACAACCCAATTGAAACAAAAATTTGATAGAATAAATTAGTAGATGGCAGGCCAGGAGGGACTCGAACCCCCAACAACCGGTTTTGGAGACCGACGCTCTACCATTGGAGCTACTGACCTAACCTCCCCTCCCTTTAAATTGCAACGCAAAAGAAAGAGCTAACTCTTCAATTTGATTTCTTTATGAAGAGTGTGCTTATTTTCCCTTGGGCAGAACTTTTTAAGCTCCAGTTTTTCAGTGTTAGTCTTGGCGTTCTTAGTGGTGCTGTAATTGATGTCTTCACAATCAGAACACTTCAACCCTATTTTAACTTTCATGATAACCCTTTATTAGCGACCTTTATGGTAACTTTTTACTTCCATATGAGTAAGATTATTCAATAATATTGCTCACAACACCAGCACCAACGGTCCTACCGCCTTCACGAATCGCAAATTTGGTTCCTAACTCTAACGCAACAGGGCTAATCAACTCCACGGTGATTTTCACATTATCGCCAGGCATAACCATCTCCACGCCTTCAGGAAGAGTGATAGAGCCAGTCACATCAGTCGTGCGCACATAGAACTGTGGGCGATAGTTGGTAAAGAATGGTGTGTGTCTCCCGCCTTCTTCTTTAGAAAGAACATAAATTTCCCCTTCAAATTTCTTGTGCGGAGTGATAGAACCTGGTTTGCACAGAACCATACCGCGTTCTACTTCTTCTTTTTTAGTTCCTCTCAAAAGCACGCCCACATTATCGCCGGCTTCACCTTTTTCCAACTCTTTCCTAAACATTTCTACACCGGTTACAGTCGTTTTTTGTGTAGGTCTGATACCAACGATTTCCACTTCATCGCCTACTTTCACCACGCCTCTTTCAATCCTGCCTGTAACCACAGTCCCTCTACCCGCAATAGAGAACACATCTTCAACCGGCATCAAGAAAGTTTTTTCAGTGTCTCTTTCTGGAGTAGGGATATAGGCATCCACTTCAGCCATGAGCTTAAGCACTTTTTCACCCCATTCACCCACATTGCCAGCCTTCGCTTCTTCTAAAGCTCTTAAAGCCGAACCCGCTATAATAGGAGTGTCATCACCAGGGAATTCATACGCACTCAACAATTCGCGCACTTCCATTTCTACAAGCTCTAACAATTCTTGGTCATCTACCATGTCTTGTTTGTTTAAGAAAACAACAATGTGAGGCACGCCTACTTGACGAGACAATAAGATATGCTCTCTGGTTTGAGGCATAGGGCCATCAGCTGCAGAAACAACCAAAATCGCTCCGTCCATTTGCGCCGCACCGGTGATCATGTTTTTTACATAGTCAGCGTGTCCTGGGCAATCCACATGTGCGTAGTGTCTGTTTTCAGTCTCATATTCAATGTGAGAAGTAGCGATAGTGATCCCTCTTTCTTTTTCTTCAGGGGCGTTATCAATATTATCATAGTCTTTCATTTCTGCAAGACCTTTCAAAGAAAGCACCGCTGAAATCGCTGCACTCAAAGTCGTTTTACCATGGTCTACATGCCCAATGGTTCCAATATTAACATGCGGCTTAGTTCTGTTAAACTTTTCTTTTGCCATTTGTATTTCTCCTTAATTTTATTGAAATGGATTTTAGAATTATACTAAACAAAATCCTAAGTATTCCTAAATGCTACCACAAAATTTAAGACATTTTTGTCTTATCGCCATTCAAGAGATTATAAACTGGAGCCTATAAGCGGAATTGAACCGCCGACCTCTTCCTTACCAAGGAAGTGCTCTGCCTCTGAGCTATATAGGCGTCTCAAAACTAAAATGTTATCCTAAAAATGGAGCGGGAAACGGGACTCGAACCCGCGACCCTCAGCTTGGAAGGCTGATGCTCTAGCCAACTGAGCTATTCCCGCATCTAAAAAAACAAAATGGTGGTGAGACGTGGATTCGAACCACGGAAGACATAGTCAGCAGATTTACAGTCTGCCCTCGTTGGCCACTTGAGTATCTCACCAAAAACTTTACAAAATAACATTTTAACTGGAGCTGGCTAAGGGACTTGAACCCCCGACCTGCTGCTTACAAGGCAGCTGCTCTACCAACTGAGCTAAGCCAGCAACTAAAATAATCAAAGACTTGGGATTATAGCAGTTTTATACTTGACTTGTCAAGAAATGATGACAGAAAGCTAAATTATTCGTATGGCACAGAGCATGGTTAAAATTAGCTATAATCTAGCTCAATTTGGCTTAACACAGCTCAAAGCTCATTACATATAAAAGAATTTATGGACACTTAAATTATGGCGAAAAAAAAACATAAAATTTCTACTTTAAAATACTTTTTGCGTTCTTTAAAGCAAATCTACATGCTCATCACTTTCAAGGAAAAAATGGTTTTTTTCTTGCTTGTGCTGATGGCGGTTTTTTCTTCTTTTGTGGAAGTGATGTCCCTAACCCTCTTAATGCCTTTTATCACTCTCGCTTCCGATCCTAGCAGGGCTTTAGACGATAAAGATTGGAAAATGGTCTATGATTTTTTCCATTTTTCATCTCCCGTTCGCCTTATGTATTTCTTTAGTTTTTGCTTAGTAGGGATTTATTTGTTCAGGATGTTTTATGGGGTGTCTTTCACTTATTTGAAAGGGCGTTTTTCCAATAAGAAAGCTTATCAAATCAAGCAACAACTTTTTTTACAGCACATTAAAAGCAACTACCTCTCCCACCTTAACCACAACTTGGATTCTTTAAGAGATATTATCAATAATAAAGCGGATGGCATGTTTATGAGCTTTAACGCTTTTTTGAATCTACTCACTGAATTAACCGTGATCGTTTTTTTCTATTCCACGCTATTAATCACTAACTGGAAGTTAACGCTTATATTCACTCTAATCATCTCTATACAAATTTTTATCATCACTAAAAAAATCACCGTTCTTATTCAAAAAAAGGGCGAGATAGCGGCAAAATCTAGGGCGCAAACGCTTAAAGTTTTTTCCAAATTTTTCAGCAATTTCAAAATCACTAAACTCAAAGACAACCACGAAGAAGCCCACAAGCTTTTTGGAGAAAATAGCCGTAAAGCCCATGACACCGAGATTATTTATTCTACTTTGCAAGTAGTCCCCAGGTATTCATTAGAAACGGTGGGCTTTAGCTTGTTGATTTTAGCGGTCGCTTACATTTTATTCAAATACGGCGAAGCTAAAATGGTGCTCCCTACCATTTCTATGTATGCTCTAGCGCTTTATCGCACGCTCCCTTCTGTTACTGGCGTTTTGAATCAATACAATGAAATCGCTTACAACCAGCTTGCGACTAACATTGTTTTTAAAAGCCTTACTAAAACCATCGTTGAAGAGGATTTAGTCCCTTTAGACTTTAATAAAAAAATCACTCTCCAAAACATCTCATTCGCTTATAAGTCAAAACACCCGGTTTTAAAGAATTTTAATCTCACCATTCAAAAAGGTCAAAAAGTCGCTCTCATAGGCCATAGCGGGTGCGGAAAATCCACGCTGGCGGATATTATTATGGGGCTTACCTACCCTAAAAGTGGGGAAATTTTTATTGATAACACCCTTTTAACCAACGAAAACAGGCGCTCATGGCGTAAAAAAATAGGCTATATCCCCCAAAATATTTACCTTTTTGATGGCACTGTGGTGGATAATATCGCTTTTGGAAGCGCCATAGATGAAAAACGCTTGATTAAGGCGTGCAAAATGGCTCATATTTATGATTTTTTATGCGAGCATGAGGGCCTTAAAACCCAAGTGGGCGAAGGGGGCGCTAAGCTTAGCGGCGGTCAAAAACAGCGCATAGGCATCGCGAGAGCCTTATACGATAACCCTGAAATTTTGGTTTTAGATGAAGCCACTTCAGCCCTAGACAATGAAACCGAGAGTAAAATCATGGATGAAATCTATCAAATCGCTAAAAATAAAACCCTAATCGTTATCGCCCACCGCTTAAGCACGATTGAACGCTGTGAAGTCATCATTGACATGAGCCAACACAAAGACAATCTCGGCTAAAGCTGGCTTTACTCTTGTTTGAAGTTTTGCAAATCAAACCCCTTAAAGCTCTCCAAATACTTCCCTTGATAGCCATCTTGCCCCACTAAATTTTTCAAAACCTTGCTGTTGTAACCCAAAAACGCCACTTCATTAGCCTGAGCGCTTTCATGATCATTGACGCTATCGCCTATCATTAGCATGCGGCTTGGGTTATAGGCATATTTTTGAATGATATTAGCGATGATCTTGGGTTTATTAGGCGGACTCCCTTCAACGCTCCTAAAATACTTAGTAATCCCTAAAAACTCGCACAACACTTGCAATTCGCTATGCAAGGCCGCTGAAGCGATATGGAAAATGTAATTTTGATAATGCTTATCAATAAACGCCATCACTTCGCTATTCAAATGCTCCCTATCAAAAAGCTTTTGTTCTATAATAGCGCCAAACTCTAGGGCTAATGCATCCACTTCTTCTTGAGCGATAGGGGTTTTTAAAATCTCGTTATAAAAATATTGGATTTTTTCATTCCTTGAAATCCCCCCACTTTGATAATGATAAACTTCAAATTGTTTCAAACTCTCTTTACTATCGTTGCCATGCTTTTGAAACAACGCTTTAAACCCTTCATTTTTTAAATGCATGCTGTCAAAAATCACGCCATCAAAATCCCATAGAACCACTTCAAGCGCCATGATTTCCCCTTTTTTATAGGCTTATTTGGTTTCATTTTACCTTATTCAAGCGGTATTTAAGCGATTATTTTTATCATTATTGGAGTATCTTGGATTGGTTTTAATCAAATACCGCCCGCTAAAGCCTTATTTAAAACTCTAACGCTCTTTAGACTTTTAACTTAAAGCTCTTTTTTAAAGGTTGGGTTGTTTTGACTCTTATTTGATAAGAACATGCAAACATTCTTTGGTGTGTGCGGCTTTATGGACGCGTTTGTTATCCGCTTTAAAACGCATGTAAGTTGTGGTAGTTAAGGAGTAAGCGCCGTATTTTTTTAAGATATTTTTAATCTCTGTCTCGCTCATAAGCCCTTCATTGTTATAGCTTAAAAAGATATATTTGAATCGCGCTTTTTTGATTAAATTTTCAAAAGCGTTTAAGATTTGAGAACGAGAGCAAAAAGAGGATTTCTGGTAACTGGGCAAGCCGGTTTTGCCTTTTGGAGCAAAGGGCGTATAAGCAGCAATCGTGTTCAATAAATGGTAATTCGCCCCGTATTGTCTCGCATTGTAAGGAGGGTCTAAATACAAAATATCCCCTGAAATCTTTCCAATCAAATCATTAGAATCCTGCTGATACACTTCATTAGCGTTTAAACTCACATCAAAATGAGCGCCTTTTAAGATGAGTTCTTTTTGAGCGCTTTTTTTAAGGCGTTTTAAAAAAGCCCCATAAACTGAAGCGGTGTTAGCCACCTTGTCCGCGCTCTCTAATAACGATGCGAGCAAAAAATAATACGCGCAATTATCAATGTTTTGAGAAAGTTTAAGCTCTTCAATTTTTAAACGCACCGCATCAATTTTTTGAGCGTTTGTTTCGCTAAAATACTGCCTTGAACTCCCCCCTAAAGAATAATGCGAATAAATAAAGCCTTTTTTTAAAGCAACGCTATTAAGCCTATCAATAAGCTCTTCTTTATTGGGGATTTCTTGAATGTTGCCGATATAATTTTGATTCAAAACAAAGCTATAATATTCCAAATCATTAGAAATAACCTTATTAACGGCTTTTTTAAACGCACGCCCCACAATGCCCGTCCCAGCGAACAGATCACAAAAAATCGCGCCAGAGAGATTATTACCTGCAACCGCATGGATATTTTCCTTAATAAAGGGAATGAGCTTGTATTTAGAGCCGATGTAGTTCATTGCAACCGCTATAAAGTAGTTTTTTGATGGTATCCATTTTGATACCCTTCATTGTATATCCTATCATTACAAGTTTTCCTGTATTGTATGGGGTCATATTGATAGCAACCCACACAGCCGTCATATTCAGCCTCCCCTTCATAAAAAGGATAATGATTGCCAGGAATTTTTGTTGCGTCAAATCTATAGCCAGTCTCTTTGCATTCTTTACAAATCTGGCGTTTCTTATCATTACAAGCTTTGCATAAAGCCTGAAAATCATCAAAAGCTTGTGTGCTTAAATCAGAAACTCTTGAATCATCCTTGCGGCCGTCTTTATGATCCACTTCTATTTGAGTGTTTTCAGAGTTGCCACGCACACCACACATCGTGCAACATTGTTGCTTATAGTGGTTTTTAATGTCTTGACAGATACTTTGGTTAAAAACACATTCGGTATTGTAGCCATTCAAGCGTATTCTATCAATAAAATTCCCTAGAGTTTGCCCTTTATCAAACTCCAAATTAAATTCTTTAGCTAAAGATGAGTTATTCCTACCAACTCCCCCCATTACCTAGCTGTAATCCTTGGTATTTTCCTACAAATTCTCTAACGCTTACCCAACGACTCACCCTGTTTTATCAGGTTGTGCGAGTTCCAAAAATAACTCTTTTTTACTTTTATTCATCTTTAAAATTCTCTCTATAAAAAATTCTAATCAATTTACCTCAAAATAACCCGCATGGTGCAAACTCCAACCGCTTATTTAAAATTAACGATCTTTTGTGATGGTTTTGGCTTTAGCGCCTACAGCCGTAGAACCCGTGGGTAAATCTGAAAGCACCACCGCATTAGCCCCAATCCTCACATCATCGCCCACGCAAATCGCACCCAAGACCTTAGCCCCTGCCCCCACTACCACTCGGTTGCCTAAAGTAGGGTGGCGCTTGCCCTTGAACTTGCCCGTGCCCCCTAGGGTTACGCCATGATAAATAGTAACATCATCCCCAATCTCTGTGGTCTCGCCAATCACCACACCCATGCCATGATCAATAAAAAGCCCCCTCCCAATCTTAGCGCCCGGGTGGATTTCTATCCCAGTGATAAAACGCGCCAACTGAGAAAACGCGCGTGCAATAAAATAAAACCCTTTCTTGTGCAACGCATGCGCTAGGCGGTAACAAAGCAGTGCATGAATGCCCGGATAAAGCAAGAGCACCTCCCACTTATTCCTAGCTGCCGGGTCTTCTTGCAAGACACGCTCCAGGCTATAAGACAAATCCAGCATGATAGAGTCTCCGGTTAAAATATATTTGGATCAACATGACTTAAGCAGATTTTTCTCATCCATTCTAATAAAATTTGATGCAAATTTTTCTTGCCATTATACCCAAACTCACACTCCTTTTAATGGAGTAAAATCAATAGAGTAAAACGCTCTCTTTTTTAATTTTTTTAAATTCTCTTAACAATCCTTTAAAAAAGGCTTAAAAAACCCACTAATCCACATTGATTTGGCATTTATTTGGGATAAAACTATTTTAAACGAAAAAATTTTAAACGAAAAAGATAAAAAGCAGATTGAAAAAAATTACTAGTAGTGGTGCCGAAGGTCGGACTCGAACCGACACGGGATTGCTCCCACCAGATTTTGAGTCTAGCGTGTCTACCAATTCCACCACTTCGGCACATCATATAGAGCAAAGAGTGAGATTATACCCACTTATTCCTTAAAAAAACTTAATGGTGCACTGGGCGAGACTCGAACTCGCACGAGATTGCTCCCACCACCCCCTCAAGATGGCGTGTCTACCAATTCCACCACCAGTGCTAAAAATTTAAAATAAACGAATATTATAGCTAAATCATGCTTTTTAAGCAATGATTTAGCCCAACAAAACCCTTAACTTAAGAATGGGTTACTATAAATAGCGATAATAGCAAACACTAGAGTATAAATCACTTGCGCTTCAATCATCGCCATGGCTACGAACATGGTGGTGAGCAATTTACCGCCCACTCCTGGGTTTCTCGCTGTGCCTGTAATGGTCGCTGCGGCCGCATTCCCCATGCCGATCGCCCCACCAAAAGCGGCAATCCCTAAACCGATCATTGCCCCTAAGATAGAATAAGATTTAATCATATCCATCCCACCCATTCCACCATCATGAGCGAAAGCAACGCCCACTAAAGCCAGAAAAAATAACGCTAAAAATTTCATTTTCGCACTCCGTTTCAAAAATTGGGCTTGATTTTCATTTCGAATCGTTCCTCTACTTTCAAAAATACAAGCAAGGATTTATTTTAATACAAACTAGCTTAAAAACGCTTTTAAAAAACGCTTTTAAAAAACGCTTTTTAAAATTTTAAGCCAAATCCAAGGCGATTTTACCCTTATTGAAACTAATCACCCTACACCTAATACTATCGCCTTCTTTTAAAACCACTTGACACCTCTCCATGTTTTGTTTTCTTAACAAGCCTTCGCCTCCCTTAGGCAAGCTTAAAAACGCCCCAAAATCCACGATTCGTTTCACTTGAGCTTCTAGCACCTCATCAATAGCGTATTGCTCCAATTCTTGATCTAAAGAATGCAAGTAGTTTAAAATAAATTCCTTAGTTTTAAAAACGCGCTCTTTATTCCCCATGATTTTCACTTCACCGCTTGGTTTATTCAAATCAATTTTAACCTCAAACTTTTCCACTATCTCTTTAATCACACGCCCCCCTTGACCGATAATTTCTACAATTTTATCTGGCACGACATTAAAAATTTCAGTCGTGGGCAAATGGGAAAAATTGATCACGATCTTTTCTTTCGCTTCATGCATGATTTTTAAAATGTGTTTGCGTGCTCTTTTGGCTTGGAGTAAAGCTTGGTATAAAACCTCTAATTGGATACCGCTCATTTTGGTATCCATTTGCATAGCCGTAATGCCTTCTACATTCCCGGCAATCTTAAAATCCATATCGCCTTCGGCGTCTTCTAAACCGCTAATATCGCTTAAAATGGCGTGATCTTGCCCTTCGCTCACCATGCCCATAGCCACCCCAGCGACTAAATCGTAAATTTCCACACCGCTTGCATAAAGGGCTAAAGACCCTGCACACACGCTCGCCATTGAGCTTGAACCATTGCTTTCTAAAATCTCAGAAACCAATCGTATCACCTGCTCTTTATTTTTAATACTCGTTTCTAAGGCTCTTTTAGCCAAATTCCCATGCCCTAATTCGCGCCTTGAAGTCGCGCCAATAGAGCTCGCTTCGCCCACGCAAAAAGGAGGGAAATTATAATGGAACATGAAGCGCTCTTTGATAGGGGCTTTATGCTCCAAACTCTCATGGGTTTGAGCGTCATTATCCGTGCCTAAAACCCCTACCACTAAGCTTTGAGTTTGCCCCCTAGTGAATAAAATGGAGCTATGCGCCATAGGGAGCAAATCGCTCTCTATCAAAATGGGCCGCACTTCTTCTAACGCGCGCTTATCCGGGCGGATTTTATCTTGAATAATCATGCGCCTTATCTCAGTTTTTTTCACTTTTTCTAAAGACAATTCAATCTCTTCTAAACTGAATTCTGAGTGGGCTTCGCTGATTTTTTTAGCAATTTCATTGAAAACATTTTCTCGCTCGCTCAAAGCAGAACTTTCAATGCCTTTAATGATTTCATCAAAATACTGATTTTTCAATAAATCTAACAGCCTTTCATTAAAAATTATTCCTTGACTTTCTTTGAAAAGCAGCTCGTTTTGGTGAGGTGTGAAAACCTCTTCATAAAGCGTGCAAGTTTCTTTCAAACTTTTTTGAGCAAATTCTAAAGCTTTTAGCATTAAAGGCTCTTCTAAAGCGTTTAATTTTTGCCCCAAAGAGCGCATTTCTATCATGTTCAAACTCTCTTTCGTTCCAGACACGAACAAATCCAAACTGGATTGATTCAAAAGGCTTGTGTTAGGGTTGATGAGAAATTCGTTATCCACCCTAGCGATCCTGCAAGCGCTCACGCTTTTAATGGGAGCGATATGGGCCAAAAAGAGAGCGGCTGAAGCAGCGTTTAAAGCAGAAACTTGCAAGTCATTTTCAATATCATGGCTTAAAACCATTAAAGTGATTTGGGTAGGGTAGCGGTAGTCTTTAGGGAATAAAGGGCGTAAAGTCCTGTCTATGAGCCTAGAAGTTAAGATTTCAAAATCTTGCGCTCTGCCTTCTCTTTTAACAAAACCGCCCGGGATCTTTCCGGCTGCATAAGATTTTTCTAAAAACTGCACCACTAAAGGCAGAAAATCTTCACTCACAGGCTCTCTTTCTATGCACACGCTCGCTAAAATGATGGTTTTCCCTAAGCGATATAAAAGAGAGCTAGTGGCTTGTTTGGCCACTTGTTTGAGAGCGAATTCTTCGGTTTTGTTACTGGAATTGATGGTGATAAAATCCATATTTAATGTTCCTTTTTTAAATTAGGCGCGTTGTTAGCGCCCAAGTATTTTTCAATTTCTTCATTGCTTAATCGCTTGAGTTCTTTATAATGATGCTCCACAGAGACAAAACATTCAGGGCGGTACACGCTAATCACCCCATCGCACAAACTTTCTAAGCCTTGAGCGACATTTTGCGCGAGAATGGGGGTTAAAATATAAATGTCTTGGCATTCTTTTTTCAAGCAAGTTTGCACGCCTAACCCTGCTCTAAACCCGGTTTCAATCCCCCTATCTACGATAAAAATATTTTTATCTTTTAAGCTTTTGATCGCATTGCCTTTGCGATACTGATAAATGTGAGACAAAATGTCTTCTTCATAAGCTCGCTTGGCTTCCCCATAAACATAGTCTAAAGTGATGTCAAAGGAATTAATCAAGCTTTCATGCATCACTATATCCATGCTTTCACTCACTAAAGCGATCTCGCATTTTGAGTTTAAAGGGGCTAGGATAGGTTCTAAAAAAAGTATATCATAAGTCGCTCCAAATTTTTGCGCTAAAGCGTGAGCTAAATACAGAGCGTTAAAACTCAAAGCGAGCATGATGGAATCTTTTAAATCAATGTGGCGCGTGTGGATTTCATTAATCAATTTGTTTAAAGCGTCTTCTTCATTAATAAAACGCATGCCCTCTATATCGGTGATATGGCTAAAGTCCGTATTCAAATCTATTCCTTTTTTACTTACGCTGTAAAGAGCGGTAAGTTACATTGGTTTTAGTGATCGGTGAAAAGTCTAATTCTAGCTTAACATAGTTATTTTCAAACACTCTTATAGGTTGGTTGGGATCGCCAGTAAGGATAGGGCGTCGTTGGTTGACGAATTGAAAGCCAATCCCAAAACAACGGATTTTTTTATAAATCCCCACATTCCAATTTAAAACCACATTGTTTCTAATATCATAACCCACATCCGCGCTCATGGAAAAATAGCCAAAGTCGTTGCTAAAACCCGCCTTTAAATAATCCGCAGGATTTTCTACAATGCTATTAATCCCACTGCTAAAATTGTTTCTTAAAAAATAAGAGAGGTTAAAGCTTAAAAACTTGCGTTGGTAATTGGCGTTCACAGAGATTTCTTCTAAGCGGTTTTGATAAAACGAATAAAAGACATTCCCAAAGATATTCAATCCTGTTAAGGGCGAAAACCCGATCTTGCTCTCTAATGGCATTCTAAAGGGCGAAACTTTATCGTCAAGATTGATGAGTTGCGATATTTTAAAATACAACAATTCTTGCCCTCTTAAGCCATAAAGGTATTGCGTTAGGGTTAAATCCACCGTCTTATTGCTCGCATTGATAGGTAAAATACTGCTAGGATTCCACACCGAGTCATACAAACGCCCTTGATAATCATAATCTCTCAATAAAGGCGAAGTGTAGCTGTTTAGAGCTTGCGCGCTTAAAGCATACATGTTTTGAGAAAACAAGCCGTTTTTAAAGGTGTAATAAGGGATGTTGAAAATCGCTTCTAGTTGGATCGTGTGGAAAAGCTTGTTGTATTCTCTGGCTAAATCCGTATTGACATACATGGAAAAATTTGAAGACACAAAGTTCCCAAATTCCCTTGATTCATTAGGGATCGTAGGCACGAAAGAATTTTTAGATTGCATTAAAGCCACATTAGATAGTTGGAGATCGTTCCAAAGCCCTAAAGATAAATACTTTTTAAACAAAGAAAATTGCAAGCCCACCGGCACATTCAAAGCGTTTTGCACATAGCCATAGCCGATCTCTCTTGCGGTGTTTCTAAACTGATAATCCACCGAATACAACAAATTTTTAAAATACAAAGAATTTAAATATTTATGGTATTGCAAATTAGGGACAGATTGGAAAGTGCGGTTATTGTTGATTTTATTCAGGTTTAAAAAATACTTGATATTCAAGCCGTAATAATTGTTTTCTGTTTGCAAATAGTAATTCGCCCTAGACATGTGCGTGGCGTCTGTGATGCGCTTATTGACCTTTTCAAAACGCACATAGTCCAAATCGTTCATGTATAAAAAGTCAATGTAATGCCCGTTGTCAATATTAGACTTAAGATGGAAGTATTTTTGTAAAGTGTCCCTGCTAGAGCTTAAAAATTCAAACCCGTAGATATTTTGATTCCTCAAATCATAGCGTTTGACGTATTGGGTGTAATTCCTAAAATAGCGCGTATTGAATAAAAACCTGTCGTCTTTAGAGTTGATGTAGCGCGCTTCAAAATTCAAGCCAAAACCCCTTTTATAGCGGATTTGTGGGGTAAAGGTCATATCCCATGAGTTTTTGGGGGCTAAATAAAAGGGTTGCAAATAAATAAAGCCGTCTAAATTGGAAGTGCCAAACTCAGGGTATAAAAACCCGGTGGTGCGCTTGTTGCTCGTGGACATGAAAATATAAGGCAAATACAATACAGGAATATCGCCGATATAGATCTTAGGATTCCACATTGACAAATGCGATTTTTGCATGTTGAATGAGCCTGAAGTCGCATTGACATGCCAAATGGGGTTATCAATGCTGCACCCTGAAGCGCTCATGTTTTTAACCTTATATTTTTGATCCTTCCCGCTAGCAATATCCGCGCTCACCCAAATCCCGCTCACGCTGTCTTGGACATAAAAGGGGAAAATGATTTCATATTTTTCATTCAAGCTCAATTTCACATAATCGGTTTTAACGAGCAAACCCTCGCCCCTATAAACCTTGATATTCCCCTCTAATAACGCTTCTTTGGTTTTAGTGTCATAACGCACCTTATCCGCTAGAATATACACATCATAATTCAATAGAATCGCATTCCCTGAGGCGGTTATCACATTGTCTTTAGCGCTCACTTTATCCGCAAGGATTTCAAAAATCTTATGGTTTTGTTTGTCAAATCGTTGCATAGCGATTTCTTTAGCGTCTAATGCGCCCAACAAAAAAAAGACCGCCAAATACAACCAATAAATCATGATTAAAACAACACCAAAAGACTTTTGCTTTTTTCTTCATGCCACGCCCTATGATAGGGGTTTTTAAACGCAACAAGCCATAAAAAGGGGCATAGAAAAACCACGATCTTTAACCCTAAACGCTTCAATAAAATAGCCCTACTGGGGCAATCTGCCAAATAAATATCAATAATTTTAATCCTAAAAACCAATTTAGCCAAACTCATCTTGCACAAACACACAAAAAAGATTTCATAAACGCCATACAAGACGATAAAACCCATCGCAACAAACGCGCCATGATAAATGGGGTTAGTCAGCCAATATAAAGAATGCAAGAAATCGCACGCGCCTAAAAGATCGCTCAATAAAAACGCTACCAACAAACCATCAATTAAAAACGCTAAGATGCGCCAATACAAGGGGCATAAACGCATTTTTTCACGCATAAGGAGTGTTTCTATGATTTCAGTTTCTTCTTTTTCTAAATTTGGAGAGCGCATTCAAAAACAAACAAGACAAACCCCCTTCATTTGTCTTAAACTTTAACCTTTAAGAATATTCTTTCAAATCTAACACCTTAAAACCAATATCCTTGCGATAAAACATGCCTTCAAAATGCACCTTTTGAGCGATCTCGTAAGCATGGTTTCTGGCTTCTAATAAGGATTTTCCCCTACCAATGGCAAAGATCACCCTCCCCCCACTGCTTTCAAACACGCCATTATCCTGCTCCACCTCCCCTAAAATCAAATGACCCTTTTTTTCATCAACCGGATCAATATAAAGGGTTTGCTTGGGCGAAGAGCTAGTGGGGTAATTCCTAGAAACAAGCGCGACACTCATCACAAATTCTTTAGAAAACACCAATTCAAGAGAATGCAATTCCCCTTTGGCTGTGGCTAAAAACAAATCTAATAGCGGATTTTCTACAAGGGGTAAAATCGTCTGGCATTCAATGTCTTTAAAACGCACGCTAAAATCCAATAAATACGGCTCTAAAACGCCCTTTTCTTCTATGATTACAATTTCAGCGAGTAAAACCCCTTTAAAAGGCGTGTTGTCAGCTTGAAGTTTCTCTAAAGTGGGTTTAAAAATATGATTTTTTATCTTCTCTTCTAATTCATTAGAGAAAAAGTTTGCAGGAGCGATGGCCCCCATACCTCCTGTATTGACCCCGTTATCCCCCTCTAATAAGCGTTTGTAGTTTTGGCAAAAGGGCAACAAGATAAAATCATCATTGGCTATGAGCGCTGTAACTGAAAGCTCAAACCCCTCTAAAAAAGGCTCTATGATCACAGGCTCATTGCTTTGTTTGAAAGCGTCTTCAAGGATTTTTAACGCTTCTTCTTGATGATGGACAATGCTTGTGTTTTTATTCAACGCTTTAATGACTAAGGGGAAGGAAGCGTTTTGAATGTAATTGAGGGCCTCTTTTAAGTCGTTTGTTTCAAAGTAAGACGCGCTTTTGATACCGCACTCTTTAACAAAAGCTTTCATGTAGCTTTTGGAAGCCTCTAATTTCGCCGCTTCTTTAGAAGCCCCAAACACTAAAATACCCGCTTTTTCTAGCATCTCTGTAAGCCCTAAAATCAAAGGCTCTTCTTCTGAAATGATAGCTAAATGGATCTGTTTTTTCAGGGCCAATTCCACGATATGCTCGTAATGTTCGCATTCCAGATTCTCGCCTAAATCTTGAGTGCCACCATTACCCAAACAAAAATACAAAGCATTCACTCGCTCATCTTGCTGAAGCCTTTGAGCCAAAGCATACTCTCGCCCCTTATTCCCCACAATTAAAACATTATAGTTATTGTTATCTTTCATGTCTTCCCTAAAATGTGGTTGTTTTTCAACCCAGATGACCGCTACTTTTACATGCGCATAAGTTCAACAAACCTACACTATTAAGGCTAGGAGGATCTTCTTAGGGGCAGATTTAAAAAATGCCATCACACAAAAACCACTACCTTAGCCTAACTTATTTTTTCAACGAACTTGCCATCAATAAGAAACACGAATCATCCAGGCGATGTTTACAATTATACTTAAATTTTAAAGAAATTCCATGCAAAACTATACAGCATAAAAAACACAATCAAAAGATAGAAAACGAGAGAAGTTATAGTCGTGGGTATGGGCGGTAAGGTTTCAATTGCGTTCGAATTTCTAATTTTTTGCTCTTAATCTTTTAGAAAAAATTCAAATTCTAAGGATCTATCTTTTCGTTAGGGTTATTGGAGCGATTGGTTTTATCGCATTTAAATGAAAAATTTTTGCCGTCAAACGCTCTAAGGACAAGACCTGATTGTTTGCACAATTCCAATGCTTTGTTAAGCTTTTGATTTCTTATCTCTTCCAATTGTTTAATATTCGTATCAAGATAGGCTTCATAGGTTTCTTCTGTCATTATAATTACTCCAAATGTTAAAATCATATAGCCTTTATCTTGATGATAGGCTTTAAGCCTAACAAAGATCACTAAAGCATAAACACCTAAAAGCGCCAATAACCAAAGAGTTATTTTGCTTGTTATGTATAATGCTTTTTTCACTTCAATGCCTAAACATAGGATTATCAAAATAATCAAACATTTTAGTATTGTTTTGTGGCTGTGTATTTTGATGATTGGAGTTAAGAATGTTGTTTGTAGGGTTTTCTAAGGGCTTTTTTGTAGCCGGTTCATCGCATTCAAACGAAAAATTGGTGTTATCAAATTTTTTAAGAACACGATTTTGTTGTTTGCAAAATTCTAAAAACTTTTGAAAATTCTCTTGAGATTTTTTCTTGCTCTTCTTTTTGCCTACGCTGTTCTTTAAGTATTTTTCTCTTAAAAGTTCTGTATGCCATCTTGAGATTTCAGTATCTCTT
>NZ_CBOO010000006.1:0-97209 GCF_000476015.1 Helicobacter pylori SA37A | reverse complement strand
CCCCCTTAAAACTCCTCATTTTACAAACGCTAAAAATAAGGCGTTTTTAAAACATTTAAAGAATGAGCGTTACTAAGCGGCATTGTTTAAAACTAATGTTTCAAACAATCTTCAAACAAATATTGATGCTCGCCAGGTAAAGCGTCAAATAAAGCTTTGGCTAAATCTTGCATTTCTTTTAAGGCTTTATTACTGCTTCTTAAAGTCAATAAATTTTGCAAGCTCCTAGCGTTAATGCTATAAGCTAAATGCGTTTTATAGCTTTCAGGCATGGCGTATTTGGCTAAATCGTTTTTAATGTTATGCTCGCTCAATAAAACCCTTAGATTTTCTAAAGCCAAAACGCTCATTGCATTCACTTTTTCATTATCCACGAACACTAAAAACTCTTTGGCTCTTTCTAAATTCGTTTCATTAAGGGGTAAAAAGCTCTCCACTTCTTTCAATTCCCTTAAAGTGTAACGGCTTGATTTCACGCTCAAGCTCGCTATTCGATGCCGGCTCAATTCTTGCAACGCCCCCCTGCTCAAACCCTTGATTTCAAAATTGTAATAAAGATGCTCTAAAGTGGAAGAATGCCTGAAAATATTCCCCACCCTGTGGATCAAATCCTTATCTTTACAGCCTCCATTATCGCTATATTCAAAACTCTGCCAGCAAGTGCGGATCGCTTGGCTCGCAATGTCTAAAGGGGTGTAATGCTTGCAAATCACTTCCATTATTTGACTCCTAATATCGCTTTTTATTCCACGGTAACGCTTTTAGCCAAGTTTCTTGGGTGATCCACATCGTGGTTCAAACGCATAGCGATTTCTAAAGCTAAAATCTGCATCGCTAAATTCATGCGGAAAAATTCCTCCATGTAGCTTTCGCTCTCCTCTAATTGGATAAAATCATCAGCGATCTCTAAAATTTCAGAGCTTAACACGCAAATCGTAGAATCCCTAGCGCTCAATTCTTCAATATTGCTTTTGGTTTTATCAAATAATAAGTGCTTAGACAATAGAGCAATGGTAAAAAGATTGGAATCCACTAGCGCAATAGGCCCATGCTTCATTTCCGCGCTCGCATACCCCTCAGCGTGCAAGTAGCTGATTTCTTTAAGTTTCAACGCCCCTTCTAAAGCGAGCGGGTAAAACACATCGCGCCCGATATAAAAAAAGCCATGCCCATGCAAGTAGCGTTTGGATAGGCGTTTGATCTTTTCATGCAATTTAGGCTCTACTTTCATCGCCTTCACGCTATTGAGCATGTTTTTAGCTTGGATTTTTTCTTCTTCTTTAGAGATGGTCCCTAGTTGTTTGCCTACATACACGCTCAAAAGCCACAAAAGCATCACTTGCGAAGAAAACGCCTTAGTGGATGCCACGCTCCTTTCTACCCCCGCTCTAATCAAAAGCGTGTGATCACTAATGCGGCTCATCATGCTAAAAGGAGCGTTACACAAACTGATGGTTTTAAGCCCTTGGGCTTTGGCTAATTTTAAAGCCTCCAAAGTGTCAGCGGTTTCCCCGCTTTGAGAAATCGCTATAAAAAGCTCGTTAGGGTTGCTTTTAAAATGGGCGTAGCGGTATTCGCTCGCTAAAATGGCCCTCGCTCTTATTTTGGCTAACCTTTCAAACAAATACACGCTCGCCAAACTCGCATGGTAACTGCTCCCGCAAGAACACAGCGTGATTTCATTCACATTTTCTAAAAATTCAGGATCGATCTCGCAATACACATTCAAGGCTTCCAAGCGCCCCTCTAAACACTCTAGCAAACTGCTGTGCTGCTCATAAATCTCTTTTTCTAAATAATTCCTAAAATCCCCTTTAGAATGATCTTTATCCTCAAAAGCGTAATCTTTCATGTTTTCAATGTGTTTTAAATCTTTAAAATTTTCTAAAGAAATCTGCCCCACGCTGTTTTCTTCTAAAATGACAAATTGATCCACTTTAGGGGCTAACACGCTCAAACTGGACGCAAAAAACACCCCCTCTTTGCCCTTACCCACAACTAAAGGCGAAGAAGATTTAGCGTAAAAGAGGCTCTCTTTAGCCCTTTTATGGAGCATTAAAATCGCGTAACTCCCTTTTAAAAGGCTGATGCTTTTTTCAAAAGCTTTCAATAAATCGCTCTCGCTTTTAAGCGTTTCTTCTAATAAATGCGCAATGACTTCCGTGTCCGTTTGGCTTAAAAACGCATGCCCTTTGTTTTCCAATTCTTTTTTCAAACTCGCGTAATTTTCAATAATGCCATTATGCACTAAGGCTAAATTTTCTGTAAAATGCGGGTGGGCGTTCGTGCTGCTTGGCTTGCCATGCGTGGCCCATCTGGTGTGAGCGATACTCACGCCAAAATCCAAAAACTCTTTATTTTTAAGTTCTGTTCTGAGGTTTTCTAATTTCCCTTGAGTTTTAAACACTTCCAAATAATCATTGCTCAATACGGCTAAACCCGCGCTGTCATAACCTCTGTATTCCAATTCCTTTAAGCCCTCTAAAAGAATGGATTTTTTCTCGCTATCCCCTATATAACCTACAATCCCGCACATTTAGAACACCAATAACCCTTTTTTGATTTTATTCAAAGCGTTGATAAGCTCCTTCAATCGCTCCACTTCTTCGCTTAATTGCGTAAAAAACGCTTCATTCACGCCCTTTGGCATGTCCATGCTCCCTCTTTTAATTTCAATGAAATCCCCCAAACTCAAATTCGCTAATTTTAAAAGCATTTCAATTTCATTTTGCGAATCTTCAATATCCGCTAAAATCTTGCGTATTTTTTCAAACATGTGATCGCCTTTAATTTAGAATGCTCCATGATAGCTAAACTATTAAACTATCAATGATGTTTTCTAAAATCTGTTTGACTTTGGCGTGGTTTTCTTTAAATTCCTTATGTGCGTTAAGCCCCACATGGTTACTCACGCAAAAAATCCCTTTAGCCTTTAAAGAAAACGCCTTAGCCACGCTTAAGACGCTAAAAAACTCCATGTTTTCTAATAAAACGCCCTTTTGAACCATTTTTTTAGCAAACATTTCACTCGTGTGGATATAGTTACTGCTATTCACGCCCACCCTTTCAAAAAGAGCTTCCTCTTCAGTTTCTATTTGAATGAAATTATCCAAAGGCGTGTAGCTGTTTAAATGGCTAAAACTCTCTTCAATTTGATAGCCTTGAATGCTTTCAAACACGCTTAAAAGCTCCATTTCTGGGCTATAACTCCCCGCGCTCCCTATAAAAATAAGGCTTTCTGTATCAGGGTTTTTTAAACACATTCTCGTTAAATTAATCGCGCTTCCTATCAAGCCCACACCAATAGGCACCGCTTTTTTTAAAGTCTCATTCCTTCCAGCGCAAAGCAGCATGAAAATCCTTTTTTTTTTGCATCCATTAGCTTATTATAAAGCAAGCATTATAGACAAACCCTTAAAAGAAACACCTTAATTTTAAGGCTTCATTCACATTTCATTCACATGTTATTCCTTTTTCATTCACAACTTATTCACGCTATAATAACGCAATGGATACCAACAACAATATTGAAAAAGAAATCTTGGCGCTAGTCAAACAAAAAGTTAGTCTCATAGAGTATGAAAATTGCTTAAGCCAGCTCAAATACAACCCTAACGCGAGCAAGAGCGACATTGCCTTTTTTTATGCCCCTAACACGCTCTTATGCAATTGGATTACAGCCAAACACGGCGCGTTGCTTAAAGAAATTTTAAGCCAAAATAAAGTCGGCATGCATTTAGCCCATAGCGTGGACGTGCGTATTGAAGTAGCGCCTAAAATCCAAATTAACGCCCAACCTAATATCAATTATAAAGCCATAAAAACGAGCGTCAAAGACTCTTACACTTTTGAAAATTTTGTCGTAGGCTCATGCAATAACACCGTTTATGAAATCGCTAAAAAAGTCGCCCAAAGCGATACGCCCCCTTATAACCCGGTGCTTTTTTATGGCGGCACAGGGTTAGGCAAAACGCACATTTTAAACGCTATCGGTAACCATGCCCTAGAAAAGCATAAAAAAGTCGTGTTAGTCACTTCAGAAGACTTTTTGACAGACTTTTTAAAGCATTTAGACAACAAAACCATGGATTCTTTTAAAGCAAAATACCGCCATTGCGACTTTTTCTTGTTAGATGACGCTCAATTTTTGCAAGGAAAACCCAAACTAGAAGAAGAATTTTTCCACACCTTTAACGAATTGCACGCCAACAGCAAACAAATCGTATTGATTTCAGACCGATCGCCTAAAAACATCGCTGGCTTAGAAGATCGCTTAAAATCGCGCTTTGAATGGGGGATAACCGCTAAAGTCATGCCTCCTGATTTAGAAACCAAACTTTCCATTGTCAAACAAAAATGCCAACTCAATCAAATCATTTTGCCTGAAGAGGTGATGGAATACATCGCCCAACACATCAGCGACAATATCCGCCAAATGGAAGGCGCGATCATTAAAATCAGCGTGAACGCGAACTTAATGAACGCCACCATTGATTTGAATCTCGCTAAAACCGTTTTAGAAGATTTGCAAAAAGATCATGCTGAAGGCTCAAGCTTGGAAAATATCTTACTCGCTGTCGCGCAAAGCCTAAATCTCAAATCCAGCGAAATCAAAGTCTCTTCGCGCCAAAAAAATGTCGCTTTGGCGAGAAAATTAGTCGTGTATTTCGCCAGGCTTTATACCCCTAACCCCACGCTTTCGCTCGCTCAATTTTTGGATTTAAAGGATCATTCAAGCATTTCTAAAATGTATTCTAGCGTTAAAAAAATGCTTGAAGAAGAAAAAAGCCCTTTTATCTTAAGCCTTAGAGAAGAAATCAAAAACCGCTTGAACGAATTGAACGATAAAAAAACCGCTTTCAATTCAAGTGAATGAAAAAAGGCTTATGAAAAAGCGTTTCATTCACTTTTTTACACATCCCACAACCCCCCTAAAAACGCGCACCTCTAAAGCTTTTTATTGTTTCATTCCATCCATTCACGTCCCTACTACTGTTACTAATTATTATTAATTAAAGTGTTACTTATCTATAACCTATTTATGACTTTTAATAAACCTTTTTTTAAGCTATAATCCAAAAATCCAAAATAAAAAGGAATAAGCATGAAAAAAACCCTTTGTTTGTCTTTCTTTCTGACCTTCTCTAACCCTCTTCAAGCCCTTGTGATCGAGCTTTTAGAAGAAATTAAAACTTCGCCGCATAAAGGCACTTTTAAGGCTAAAGTCCTTGATTCTAAAGAACCAAAACAAGTTTTAGGCGTTTATAATATCTCCCCACACAAAAAACTCACGCTCACAATCACTCACATATCCACTGCAATTGTCTATCAACCCCTTGATGAAAAACTTTCTTTAGAAACGACCTTAAGCCCTAACCGCCCTACTATCCCTAGAAACACCCAAATCGTTTTTTCTTCAAAAGAATTGAAAGAGTCGCACGCGCACCAAATGCCTTCTTTAAACGCGCCCATGCAAAAACCACAAAACAAACCTAGCTCATCGCAACAATCTCCTCAAAACTTTTCTTACCCAGAGCCCAAATTAGGCTCTAAAAACTCTAAAAACAGCCTTTTGCAGCCTTTAGCAATTCCTAGCAAAATAAGCCCCACTAACGAAGTTAAAACGCCAACAAACGACGCCAAACCCCCTTTAAAACATTCTTCAGAAGATCAAGAAAACAACCTCTTTATAACGCCACCCACTGAAAAAACGCTCCCTAACGACACCCCTAACGCTGATATTAGTGAAAACAATGAAAGCAATGAGAATAAAGATAGTGTGGAAAAACAAGCGATTAGAGATCCCAATGTTAAAGAATTTGCATGCGGAAAGTGGGTTTATGATGATGAAAATTTACAAGCCTATCGCCCAAGCATTTTAAAACGCGTTGATGAAGACAAACAGACTGCGACAGATATTACCCCTTGCGATTACAGCACCGCTGAAAATAAAAGCGGTAAAATCATTACCCCCTATACTAAAATCTCTGTTCATAAAACAGAGCCTTTAGAAGAGCCACAAACTTTTGAAGCTAAAAACAATTTCGCCATTCTTCAAGCCAGAAGCTCTACAGAAAAGTGTAAAAGGGCTAGAGCGAGAAAAGACGGCACAACTAGGCAATGCTATCTGATAGAAGAGCCTTTAAAACAAGCATGGGAGAGTGAGTATGAAATCACCACGCAATTAGTGAAAGCCATTTATGAACGCCCCAAACAAGACGACCAAGTAGAGCCAACTTTTTATGAAACCAGCGAATTGGCTTATTCTTCCACACGAAAAAGCGAAATAACGCGCAATGAATTGAATTTGAATGAAAAATTCATGGAATTTGTGGAAGTGTATGAGGGGCATTATTTAAACGATATAGTCAAAGAGAGCAGTGAATATAAAGAATGGGTTAAAAACCATGTGCGCTTTAAAGAAGGGGTGTGCATGGCCTTAGAAATAGAAGAGCAACCACGAGCCAAAAGCACGCCTTTGAGCATTGAAAACTCTCGTGTGGTGTGTGTCAAAAAGGGGAATTATTTATTCAACGAAGTTTGAAATGGTGGCTTGAGGCGGAATCGAACCACCGACACGAAGATTTTCAGTCTTCTGCTCTACCGACTGAGCTATCAAGCCAAGCGAAGAACAATTATTACATAAAAAAGGTAAAACAAAGCTTAATTTTTAAAAAAATGACTAAAAAGATATAATTCACTCAAAATAAAACAAGGATTACAATGAAATTGATTTCATGGAATGTGAATGGGTTAAGGGCTTGCATGACTAAGGGCTTTATGGATTTTTTCAGTAGCGTTGATGCGGATGTTTTTTGCATTCAAGAATCTAAAATGCAGCAAGAACAAAACACCTTTGAATTTAAAGGGTATTTTGATTTTTGGAATTGCGCGATTAAAAAGGGCTATTCTGGGGTGGTAACCTTCACTAAAAAAGAGCCTTTAAGCGTGAGCTATGGGATTAATATTGAAGAGCATGACAAAGAGGGGCGCGTGGTAACTTGCGAATTTGAGTCCTTTTATTTAGTGAATGTTTATACCCCTAATTCCCAACAAGCCCTATCCAGGCTTAGTTATCGCATGAGTTGGGAAGTGGAATTTAAGAAATTTTTAAAAGCTTTAGAATTGAAAAAACCGGTCATTGTGTGCGGGGATTTGAATGTGGCCCACAATGAAATTGATTTAGAAAACCCCAAAACCAACCGAAAAAATGCCGGCTTTAGCGATGAAGAGAGAGAGAAATTCAGCGAGCTTTTGAACGCCGGTTTTATTGACACTTTCCGTTATTTTTATCCCAATAAAGAAAAGGCTTACACCTGGTGGAGTTATATGCAACAAGCAAGGGATAAAGACATTGGTTGGCGCATTGATTATTTTTTATGCTCTAATCCTTTAAAAACGCGCTTAAAAGACGCTTTAATCTATAAAGATATTTTAGGGAGTGATCATTGCCCAGTGGGGTTGGAATTAGTCTAAAGATAGAAAGTGTGCGAAATAAAGACAGAAAAAAGCCTTACAAAGGCTGAGTCGTATTCAAAAGCAAAAGGCCATTTGATCCCCACTTCAATACTAGCGTCATGGTTGAATAGCACGGTTTGGAATTTAAACCCCACTAAACCCAACATCCTAAAATTGGAAGTTTTGAGCGAAAACCCTTGAATGCTGCGCCAATCGTCAATGATGAAATTCGCACTGTGTTTGGAAATCGTCCATGTGTTTTCGGCAACTTGCATGCCATAGAAGAGGGAAAAAACATACAAGGGGTTTTTATTGTATTCCACGATCAAATCCCCTCCAAAGCCGTAAGTGAACATGTTCGCTTGAGCGCCCGTTCTTTTATTGAGGATGACATTCCCATAATCCATAAAAAAGTAATAGCGCGAATAAAACCAGTAGTGAGTGGGGTTAATCTCCCAGCCTAAAGAAAAGCTCGCCCCTTCAATCGTGCGTTTGAGATCGTTGTATTTTTTCATGATCATTTTCCCTACCTGATATTGAGAAGCCACATAAAAACGGCTTTTGGCTTGCATAATGGTAGGGTTTAAAAAATAAACACTTAAAAATAAAGGGGTTACTTTTTTAAACAAATCCTTTGAAAAAAATTTCACACTTTAATACTTCCTGTTAAGCGGAGAATTGAGATTGTCTTGGTGGTTAGTGGCTCGTTGCAAAACGTTGTTCGTTCTTTTTTGCGAAGGATCAGTGTTTTCTTCATTATTGATTTCATCAATTTTATTTTCGTTATTGATCAAATCATTCACTTCTTTGGTGGCTTTTTCATCTTCTTCTTCATGCTCAATTTTTTTTATATCCTTATTCGCTTGATTGATTGGATTGTTTTGAGTGGTTTTAGTGTTGTTTTGGTGCGATTGGGACGATTTTTTAGGCTCGTCTTTGCACGCAATAAACAGGCTTAAAACAAAAGAGATAGCGATAAAATGAGTGATTTTAGATTTCATCAATTAAATTTCCTTAAGTCAATGTATAATTTGACTATCTTATCATAAAAATGATTAAGGATTGGCTAGGGTAAGAACAAATTGCAAGAAACAGATAACTTATTAAAAACATTGAATGTGAAATCGCTTTTAGAAGCCTTGCTTGTTTATACTCCCAAAGGCTATAAAGATTTGAATTTATTAGAGCGTTTTGAAACGGGCTTGAGCGGCGTTTTAGAAGTGGGTATTTTAGAGAAAAGAAACTACGCCAAAGTTTTAAAGATTTTTGCCTATTCCAAACGATTTTACAAAAATTTAGAGCTTGTTTTTTTCAATTACAGCGCGTTCCATTATAGCCAGTTTAAAACCGGCGAGAGTTTGTTTATTTATGGTAAATTAGAGCAAAGCTCTTTTAATCAAGCTTATATCATTAACACGCCTAAAATCCTTACCGAATTTGGCAAAATTTCTTTAATTTTTAAAAAAGTTAAAAATCATAAAAAAATACAAGAAAATTTACAAAAACTCATTTCATTAGAAAATTTAAAAAAGGAAGGCGTTAAAGAAAATATCGCGCGTTTGTTGTTGGAAATCTTTTTCCCCACACCGCATTTTGTCAAGGATTTTGAAACGAATAAAAATTTTCCTTCACAACATTTAAATGCATTAAAATACATTGAAATGCTTTTTTATATGAAAAATTTAGAGCGCAAAAAATTGCAATTTGGCGCTAAAATCGCATGCCCCAATAATAGCGAACGCTTGAAAGCGTTTATCGCTTCTTTACCCTTCAAACTCACACACGACCAACAAAACGCCATTAAAGAAATCCAAAACGATCTCACCAGTTCTATAGCGTGCAAGCGTTTGATTATAGGCGATGTGGGGTGCGGGAAAACGATAGTGATTTTAGCGAGCATGGTATTAGCTTACCCTAATAAAACCCTTTTAATGGCGCCCACTTCCATTCTCGCTAAACAGCTTTATAACGAAGCCTTAAAATTTTTACCCCCTTATTTTGAAGTGGAATTACTGCTTGGCGGGAGCCACAAGAAGCGATCCAATCATTTGTTTGAAACAATCACGCATGTGGTTATAGGCACGCAAGCGTTGTTGTTTGATAAGCGCGATTTGAATGAATTCGCACTAGTAATCACTGATGAGCAGCACCGATTTGGCACAAAACAGCGCTACCAATTAGAAAAAATGGCAAGCAGTAAGGGTAATAAGCCCCATTCTTTGCAATTTTCCGCTACCCCCATTCCTCGCACTCTGGCTTTAGCCAAAAGCGCGTTTGTGAAAACGACCATGATTAGAGAAATCCCTTACCCTAAAGAAATTGAAACTTTAGTCTTACATAAAAGAGATTTTAAAATAGTGATGGAAAAAATCAGCGAAGAAATCGCTAAAAACCATCAAGTCATTGTCGTTTATCCGCTGGTGAATGAGAGCGAAAAAATCCCGTATTTATCGCTCAGTGAGGGGGCGAGTTTTTGGCAAAAACGCTTTAAAAAGGTTTATACCACTTCAGGGCAAGATAAAAATAAAGAGGAAGTGATTGAAGAATTTAGAGAATCCGGGAGCATTCTTTTAGCGACTACGCTCATTGAGGTGGGCATTTCTTTACCACGATTGAGCGTAATGGTGATTTTAGCACCCGAAAGGTTAGGCTTAGCGACTTTACACCAGTTAAGGGGGCGCGTGTCTCGTAACGGCTTGAAAGGCTATTGTTTTTTATGCACGATCCAAGAAGAAAACGAACGATTGGAAAAGTTTGCTAATGAATTGGACGGCTTTAAAATCGCTGAATTGGATTTAGAATACAGAAAAAGTGGGGATTTACTCCAAGGGGGGGAGCAGAGCGGGAATAGTTTTGAATACATTGACTTAGCCAAAGATGAAAACATTATCGCTGAAGTGAAACAAGATTTTTTAAAAACCGCTAGCGTTTCATGGGGAACATTTGAAAATTGAAAATTAAGGTGGAATTGGGTAATTTAAATCATTTAAAATAAAGGATAGCCATGCAAAATAAAGAAATTGGTGGAGAAAAAAGCGTTAATGAAAAAAATTTAGAGGTTTTCAATCGTTATTTTCCCGGTTGCTTGAGTATAGAAAATGACAACCAACTCACGCTAGACACAGAAAAATTAAAAGCGTTATTAGGGGATTTTAGCGGGATAAAAGAAGAGGGTTATGGGTTGAACTTTGTGGGTAAAAAAATCGCTTTAACTCAAGCTTTTAAGAAAAACGATAAGATTTTAAAACCCTTAAACAAATCCACTAGCAAGCACATTCTCATCAAGGGCGATAATTTGGACGCTCTCAAAATCTTAAGACAAAGTTATAGCGAAAAAATCAAAATGATTTACATTGACCCTCCTTACAACACCAAAAACGAGAATTTTATTTATGGCGATGATTTTTCACAATCCAATGAAGAGGTTTTAAAAACATTGGATTATTCTAAAGAAAAATTGGATTATATCAACAATCTTTTTGGGTTAAAATGCCATAGCGGGTGGCTTAGCTTCATGTATCCTAGATTGTTGCTCGCTAAAGATTTGCTTAAAAAAGACGGCGTCATTTTCATTTCTATTGACGATAACGAAGCCGCCCAACTCAAACTTTTATGCGATGAAATTTTTGGGGAGGGGAATTTTGTGGCTGATTTTATTAGAAAAACTAAAAGCACGACTAATGACGCTAAAACGGGCGTCAATTACCAACATGAATTTTTGCTCTGTTATGCGAAAAATAAAGAATTTGTCAATCTCTTGGGGGGAGAAAAAAATTTAGAAAATTATAAAAACCCCGATAACGACCCTAACGGAGCATGGATTAATGATAACCCTAGCGCGAAAAGAATGACACCAAATAGCATGTTTAAAATTACTAATCCTTATACAGGTAAAGTGGATTATCCACCTGTGGGTATGTCTTGGCGTTTTTCACAAAATACAATACAAAAACACATTGATGAGGGGCGGATTTGCTTTAAAAAAAAGCATAAGGATAATGAAAGGGGTTTTATTTATAAACGCTATTTAAAGGATTTAAAAACCACACAAAAGACTTTTGATAGTTTAGCGTTTAGCGATAATTGTTATATGAACCAAGCGGCGACTAAAGAATTATTAAGGCTTGAATTAGCGGAGTATTTTAGTTATCCAAAGGGTGTGGATTTTATGGCTAAGATTATAGAACATGCTACCGAAAAAGGCGACACCATCTTAGATTTTTTCGCCGGGAGCGGGACGACTGCGCATGCGGTGTTGGAGAGTAATAAGAGCGATTATCAAAAATTAAGTGAGGGGGGGGGGGGGGTTATTTAATGGCTTGAACGCCACATTTAAAGAAAGGCGCTTCATTCTCGTCCAGTTAGACGAAAAAATTGATCCCAAGAAAAACAAAAGCGCACATGATTTTTGTTTGAACACCCTAAAATCCACCTCCCCAAGCATTTTTGACATCACCGAAGAAAGGATTAAAAGAGCGGGGGCTAAAATCAAAGAAGCTTGCGCACATTTAGATGTGGGGTTTAGAGCGTTTGAAATCGTTGATGATGAAACGCATGCGAACGATAAAAATCTCAGTCAAGCCAAGCAAGAGGATTTGTTCGCTTATTCTAACCCTGAAAAAATGGAAACCCAAACGATTTTAATCAAGCTTTTAGGCTGCGAGGGTTTGGAGCTCACCACCCCTATAATTTGCTTGATTGAAAACGCCTTGTATCTGGCTGAAAATACGGCTTTCATTGTGGGGGATATAGAAATGAGTGAGGTTTTAGAAAACTTGAAAGATAAAGGGGTGGAAAAAATCAGCATGTATATGCCCGCTATCAGTAACGACAGGCTGTGTTTGGAATTGGGCAGTAATTTGTTTGATTTGAAATTAGAGAGCGGCGATTTAAAGATTAGGGGGTAGAGGTGAAAATCAAATTCAAACGATTAGACTATCAGGAGCAATGCCGGGACCAAATTTTAGGGGTGTTTAAGGGGATTTATTTCAGGGAGCCAGAAAATGACGCTCAAAGGATTTCTAACCATGTTTTTGAAATAGGGGTAGTCAAAGATATTTTATTAGAAAATATTGAGAATTTGCGATCGAAACAAAAAATAACCCAGGGAAGCGTGGGGATTGAAAAGTCGTTAAACTGCGATATTTTAATGGAAACAGGCACCGGGAAGACCTTTTGCTTTTTGGAATGCGTTTATGCCTTGCATAAAAACTATCGTTTGTCAAAATTCATCGTTTTAACGCCAAGCAACGCCATTAAATTAGGGGTTTTAAAGAGTGTTGAAATCACAAGAGAATTTTTTAAAAGCGAATATTCTAACACGCATTTAGAAAGCTATGAAGATGTAGAAAGATTTATTTTAGCGAGTAATCACAAATGCTGCGTGTTGGTGATGACTTTTTCTGCCTTTAATAAAGAGAAAAATACTATCAACAAATCATGCCTAGAAAACACGAATCTATTCAACGGCGCAAAAAGTTACATGCAAGCTTTAGCGAGTATGCGCCCCATCGTCATCATGGACGAACCACACCGATTTTTAGGCGATAAAACAAAAAAATATTTGGAACAATTAAACGCTTTAATCACGCTCAGGTTTGGGGCGACTTTTAAAGATGATTATAATAATCTGATTTATGCGCTAGACAGCAAAAAAGCGTTTGATTGCGCCCTAGTGAAAAGCATCAGCGTGGCGTCTGTGGGGGAGAGTGATGAGTGTTTTTTAGAGCTTAAAGGGATTGAAAAAAGAAATGAATATGAAGCTGCAATTAACTACACGGATTTAGACAATAAAACTAAAAGCGTCAAAGTCAAAACGCATGATAATTTAGGCGCGCTAACTCAAATCAGCGCTTTAGAAGATTACATTGTAGAAAAAATCACTAAAACTGAGATTCGTTTTCTCAATGGCTTTAATTTGTTACTGGATCAAAAAGAGCCTTTTTCTCATCTTTTAGAGGGCGAGCAAGAAGTGATGCTGAAAGAAGCGATAAAAAGCCATTTTGAAAGAGAAGAAGGGCTTTTTAAAAAAGGGATTAAAGCCTTGTGCATGGTGTTTATTAGCGGGGTGAATAGCTATTTAAGCGAGAATGAACAGCCGGCCAAATTAGCCCTTTTATTTGAAAAACTCTACCAACAAAAGCTTGAAGAAGTTTTAAAAAAGCCTTTAGATGAAAATTATAGAGCGTATTTAGAGCGCACTAAAGACAATATTCAAAAAGTGCATGGAGGGTATTTTGCTAAAAGCAAGAAAGAGAGCGACGAAGCCCAAGTGATCGCGCTCATTTTAAAAGAAAAAGAAAAATTGCTGAGTTTTGATTCCGATCTCAGGTTTATTTTTTCGCAATGGGCGTTGCAAGAGGGGTGGGATAACCCTAATGTGATGACGATTTGCAAATTAGCCCCTAGCCATTCCCATATCACTAAATTGCAACAAATCGGTAGGGGGTTAAGGCTCGCTGTGAATGATAAGGGCGAACGCATCACTAAAGAGCATGCTGATTTTGATTTTGTCAATGAATTGGTGGTGATCGTGCCGCAAGTTGAGGGGGATTTTGTGGGAGCGATCCAGCAAGAGATAAGCGAGCATAGCTTGATTAAACAAGAATTTAGCGCAGAAGAGTTAGAAAAAAGCGGCATGGTTAAAAAAGGGTATTATGGGGTTTTGTTTGAAACATTAGAGGGTTTGGGTTTTGGAGAAAAAACAGGTGATGAAAACTTTAAACTCACCCTCAATCAAAACGAATTTTTAAAAAAAGAGCCGGAACTAGAAAAATTAAAAAATGAAAAATACCTGGATTTTGAAAAATTAAAAGATTTTTTAAAAGATCGCTTAGTTGGCAATCCTAGAGTTAGGAACAAAAACGAGCGAAAAACTGAAAAAATCAAAATCAATAAAGAAAATTTTAAAAAATTTGAAACCTTATGGGAGAGCTTGAATCATCAAGCCCGGATCGCTTATGCCATGGATAGCGAGAGTTTGATTGATGAGATTGTCAAAAATATTAATTCTTCTTTTAAGGTCAGTTCAAAAATCGTTTCGGTTACGACGCATAAAAAAGTAGAAACCATGGGAAATAACGCCAAAACAGAGATTTTTGAGCGAGAAAGCGCATGCGTGTGGAGTTTGCATGAATTTATCAGCGCCTTGTCTAATAAGGTGAAATTGAGTTTTAAAAGCGTGGCTAAAGTGTTGGAAAAAATTGATGAAAACAAGTTTAATGAAATTAAAAAAAACGAACAAGAGGGCTTAAAGCGCTTAGAAGATCTGTTTTTGGAAATCATTTATCAAAATATTAAAGATAAAATTTCCTATCAAATGCGCGAAACGACGATTAAAAACAGAAAAAACGATGCGTTTTATGATGAAAAAGGAGAAATTAGAGAATTTTTAGACGGGAGTTTGGGGGTGGATAAATATGAAATTAAAAATTCCAGCGCTCAAGAAAAATGCCTGTATGAAAACTTCATGCAAGTGGATAGCGAGATTGAAAAAGACACGATTGAAGAATCTAATGACACTAAAATCATTGTTTTTGGCAAGCTCCCTAGGGTTAAAATCCCGGTAGGGTTGAATCAAACTTATAGCCCTGATTTTGGGTATGTGGTTGAAAACAACGATAAAAAAGTGTTGTTAGTGGTAGAAACTAAGGGGGTTGAAAATGAAAACGAATTGCGCGAAGAAGAAAAGCGGAAAATTTCAACCGCTAAAAAATTTTTTGAAGCTTTAAAAAAGCAAGGCGTGAATATTGAATACAAAACCAAAATGAACAAAGATCAATTAAGCGCGTTGGTTAATGAAGTTTTAAATCGTAAAGATTAGAGTTACTTTAATGTTTCACATGGAACAATTTTAAAGAAAAGCGTTTTATTTAAAATTCATGGCACTTTTGTTATAATCGCCGTTATCCCATTTCAAAGGCGTTTTCATGATTTGTTTCACTCGCATCCCGCTCAAAGATTTTATTAAACAATACAACCCCCAAGAACCCAAAAAAGAAACTATAGAAAATTTTGAAAAAGAAATAAACAGCTTATTAGAAAACGCGCCAAAACGAAATGATGAAGAATTTCAAAAAAATGAAATCAATAAGTTTTTTCTAAAAACTTATGGCTATGACTGCAACACCGATGAAAAAGTGGATAGCGCGATCTATATGGGTAAAGAAGCTTGGGTGCTTATTGAAGTCAAAGCCCTAAACAATAGGAACGAATTCCCCAAAGACAGAGAAAACCCGCTCAGTAAAGCCTTTTGTCAAATGGTTTTGTATTTTTTAAAAGAGACAGAAGAAAACAACTCCCTAAAACACGCCATTATTTGCAACGCACATGAATTTTTCCTCTTTGATTGTAGGGATTTGCTTTTGTTTCAAAACGATAAACGCATCGATAAATTCTATAAAAGTTGGGCTAAAAACGAAGGCACAGACTCTTCAAAACCAAAATTTTACAAAGATTTAGAACAATATTTGAAAACAGATTTTGAAGGCGAACTCCGCTACACTCACTTTAATTTGAGCGATGATTTTAAAGAACTTCCTTTGATTTATCAAGTTTTAAGCCACGAAGTCCTTTTAAAACAAAGGAAAACCCTTGACGCTAACACGCTTAACAAAGATTTTTATGAAGAATTGCTTTACATTTTAGGGTTAGAAGAGCAAAATGACAAAGGGAAAATTTTAATCAAGCCCAGCCGCACCAAAAACTCCCTAAGCGATGCTTTAAAAAAGAAATACACAAATTTAGATGATGAAGAAGTCATGGCGTTACTTATCGCTTGGAATAACCGCATCTTGTTTTTACGGCTTTTAGAAAGCCTTTTAATTTCTTTCGAGCATCTTAAAGACTCTTTCTTAACCACAGACAACTTTAAAGATTTCAACGACCTAAACGACCTCTTTTTTGAAGTCCTAGCTAAGAAAAATAACGAGCGTCTCAAAGAGATTAAAGAAGACAAGATTTTACAAAAAATCCCTTATTTGAATTCCAGTTTGTTTGATAAAACGCCTTTAGAATCAAAGGGGTATGAAATCAAATTGCTCAATAACAAACCTTTAGAGATTTATCCTAAATCCGTTCTTAAAAAATATGAAGATTATCAAAAAGAAAAAGCTTTGCCCTTGCTAAAATACCTTTTTGCATTTTTATGTCTTTATAAATTCACCACCACCCCTAAAGACATTAAAGATAATACCGATACCAGCGAAAGCCGTTTGATTAACCCTAGCGTTTTAGGGCTTGTTTTTGAAAAACTCAACGGCTATAAAGAGGGGAGCTTTTATACCCCAAGCTTTATTACAAGCTACATGTGCAAAGAGAGTATCAGCCAAGTCGTGTTGGATAAATTCAACGCCACTTATCAGTGGGACTGCAAAGATTTAGAAGCGTTGCGAGAAAAAATAGACAGAAATTTTTCAAATGAAAAAGCTAAAGAATACCTAAACACGCTTTTAACTTTACGCGTTTGCGATCCGGCGGTAGGGAGCGGGCATTTCTTGGTTTCAGCGCTCAATGAAATGGTGTTAATTGCTTACAAGCTAGGGCTTATTGTTTCCTTGTATCGCCACAAACTTAGATTAGAAAACGATGAAATCATCATTCACCACGCACAAACGGGTGAAATCTTTAACTACAAAAAACCGCATAGCGAAAACGACCCCCACCACCACATCCAAAAAGAACTTTTTAATCTTAAAAAAGACATCATTGAAAACTGCCTTTTTGGCGTGGATATTAACCCCAATTCTTGCGAAATCACCAAGCTCAGGCTATGGATAGAGCTTTTAAAATACAGCTACTATATTTTTGAAGAGGGTAAGAACACTCACGCGCTTGAAACCCTCCCCAATATTGATATTAATATCAAGTGCGGTAATAGCTTGATTTCACGCTTTAATTTGAATGATGATCTTAAAAAGATCCCCAATATCAAGAAAAAAATCCAAGAATACAAAGATCTAGTCGCCCAATACAAAGACCCAAACCCTCTCTATTCCTTAAATAAAACCGATCTGATCAACAAAATCCAAGAGTTAAAAAACACTTTTTCCCTCACGCTCAAAGACCCTAAAACTAAAGCAGAGCTTGAAAAGGCTATTGAAAAACACATCACAAATTACAATGATTTTGCCCTAGACGATAAGAGTTTGCTAACTGGTTTAAATTACTTTATCCCAAGCCTTTTTGGCACGCCCAAGCTAAGCCCTAAGGAAGAGGAAGAGGCTTTTGCTTCTTATGGGCGTATTAGAGCTTTAAGAAAAAAGCTTGATGATGCCTTAAGTGGTGGGGAGTATCAAAATGCGTTTGAATGGCGCTTTGAATTTCCTGAAGTTTTAGACGATGAGGGGGATTTTTTAGGCTTTGATTGCATTATAGGCAATCCGCCTTATATCCGCCAAGAAAAAATCAAAGACTTAAAACCTTTATTACAAAAGCAATACCCCAATTTTTACAACAGCTCAAGCGACATTTACACCTACTTTTTTGCCCTGGCTTTCAACCTTTTAAAAGAAAAAGGGTTTAACGCTTTCATCACTTCTAACAAATACACGCGCGCTCAATACGGCGCCAAATTAAGAGAGTTTTTACTCAAAAACACCACCATTATCAGCTACATGGAATTGAGCGCCTTAAAAGTCTTTGAAAGCGCCACAGTGGATGCAAGCATCATCAATGCCCTAAAACAACCACCTCTTAAAGAAAGCGTTTTTACATATTACGAACCCATAAAAAACGATAAGGAGGATTTGAAAAGCGCCCACCCCCTACCCATGCTTCAAAACGCGCTCCAAACAGAAAGCTTTATTTTTGCCAACGCCAAGCTTTTAGACTTAAGGGATAAAATAGAACAAAACGGCACCCCGCTTAAAGACTGGGGCATTCAAATCAATTACGGGATAAAAACCGGCTCTAACGAAGCCTTTATCATTCCCACTGAAAAAAGAGACGCAATCTTAAAAAACTGCGACGATGTGCAAAAAGATGGCATGGGAATGAGTGAAAGAGAAAGAACAATTAAGCTTATCAAGCCGATTTTAAGAGGGAGGGACATTAAAAGGTATCGTTATGAGTGGGCGGGGGAGTGGCTGATTTTTATACCTTGGCATTTTCCAAACACCGATAGTCCAAAAGGCATGGAAGAAAATGAACAAGATTTTTCTACCCACTATCCTATTATCTATGCTCATTTGCTTTCACATAAAGATGAACTTTTAGAACGCAATAAAGATGAAACCGGAAAGAGATATGAATGGTATTGCTTGCAAAGGTGGGCGGCAAGCTATTATCAAGAGTTTGAAAAAGAGAAAATTGTGTATGGCGAAATCGTGCAAGAGCCACGATTTTATTTGGATAATGGGGAATGCGAGTTAGGGGTTTTCTATGCAGAAGCCACGAGCTTTATCCTCACAGGAGAGCATTTGCACTATCTTTTAGGAATGTTGCATTCTCAATTGGTTACTTTTGCTTTCAAAACTTTCTATGCAGGTGGCGGACTGGGTGAGAGTGGTTATCGCTATAAAAAGGCTTTTATAGAACGGCTCCCCATTCCTAAAATCACCACTAAAAACCAAGAATTAGCCCAAAAAATCACTGATTATGCAGAGCGGATCTTAAAAGCAAAAGAAAAAGACCCCAAAGCCAACACTCAAGAATTAGAACAAAAAATTGACGCCTTAGTCTATCAGCTCTATAACCTCACCGATGAAGAGGTTAAAATCATTGAAAACGGGCAGTGAATAAAAAGCGATTTACCTTAAAGGAAACCCCTTAAATAGGGGAAACCTTTGGTTTTAATGGGTTTTTTTAACAACGATTTTAACCCTATACTTAAAAAAAGGTATTTTTAAGTATAATACAACCAAAGGTTTTTTACCATGTTTTTTGGACATAGTAATCCTTTGAAGGTGATTTACCCCCTAATCTCTAGCGAAAAAAACTAGGGGGTGAGCGTTATTTTATCCTAACCTTTAAAACAAGCAAGAACAATCAAACACAATTTAAAGATTAAAAAAGCTTTTTCTAACGCATGGCTTTGGAATAAAACCATATAAAGAATAGTGGGGGGCGTGGTGCTTAAAGCAAACGCCTTAAAAACTAAAAAATACCATAAAATTGCTTTTGAATCTGTATATTGGCAATGGGAAAACTTTCAAAAAGAGGGTAATGTTAGTGGAAGAATTAAATAAAAAACGGCTCTTGTGTTAGGGGGGTTGTTAAAAGATGAAAAAAGCGATTAGGTTTTTAAGAAATTTGATTTATTTTGATTTTTGAGTTATAATGCATTTACATTATAAGGGCTTCAGTAGCCCACTTTTTTACAAACTACTTAAATCTGCAAAATCTTTATTCCCAACGCTCTTAATTAAATCATCTAAAAATAGAGTGATTTTGTTAGGTTCAATACCAATCACTAAAATTCTGTCCATTGGAATGTTTTTTTCCCACTGAATGATGTAGTTATTCGTGGGCGCTTGTTTGGTTGGATTTTGAGTAAATTTTCCCAATGATACGCACGATTTCTAATCGTCCATAACAAGTTTAAAGCAATATGGGCTTTAATATAATTGTAAAGAAGGCGTTTTTTGCTTTTAATAAGCAAGGTATCCTTATTTTCGTGATAATAAGCTCTCAAACGATACGCTCTCAAATCTAGCACGACCCCCTCTAACTTATAGAGAAAAATAAGCTTAATCACTGCCCCTAAAGACATTTTAGATAAAATCAAAGAATGCGTGATTTCTTTTTTCTTTTCTTTTAGCTCTTTGATCAAAGGGGTTAAAGCGCTTTCATTAAACACCCATTCGCTCCCTTTGATTTGAGTCAAGCAATAGTCTAAAGCGTTGCGTAAATAAATCTCTAAATTAGAAATTTTAGGCGTGATGAAAGAAATGAATTTTAAATTTTCTTTGTATTGCTCTAGGCTGTCATAAGCATCTAATCTGTCTTTGGATAGAATGAGCGTAATATCATTTTTAAAATGTTTTAAATCTTGCATAGTATTTTCTTAAATTCCTTTTGATTAAGGACTCAATAAGTTTCACAGAAATCATTTCAATTCTTAAACAAAGACTCTAAAGCTTCTACCCCCACTTTTGGCGTTTCTTTTTCGCTTTCATTTTCTGCGTTTTCTTTGACGCTAGGAATGGTTTCAAACTCTATGTGATAGCCTGTAAGCATGGACGCTAAGCACACATTCACCCCACCTTTACCGATAGCCTTAGATTTTTCAATGTCTAATAAACGCACTTTAGCCTTTTGCAAATGGTTGTTGACAATAAAACGCTCTTGAACGGATTCTTTTTCTTCAGCATTCAATTCTTCTATGGGGATTTTTTTAACCTCAACGCTTAAAATTTTGGCTGGAGCGAGCGCTAAAGTGATATAAATTTCAGGCACATTAGAATACTCTATGCAATCAATGTTTTCTTTATTCAATTCGTTACTTATCGCATTAATGCGCACGCCCTTAACCCCCACCGCCGCGCCTATGGGGTCAATCCTAGCGTTATGGGAAAAAAAGCTCACTTTCGCTCTGTTGCCTGGGATTCGCGCGCAATGGATGATTTCAATTTCCTTATCTTTAATTTCAGGGACTTCTAATTCCAACAAGGCTTCAAGCATTTTAGGGGTGGTGCGGCTCAGCTCTAATAGTAAGCCCTTTTTCGTGCGTTTGACTTGCGTTAAAACCGCTTTAATGCTATCGCCTACTTTAAAACTCTCGCCTTTGATGCGATGGCGCATGGAAAGAACGCCTTGAAATTGCTGCTCAATCTCAATAAAAGTGTTTTGGTTGTGATCCACTAAAATCACTTGCCCCATTAAAACGCTGTTAAGACGCTTTTGAAACGCTTCAAAGTGGCTATCTTCTAACGCTTTTTCTAACTGGTATTGCAAATCTTTAAAAAGGCGGTTGATCGCTCCTTGCTTCATGCTCTCCAAACTCAAGCTGTAAGACAATTCGTCTTTAATCTTAACGCTTGGATCCATTTCTTTTGCTTTAGACAAACTGATGTATTTAGAAGGATCGTTAATCAACCTTTCATCATCATCTTCTAAAACTTCCACCAACTGGATAAGCTGGAGCTGCTTGTTTTCTTCAACCACCAAGTAGCGCGCTAGGGGGTCTAACTCATTTTGCGCCATTTTTAACAAACAGCCTTGAATCACTTTTGAAATCATCTCTTTAGGCAAATTTTTTTCATACGCAATGCATTCTATAAGGTCGCTGATTTTTTCCATTCTTGAGTTCCTTTAAATTGATGTTCTATCATTCTCTGTCATTTTATGGGGGAGATGGCGTTTTTGAAAGAGATTTTATTATAGCGAATTTTTAAGCCTTGTTAAGGATTTCTGCTAAAACCAGAGCGATTTTTTCCAAATCTTCTCCATTCAAGCTAAAGACTTCAAAACACACAAATGCGCATGAAATTCTTGTAATAACGCCTTTTTGAAAAAGCTTTAAATAAAGTTTCTCACAATCTAAATTCTGGGTGTTTTTGGGCTGGACTTTCACGCAAAAGGATTCCAATTCCCTACCAAATAAATTCCCTATTTTAGAAAAGCTAGAGGCTATGCTCACGTTCAATTCTAAAGGCTTTAAAAGGGCGTAGAGTTTCAAGGCTTTTTGCAATAAGGCGTCTTTAGTTTGGTTCAGTAGCGCATGGATTGTAATGTCTTCTTGGTGATTGACCCATGCGTTTAGGCTGCAAAAAAGCAAGGTGAGGGTGATTTTATCCACCCTCAAAGCTCTATAAAGGGGGTGGTTTTTTAACATTTCAACCCATTCTTTTTTCCCCATAATAATGCCCGCTTGCACGCTGTTAAAGGATTTATCCGCGCTAAAGCTTAAAAGTGATGGTTTGAAATCTAAAATTTCTTCTAAAGCCGTTCTATCCAACAAATCCACATCCCCTAAATTGTAATAATCTATCAAACCATGCTCTTTAGCTAGGGCTTGTAAATCTTTAAAGGGCGTGTCTTTTTTAAAAGCGGGGTTGTGGGTTTTAAAGAGCATTTTGCTGTTTTCATTCAAGGCTAAGCGGTAATCCCTTAAATAAGCGCGACTGGTATTCCCCACTAAATGCAGCCTAGCCCCACTACTCAATAAAATATCTTTAAGGTTAAAATTCCCCCCCACTAATTCGCCATAAGAAACAACGATTTCTTTTTCTTGCGCTAAAGCGTTAGCGATGAGGAATACCGCGCTGGTGTTGTTATTCACGATCAAAATTTCTTCAGCGTTAAAGCACGCCTTAAAAAGCTGTTTTAAAGGGGTTAAGCGGTTCTTTTTTTTAGCGGTGTTGAGATCGCATTCTAAATCAATAGGTTGGGTTAAAACTTCTTTTAAATAAGGCTCAATCTTTTCATAAAATTGCGGGCTAAAAAACGATCGCCCATGATTTTCATCAAAAACGCTCGCGCTCGCATTGATGATTTTTTGATAAGGGCTTTTCAAAAGATCCGGGGTTATTAGGAGCGTTTCTTTAGTCGTGATATTAGCCATGATGAAAGCGTTTGATTCCTTTTTTGAGAGTTAAAATGAGCGTTATTTTAAACTAAACCCGCTAAATTTTTGATAAAACTACTTTTTTAAAATCCTTAAGAGCGTCTTAATGAGCTTATTGAGCGAGCGGAACTTTTTCCATAGAGTTTGGCGGTTTCTATAGGGCTTTTTCATGTTTGTTTCCATGTTTAAAATTCAAAAAGAAATCCTAGGATTTCTTTCATTTTAGAATTGATAGGATACCTCAAAACGCGCGTTAAATCCAGGAGCCGGGAGCGCCATGCGCTTGCCTTTAGGGATCATATCGCTCGCTGGAGCGTCCGCACTCGCTTGAAACACAGAAGTTTGATCCACATATTGCTTGTTTAAGATATTGTTAAACACGGCTGAAATCCTTAAACCCTGCCATTTTTTAGAAGGCGGAGTCCAATTGATAAAGATATTATGCACGCCATACCCGGGTTTATGGATTTTGATCAAGCCGTATTGCGGGTAATAGATAGAATAGCCTTCATAATACATGTTAGTTACAAAGCGCGAGAGCCAGGTTAAAGTAAGCCCCCACCTGCGAACATCATAATCGGCTTTTAGGATAAACACATTCCCAGTCGTTGCAGCTAAAGCGTAAGTGTCCGCCAATAAATGCCCCCTAGCCGTTGGCCAAGAGCGAGCCACTGAGAAAGTCCCTAAGAAATTCTTATACCTCACATTCCCTGAAACTTCATAACCATAAATGTTAATGGTTTCGGGTAAATTCCCTGACATGTTTTTTGCGGTCGCGTTACCTCCGCCATTTTTAGAAGTGTCTTGCCCGTAGCTGTTGATGAAGTTATTGATGACTTGATAGAACGCAGCCCCGCGCACATTGAAATACTTGCTGTTGTAATCCACATTAAATTCCACATTTTGACCGATCGCAGGGCGCAAGTTCCTTTGATAAATCACCGTAGGATCGCGCATCAAAACGCCATCGCCAGGCAAAGCCCCCTTAGTTACATACGCATAGCTCACTTTCAAGCCAATGCTTTCAATGGGGTTATAAAGCACGGTCGCAGAAGGCGAAAAGCCAGAAGTTACATGCGTGCGGCCGTTTTTGTCTAGCAAAGTGTAAATATCATAACGAGTTCCCGCACCCACGATCACATTGCTTAAAATATTGTAGTTCGCTTGCATAAACCCTCCGATGATATTGCCGATCGCATGCGAATTTTGGGGCATGTTACGATAGAGCGGGTTAGGCGTGTTGAGATTTTGAGGGTATTGAGAGCTTTGATCGGTATAGTAATGGCGGTAAGGCAAGCCCGGCCCGTTAGGGTCGTTAGGATCAATGTTGTTTTTATAATAGCCGTTTTTGCCTTTGTCCAATCCAGAGAAAACGCTCAGGTTTTGATAAATCATGCCGTATTCAAACACATTCCCATAATCTTCGCTAATGGGGTGGGTTACTTTAAAATTAACGCCTGAGTTGATTAAGAAAATCCTTCTGGCTAAAGTCCCCTCAGCGTCCGCATTCCCTAAAGTCCAATCGTTTGCGCTAGGGTTTTGAGCGTTAGGGGGGGTCATGTCATAATCAGGATTTTTAGGGACAAGCCCATGATAGACATTCGCGCTTGCAGAAAGCATGGTAGCGCTAAGTTGCCCATACCCTGCTTGCGCCCCTCCACTAGAATCGCTATCCCCTTGCCAATTAATAGAGTTAGGCGCGCCATAACCTATTTGATAGCCTCCATTAGAAGGCCTGATAGCCCCTTGCGTGCATTGGCTGATATTATCCGGGTTGTTACACCACTCTCTCACTTCAGGGATATAATCCGGGTTAGCCGGCTCGTTAGAATTGTAAGCGAAAGGATTCACCACAGGGTTATAATTGCCCCCCCTTACCCCTAAAAAGGCGGTGGATTCAACGCGCGGCTGGTTGAAATTAGGACCGCCTTCATGCTTGTATTTCAGGCTCAAATTGTGGTTGAAGTTGATCGTATGGGCTAATTCTTTCCCAAAGTCAATCACAAAGGGGGCTGGCTGGCTTCCTGGGTCATTGGCTTTGGAGAGGGCTGAAGTGGTGTTAGGGCGTAAAAGCCTTGTAGAATTGTCTCGTGTGAGGTTGTAGCTCACGCTAATGCTATCGGTTTCGTTGATATAGCCATTAATTTTAGCTAAAACGCTATTGACTTCACTAGGAGTCCCTACGCTCATTTCGCTATTGCTTGGATCTTGTAAATCGTAGTTAGGGTGGAAGACATTCCTAAAAGCGTTGTTCCCGTCTCTGTAGTAAAAAATATTTTGATGGTTGTAATAGGCTAGGATGTCCCAGTTTTTACCACGATAGGCTGCCGTGGCGTTCATGCGGTATCCAAAGTTGGTATAAAAGGCCGCTTCCGCTTTAGCCCCATAAGTTTGATTCTTTCTTAAGAAGTCGTTAGCGTCAATCGTGGTGAAAGACAATTTGCCCGCCACCGCGCCAGGGCCTGCTGAAGCGTTTGCTGCCCCTTTAATCACTTCCACTTCTTTAACCATGTTAGGATCGATCACCGTGTTAGCGTCATGGTGGAAAATATTACCATTTTGAGCGACGCCATCTATTGTTACCCTTAAAAGGCGCGTTTCAATCCCCCTAACATAGATTTTTTGCGCCATTAAGCCCCCACTAGCCACATTCACATCCGCTCTAGTCCTAAAAATATCACGGACTTGGTTGCTTTGGCGTTGTTGGAGCTCTTTTCTGTCAATATACATTTTATTGTTGTATTCAAAAGTCCTTTCACCCTTAGTGGTTACCTTACCCAAAGTGTGGGTATTTTCTTGAGCTTGCAAACTGCTAGCGACAATACAAGAGACAAACACGATACGAAATTGATTTCTAAGCATTTCTTTTAGCCTTTTTATTTACTTTTTTCTAAAAATTTAGTCAAGTTTTAAACCTAAGGTTATTATTACATTATTCTATTTAATAATACCTTAAATTTGTTTTAGGATTAAGAAAATACCAAGAAAAATATGATTAAAAAAAGTTTTAGCATTTTATTGAGCGGTTGATTATTGAGTGGCTCAATCAAGTGCTATTTGTGAAGAAGCGCTGCTCATTCCTCTTAAAAAAGTTTGAGAAGACACATTGATTTCAGCGTTTTGGCGGAAAATATCGCTTGGCTGGTTGCTCTGGCGTTCTTCTAAATCATGGCGTTTGATGATAATGGTATTCCCCCATTGAAAGGGTCTATAAGCGTGCTTTTTTTTAATGATAAAATGAGGTTCTAAATTTAAAAATTGCGCATAACTCGGGAAATATAACGGCTCTAATAAAGGGTTTATGGGGTGTGCTTTTAAAACCATAAGGAGGAAAAAGAGGCTAAAGATTATTTTCATAGCAAATTTTCACGCTCGCTCCCACTTGAGAATTGGGAGAAATTTCTAACTTGCTGATTTTTAAATAAAGCTCAGAAATTCCACTATAGTGCGTTTTTAAAGCATGGCTCAAATCTTTCAGGGCGTCTTCAATGAGTAAGTATTGTTTTTCTTGCATCATCTTTTGAATAAGCTCTTGGATTTCCATGTAGTCTAAATAAGCCTTATTGGGTAATTCCGTGTAGAAAAGATCCAAATCCACGCTTATTTTTTGGGGTTTTAAGCGTTCAAATTCCAAAATCCCTAAAATCGTTTCAAACACGAAGTTATGGACATGAACGCCTTGTTTAGTTTTCATAAGACTTTCTTTTCCTTACCGGCTAATAAATTAAAAATATTGCCCGCATGCTTGATAAGGGTAAAAATAAAAATAAGCACCATAGGCGTTTGCGTGCCGACTTCTTTAAGGATATTGACGCTATCTGGGATATGCATATAAGGCACAAAAAAGATAAGAACAGTCGCTGTGCCTACCCCTAGAATGCTAGCGAGTGAAGAGATTTTAAGCACCTTACCCACAAAAAACCACACCGTTAAACCGATGAGGCTTTCAATAGGGATGAGCAACACCACAGAGCCCATGATCGTAGAAACGCCCTTGCCTCCATTGAAATTTAAAAAAGGCGAATAACAATGCCCTAAAATGCTAGCGATAGCGACCATCCATTGCAAACTGTAATCCAACCCAAACAATTTGCTCAAAAACACCGCGAACATGCCTTTGAATAGATCCAGGATTAAGACTAATAAGGCCATTTGTTTGGCGTTACTCACGCCCTTACTTTGTAAAGCGCGCAAGACATTCGTTGCGCCAATGCCGCCCGATCCGATTTTAGTAATATCCATGCCGTAAAAGATTTTCATTAACGCATAGCCAAAAGGAATCCCCCCAATCAAATAACCCAAAAGGGTGAAAATCACATTGATATTGGTTAGGAAGTTTAAAACGCTTTCCATAAATACCCTTTCAAATAAAATAGCGATCATTATAACATGTTGCTTTTTAAGTGAAAGCGTTAAGTTGTTAGGGTATAGTGGCTTAAAAATTTTAGGATATTGAGAATGCTTGAAACTTCTAGCCATTTTTTAAAATCGTTCCGCTTGAAGCGTTATATAGGTTTTTTATTGATTTCTTTAGTGCTATTAATCACGCCCTTTGTTCGCATTGATGGGGCGCATTTGTTTTTGATCTCCTTTGAGCATAAGCAACTGCATTTTTTAGGCAAGATCTTTAGCGCTGAAGAATTGCAAGTCATGCCTTTTATGGTTATTTTGCTTTTTATAGGGATTTTTTTCATCACCACTAGCCTTGGGCGTGTGTGGTGCGGTTGGGCTTGCCCGCAAACCTTTTTAAGGGTGCTTTATAGAGATGTGATTGAAACGAAGATTTTCAAACTCCATAAAAAGATCAGCAACAAGCAAGAAAGCCCTAAAAACACCCCAAGCTATAAGATCCGTAAAGTATTGAGCGTTTTGTTATTCGCTCCTGTTGTGGCGGGGCTTATGATGTTGTTTTTCTTTTATTTCATCGCCCCTGAAGATTTTTTTTCCTATCTTAAAAACCCTAGCGAGCACCCTGTCGCTATGGGTTTTTGGCTTTTTAGCGCGGCTGTGGTGTTGTTTGATATAGTGGTGGTTGCGGAGCGTTTTTGCATCTATTTATGCCCTTATGCCAGGGTGCAATCGGTGTTGTATGACAATGATACCTTAAACCCTATTTACGATGAAAAGCGTGGCGGAGCGCTTTATGACAATCAGGGTCGCCTTTTTCCCTTACCCCCCAAAAAACGCAGCGCGGAAAATGAATGCGTGAATTGTTTGCATTGCGTGCAAGTTTGCCCCACGCATATTGATATTAGAAAGGGCTTGCAATTAGAATGCATCAATTGTTTGGAATGCGTGGATGCATGCACCATCACCATGGCTAGATACAACCGCCCTTCACTCATCCAATGGTCTTCAACCAACGCCACAAACACGCGCCAAAAAGTGCGGTTAGTGCGTTTAAAAACGATCGCTTACATGGGGGTTATCGCTATTGTTATCGCGCTTTTAGTCATCACTTCGTTTAAAAAAGAACGCATGCTTTTAGACATTAACCGCAACAGCAATTTGTATGAATTGCGATCTAGCGGGTATGTGGATAACGATTATGTGTTTTTATTCCACAACACGGACAATAAAGACCATGAGTTTTATTTCAAAATTTTAGGGCAAAAGGACATTAAAATCAAAAAACCTTTAACCCCCATCATGGTTAAAGCCGGGCAAAAGATCAAGGTGGTAGTGATTTTAAGAAAGCCTTTAAAGAATAACGCCACAGAATACAAACGCGCTAAAGACACTTTAACCCCCATTACAATACAAGCTTACAGCGCGGATGATAAGAATATTACGATAGAAAGGGAATCGGTATTTATCGTGCCCAGTGAAGATTGAAGCCTAAACTAGCGCTCAATCACTTCATAGGGCAAGCCTTGTTTAGTCAATTCTTCCATGAAAGGATCGGTGTTTAATTCTTCTATGTTAAACACGCCGGCTTTAAAATGCTCCACGCTCCAAGTGTCGTTGCAAATCATTTTAGCCGCACACATCGCTGGCACGCCGGTGGTGTAGCTTATGGCTTGCGAGCCTACCTCTTCATAGCATTTCTTGTGATCGCACACATTGTAAATGTAGAGCGTTTTGTCTTGGTTGTTTTTAATGCCGGTCATATAGCACCCGATGTTGGTTTTGCCGGTGGTGTCTTTGGCTAGAGTCGCTGGATCAGGAAGCAAGGTTTTTAAAAATTGTATCGGCACGATTTTTACGCCTTGATGCTCTATTTCTTTAATGCCTAGCATGCCGACATTTTCCAAGCATTTCATGTGGGTTAAATAATTTTGGGAGAAAGTCATAAAAAACCTCGCCCTCCTTAAGCCTTTAATGTTTTTGACTAACGATTCCAATTCTTCATGGTATAAAAGATACGAATCCATTTCGCCAATCTGCGGGTAAGCCCACACTTGCTTGATTTCTAAAGGCTTTGTTTCAATCCATTTGCCGTTTTCATAATAACGCCCTTTAGAGCTGACTTCTCTCAAATTGATTTCAGGGTTAAAATTCGTGGCAAAAGGGCGTTTGTGATCCCCAGCGTTGCAATCTAAAATATCTAAAGTGTGGATAGTGTCAAAATGGTGTTTTTGAGCGTGAGCGACATAAGCGTTAGTAACGCCCGGATCAAACCCAGCCCCTAAAACCCCTAAAATCCCCACTTCTTTATAAGCTTTATCAAACGCCCATTGCTCTTTGTATTCAAACTTCGCTAAATCCGGATGCTCGTAATTGGCGGTATCAATGTAATGCGTTTTAGTCTCTAAACATGCTTGCATGATCGTTAAATCCTGATAGGGTAGAGCCACATTAACAACGACTTTAGGCTTGTGTTTTTGGATTAAAGCGACTAAGGCTTGCGTATCATCGGCATCCACTTGCTCAACGCCAATTTCCCCCAAACCCTTTTTGAGCATGCTTTCTTTAATCGCATAGCATTTGTCTAAACTCCTGCTCGCTAAAACGATATTTTTAAACACATCTCTGTTCATGCCCATTTTGTGTGCTACCACACTGCCTACGCCACCAGCTCCAATTTGTAATACTGTATGCAAGGAACACCTACTTTCTAACTGATCTCGTTCTTTTAGGGGGGTATTATATTATAATAAGATAAATTTGATTAATAAGGATGCAAGCTTGCAAGAAATTAAGTTGGATATTTATGCCACTTTGGTGTGCATGGTTTTAGTGCTGCTTTTGGGGCGTTATGTGATTTCTAAAGTCAAGTTTTTACGCGATTATGATATTCCAGAGCCTGTTGTGGGCGGGGTTTTAGTCGCTTTTTTTATCATGTTAGCGCGTCAGTTTTACAATTTTGGCTTGCAATTTGATTCTTCCTTAAAAGATCCTTTAATGCTGACTTTTTTTATCACCATTGGTTTGAGCGCGGATTTCAAATCTTTACAAAAAGGCGGCAAAATGCTTGCGGTTTTTTTGCTGGCTGTGGCGGGGTTTGTGGTGTGTCAAAATATGGTGGGGATTTCTATCGCTAGCCTTTTAGGGGTCAATCCTTTAATGGGGCTTTTAGGGGGATCGATCGCTTTAGTGGGAGGGCATGGCACTAGCGCGGCATGGGCTAATTTTTTCACCCAACCGCCTTATAATTTTAGCTCTAGCTTAGAAGTGGGCATGGCGTGCGCGACTTTTGGCTTGGTGAGTGGGGGGATTATTGGAGGGCCTGTCGCTAAATATTTGATCTCAAAATACAAACTAGAACCTAAAGACACCAAAGAAAAAGACACTTTAGAGGGCGTGGTGTCTAAAGGCTTTGAAACCCCTAAAGAGCAACGCCTAATCACCGCATCCAGTTTTGTAGAAACTTTAGCTCTGATTGCGATCGCTTTATTGGTGGGGACTTTTTTATCGCACTTGATGCCTAAAAGTTTCACTTTGCCGACTTTTGTGTGGTGCTTGTTTGTGGGGGTTATTTTAAGAAACACCTTGTCGTTTTTTAAGATCCATAGCGTGTTTGACAGAGAGGTTTCAGTCATAGGGAATGTGAGTTTGAGTCTGTTTTTAGCCTACGCTTTAATGAGCGTGAATTTATTGGAATTGTTAAAACTCGCTGTACCTTTAGCGGTTATTTTGAGCGTTCAAGTGGTGTTTATGATCCTTTATGTGGTGCTTGTAACCTTTAGGGTATGCGGGAAGGATTATGATGCGGCGGTGTTGTGCGCGGGGCATTGCGGTTTTGGGCTTGGAGCGACCCCAACGGCTATGGTGAACATGCAAACCATTACCAACCACTATGGGCCATCGCATGTAGCGTTTATCGTCGTGCCTTTAGTGGGAGCGTTTTTTGTTGATATTATTAACGCTTTAGCGATTAAAGGCTTTTTGCTTTTGCCTTTTTTCCCTAGTTAAACCCCATGAGACTTTATGAGAGTTTATTAGAAATTTGCTTGAATAAGGCGTGGGAATATCAAACCCTAGCCTTAGAAAACCCAAGCGTGGCTTGCATGGTGTTAGATAAACACCATGAGATCTTGAGTTTAGAAACCCACAAAAAAGCCAAAACCCCGCATGCAGAAGTCTTAGCCGCTAAATCAGCGTTAAAGATTTTACGCCCCCATTTAAAAAACGATTTAGAAAAATTAGAAGATCCTAAAACTTTAAGCGATTTTTTAAAAACGCGCCACGATAACGCCTTTACAGACTGCGTTTTTTTAATCACCCTAGAGCCATGCAATTCTTATGGTAAAACCCCGGCATGCAGCGGATTGTTAGAAATTTTAAAGCCTAAAAGAGTGATCATTGCCGCAGAAGAAAACGAAGCCAAAAAAGGGGGTTTAGCAAGGCTACAAAAGGCTCATATTGAAACAATAATTTGCCACAATTTAGAAAACAAGGCTAAAGACTTGCTCTTGCCTTTTAGGGTAATGGAACAAAAGGGGCGTTTTAATTTATTCAAACTCGCTTTAAGGATGAATGGGGATTATTACCATGGCAAGATCACCGGGCCAAAAAGCGTTATTTTCACGCACAACCAGCGAGCAATATGCGACACGCTCATCATTTCTGGGAAAACCATAAGAACGGATAACCCCTTATTAGACGCTCGCTTTTGCGATAGCTTTTATCACAATAAAAACCCCAATATCGCTATTTTGTCTAAGCGTTCAATTAACCCCCATTCAAAAGTTTTTTTTGCACCCAATCGTTTGGTTAATGCCTTCCATGACCCCAAAGATTTACCCCTAGAGAAAGGGTTTAATTTCATTGAAGGGGGGTGGGGATTGTTTGAGAGCTTGAGGGATAAAATAGACGCGTTGCTTTTGCATTCGCATGCGTCTATGATTGGCGAAGCGTTTAGCGCATTCGCTTTAAAAACCCCTTTTAAGGGGCGGTTGTTGCATGTGCAAATCTTAGAAAATGAAGCCCTTTTATGGATAGAAAACTCTTAAGATTATACCAGCCCTTAAACGCTTATTCTTACAATAGCGGTTCGCTTTTTCTATACGATTTTTCACGCCCTTTTATCAAAAATAGCGGCGCGATTTTAGACATAGGCTCAGGGTGTGGGGTTCTAGGCTTGCTCTGCGCCAGAGACAACCCGCTAGCGAGCGTTCATTTAGTGGAAAAGGATAGCAAAATGGCGTTTTGCTCCCAAAAAAATGCCCTTAAATTCCCTAACGCTCAAGTGTTTGAAAGCGATTTTTTAGATTTCAACCCCCCGATTTTGTATGATGTAATTGTGTGCAACCCTCCTTTTTACGCTTTAGGCTCTATCAAATCTCAAATTAAAGGGCATGCGAGGCACCAGAGCGAATTAGACTTCGCTTCTTTAGTAGCTAAAGTGAAAAAATGCTTAAAACCTAAAGGGTATTTTATTTTTTGCTATGAAGCCTTGTCGCTTTGCTTGGTGGTAGAGAGTTTGAAAAGCGTTAAACTCACGCTAGAGACTTTAAGGTTTGTCCAAAGTTTTAAAGACAAAAACGCCCATTTGATGCTTGGAGCGGCCAGGAATAATTCCAAAAGCGCTCTAAAAGTTTTGCCCCCTTTAATCACGCACCATTCCAAAAACCAAAGCGACAACACCAAAGAAGTTTTAAGCATCTATCAAATTTGTAACACTTATTCTATCAAAGCGCTTCTAAACTAGCGCCCTTAAATTAAGGATTAAAAAATGAAATGTTCGCATTGCCAGTTGGAGTTTAAAGAAAGTGAGCTTTTTAAAGAGACCATTAATCACAAAGAATTGTATTTTTGCTGCACGGGGTGCGCTAGGGTGTATGCGTTATTATTGGATTTGAATTTAGAGAGCTTTTATGACAAATTAAACGATTCCACTTTAGCCCCCGTAACGCCCCAAGATTCAATGAGCGCTTTGGAATTAGAACAAGCCCTTGAAGAAAACAATAAGGGCGAATTAATCCTTAATCTTTTGCTAGAAAAAACGCATTGCAACGCTTGTTTGTGGCTCAATCAAAAGGTTTTAGAGCGCTTAAGTGGGGTTAAAAAAGTGAGCGTGAATTTCACCACCCACCATTTACAAATCGTGTTTGAGAAGTCCTTAAACCCTAAAGAGATCGTTCAAAAAATTGAGAGTTTGGGTTATGGGGCTAAAATTTATAACGCAAAAAATTACACCCTAAAAGCCCAAAAAGAACAGCGTTCCTATTTGCTCACTTTGAGCGTGGGGTTTTTTGCCACCATGAATTTGATGTTTATTGCCATTGCCAAATACGCAAGTTATGGTAGCGCGAGTTATGGCGCTGGCATGGATAAGCTCATGCAAAGGAATTTGGATCTCGTATCGCTCTTTTTAAGCTTGTTGGTGCTAGTGGTGGTGGGGCGTTTTTTCATTAAGGGGGCGTTTTATGGGCTAAAAAATGGCGTTTTGGGCATGGATTTGAGCGTGTCTTTTGGGGCGTTATCGGCGTTTGTTTATTCCCTTTATGCCATGTTGGTGTCCCAAGAGACTTATTTTGAAGCGAGCAGCACGATTTTAACGCTTGTTTTTGGCTCTAAGTTTTTGGAATTAAAAGCCAGGCTGTTTGCGAATGAAAAATGTCTGGCCCTAGAATCGCATGAAATCCATAGCGTGATTATTGTAGAAAAGGACAAGCAGATAGAAAAACACCCTAAAGATGTGGCGATAGGCTCTGTTGTTTGGGTGCCAAGCGGGGCTAAAATCGCACTAGATGGCGTGCTTTTAAATAACGCGAGCGTGGATGCGTCTTTGATCAGCGGGGAGTTTAAGCCTTTGGAATTGGGGGTTAATGATCCAATTTTAGGGGGTTATGTGAATGTGGGCGTGCCTTTTAGCTATCAAGTGAGCGCGAATTTTCAAAACTCACGCCTTTCTGGTTTGTTAGAAACTTTAAAAAAGAGTTTTTTAGAAAAGCCCTTAATTGAGAGCAGCGCGAATAAAATTGCGGATATTTTTTCTAAAGCGGTGTTGTTTTTAGCCTTTATAAGCTTTTTATTATGGCAATTTGGTTTGGGGGGTGATTTTGAAAAAGCCTTAATGGTGTGTATTAGCGTGTTAGTCATCAGCTGCCCTTGCGCATTCGCCTTAGCTACGCCCATTGCGTTAGTGATAGGGGTGTTTAAAAACCCTTTGATCGTATTTAAAGAAGCGTTGTTTTTAGAAACTCTGGCTAAAGTGGAAAAAATCTTTATAGACAAAACCGGCACGCTCACGCAAAAAGAAGTCCTTTTAAAAGAAAAAATCATTCATGAAGAATTTGATGAAAGGCTTTTAAAGAGCCTTTTAAAAACTAGGGAGCATTTAGCCCATAGTGCGATCCTTAAATCTCTAGATAGCGATGAGGTTAATTTAGAACAGATAGAGTTTTTCGCTCATGGCTTAAAAGCGAGCTATCACAATGAAACCCTGCTAGTGGGGAGCTTGAAATTTTTAAACGCTATGGGGGTTGATATAAAGACTAAAGAGAGCGCTAATATCATGGTAGGCTTTGCGAAAAATAAGACCTTATGCGCGTTATTCATTTTAGAAGAGCGTTTGAAAGCTAACGCTAAAGAAGTCATTCAGGCTTTACAAAATCAAGGCTTAGAATTAGAAATTTTAAGCGGGGATAATGAAAGCTCGGTTAAGGAGTGCGCGAAAAAATTAGGGATTTCTAAGTATCATGCCCATTTGACCCCTGAAGATAAGGCTCAAATCGTCAGTTCTCATAAGGGCGTGTGCGCGATGGTAGGCGATGGCAATAATGACGCGCTAGCCTTAAAACAAGCGAGCGTTTCTTTGGGGTTTGAAAAAAGCGCTTTGAGTAAAAGCGCATGCGATATTTTGCTTTTAGAAGAGGATTTGAGTTTGTTAGAAAAAGCGTTTGATAACGCTCAAAAAGTCTATCAAGTGGTGTTGCAAAACATTGTTTTGAGCTTGATTTATAACGCTATTTTAATCCCAATCGCTATGCTAGGATACATCAACCCTTTAATAGCGAGTTTGAGCATGAGTGCTAGCTCGCTCTTAGTGGTTTTAAATTCTTTGAGGTTGAAACGCTCTTAAACAAACCACATCGTTTTGGCTAAAATAGCGATTAAAAAGCCAAAAGTTAGAGCGATAGGGTGGATATATTTACCAATAGGGTTTTTCTTACCCAAAAACTTACACGATAAAGAAAAAAGCACCAAAAGAAAAATGCTTAACGCTAAGATCACTTTAAGCATGAGTATCTTTTGAAAAGGGGTTTCACACCAGCCTTTATCGCCCCCCATGTATTGACTAAGCATCATGCCCCCTGTTAAAACAAGCCCTAAAACGCATAAGGGCATGATTTTAACCGCTCTTTGAGTGATTCCTGTATTCGCTTTATTGGCAAACTCTTCGCCAAACATTTTCTTCACATTAGGGAAAATTACCCCATCAAAAAACAAGTAGCCAATAAAAATAATGGCGCACAATAAATGAACAACCAACACATAAGGATAAATCGCATCCATTTAAAATCCTTTATTCATGGGAAAATTAAAGAGTTTTTAATCTACTATAAAAGGGTTTTATTGTCAAGTATCCCACTATTATGGGAATTTTAGGGGTGGTTTTTGTTTGACTTTTAAGATTGCAATTAGCTATAATAAAATAATTAAAAAAGTAACACTTAAGCGGAGACCCTAGAGAGTGATGCTCAATTTTATGACAAAGAAGAAAAATAGAATGCAAGATTGCAAAATGGTTTGTAAAAATTTTAATCGTAAGGAATCTGTTTTGATAGCTCAATCTTTAGATATTTCTAAAAAAGGCTCGGTAATTTTAGGCGCTCTTTTGAGTTCGTTATGGCTGACAAACCCCTTAAATGCCCATGAAAAGAATGGCGCGTTTGTGGGGATTAGCCTGGAAGTGGGTAGGGCTGATCAAAAGACAAACGCTTATAAAAACGGCGAGTTGTTTCAAGTGCCTTTTGGCGATGTTTCAGCCAATGATAATGGTAAAGTCCCTGATGGGCAGACCGGTGGCTGTCAGCCAGCTTCAGGGACACCAGGAACGCCAGGCTATACTAAAGCTAATTGCGTGGTCAATTGGACTTCTCGCACCATGCTAAGCACCAATAAAAATATTCCTGGCCGTAACCAGCCGATGTATGGGCTAGGCGTGATGACAGGCTATAAGCATTTTATCGGTAAAAAAAGGTGGTTTGGGTTGCGCTATTATGGCTTTTTTGATTATGGGCATACCAATTTCTCTAACTCCAGAGCCGCTAACGCTATATCGCCTTTTTATTTGAGCGATCAAAAAGCAGACATGTATACTTATGGTTTTGGCACAGACATGCTTTTTAACATTATAGATAAGCCTAAAGCCACGGCGGGGTTTTTTCTAGGCGTGAATTTTGCGGGTAATACTTGGACCAATAATCGTGTGGGGTATTTTAAGGACGGGTATGTTTATGGCGTCAATACCGACGCTGACGCTTACATGACTAACGCTGATGGCACAATCACTTGCGGGGACACGACGCCGGCGAGTTGTAATGTGGGGATTAACCCTAATAGCGTCTATACCACAGGAAAATTAAACGCTAAAGTGAATCACACGATTTTCCAATTTTTAGTGAATGTGGGCATTAGGACTAATATTTTTGAACACCATGGCATTGAGTTTGGTATCAAAATCCCCACGCTCCCTAATTACTTTTTCAAAGGCTCTACTACCATAAGAGCGAAAAAACAAGGCCCGCTAGAGAATGGCCAACCAACCACTATCACCGGAGCAGAAACCAATTTCAGCTTAACCCAAACCTTACGCCGTCAGTATTCTATGTATTTGCGCTATGTTTATACTTTTTGAATTTGGCAGGGTTTTAGGCAAGGCTTATAGCTTATATATGGATATATGAAAGCTTGATTTGTCAAGCTTTAGGGTTGTCATTGAGCTGTAATAACTCTGCGCTGTTTTCTACTTTTTTGATGAATCCGTCATTACCGCACAATGAGTCCTTATGCTGTTGTGGGGATATTTCTATAATGCGTTCTAATTCTTCATCGCTAAAGATATACTCATTGGAGTCAAATTTTTCTTTCAATTCTTTATTTTGATTGAGAGATAGCTTTGCAAAGAGTTTAATTAGGCTAGACTGAGTAATGTCTAAAATAAATACCTTTAGCGTCCTTTATACAAACGCCCTTTTGGTGTTAGAGCATAAAAACCTTTTTGCAATCTCTCAAAGAGTCCTAAACTTTGTTTTGAATGGCTATCTTTTTGATGGTGGTTGAGTTCGCCCCTAATGCTATTTTTAAAAGTATCGCTTTTGTATTTGTATCCCCACTCTTCTTTTTTTATTCTCTCTTCTAATGCCTGATAAATATCTTGTAATGCTACTTGTTTAACGCCTTTTTTCTCACAAGCGAAAATAAATTCTACTATCATTGCCTTGATAGAGGGGATAGTTCCAGGAAGCAATTTTTCTTGTTTTTCAATCTTTTTAATCTTTTCTTGAATGCTTTTATCTTTTGAGACTTTTTGTTCATTTTTAATAATGGCGCTAAAAACTTCATCATAGTTTTGCAAATACTCTTCATTAGGAGTGAACAGACTATCCGCATATTTTATAGAATTATAAATAGCGTTTAACTGCGTGTAATATAAGGGTTTCTTTTCTGTAAAAATGGTATTGACTTCAAAATTATTCTCCAACCCCCCTTTGGTTAAGTTGGTGCTGCCTATAATGGAAGTTTTTTCTTTTCCGTTGTCAAACATATAAATTTTAGGGTGGAATACAATATCTGTTTTGTTATTTTCTTTGTCGCCGTAGCAATAAAATCTTAATTTTTTATAAGTTTTATTTAAGTCTAGCAAAAATCGTATGGATTTTGAGTCGGTTGTTTTAAAATCAAGTCCTACAATAATCTCAAATTCTGCCCCCTTTTCTAAAGAATTAATCAAGGCATCTTGAATAATCTCAACCCCGCTGTATTTTAAAAAAGTAACTGCAATATGAGTGTCTAAAGAATTTCTTAGCCCTTCAGTAATCACTTTGGGATAATTGAGATTAGATAGGATTTGAACAGAACTCATCAAAAACCTTAACAATTTTTCAAGCTATTTTATAAGTCTTGAGTTAATGTTGCGTTGCAAGTCTTTTAATTTAGATCTCTAATGAGAGCTTGAATTACTATAGGTTTATAAATCCTACAATCTCTTATTAAGCTTTTTAAAATACCAAAGACTAAGAGCTAAGAATACAAAAAAGGGCGATAGCACGCCTATTTCAGGAATGAGTATCCCTGAAATGCTGAACTTCCCTAAAGCAAAGAATAGCCCCCAAACAACGAGCGTGATAATGATAAACTTTAGCCCTAAAAGAGCCAAGTTTTCATAGCGGGCGAGACTGGGCGAAAAATAAGCGATTAAAACGCTTAAAAACGGCACAAAAAAGGGCAAAATCGCAAACACATACAAAAACGAGCGCACTTTTTTCGTGTCCGCGTTTTGGCGCACTAAAGCATGCAAGGATAAAAGAGCGTCTGTGATAGAAACCGCAGGCTTGTTTTGATAAATGGTGTCTAAAACTTTAGGGCGGAAATTTTTGAGCGTTTTAAAGGTTTTTAAACGCGTGGTGCTTAAAGCGTTCGCGCCCAGTTCAAAACTTAAGGGCATTTCATAGATAGTAGTGTCATGCAAGATCCAATACTTGTCTTCAAAAAAAGCTTCTTTAGCTTCAGCATAAGATTCCAAAGTCTTATCTTTTAGGCGAAAAACCTTGATATTTTGGGCTTTTTGCAATAAGGGATTAATCTTATCAAAATACACGTAATCATCGTTGTATTTCACTAACAAATGCTCTGAAACGCTCAAAGAATTGTCTTTATAGATCAAATTTTGCGTTTTTTCTTCCATATACACAAAAGGGGTCGCATTCAACCCCACATAAACAGCCGTGAAAAACAGGCTAATCAAAAAAATAGGGCTTAAAATCTGGCATTTGGAAAAGCCAATGGAGAGCAGGGCGGTGTATTGGTTGGATTTAATGAATGAGATATAAAATAAAACCATCGCCAAAAGCAAGGAAATGGGCAAGGTGTAATTGAGCGCGAATAAAATGTCATAGGTGAAAAATAAGATGATCATATTCGCAGAATCAGGCATTTTATCGGCGTATTTCAGGCTGTCAATACCTACAAAAAACAATTCTAAAGCCAAAAGCACGATTAAAAAGTATTTGAAATAATACCACCCTACAAATCTAAACAAACGCACTTTAAACCCTTATTCAAACCATGATAAAAACTTAAAATTTTGGATAGAGCGCATCTAATTTTCTATTTTTAAAGGGTTTTTGAGCGTGAAACGATTTTGCATGGCGTTAAAATCATGGCTTTCTATAAAAAATTTTAGGGCGTTTTTGGCATGTTCAAACGCAGCGTTTTTTAAAGGCTCTTCGTTGTTGTGGAATTTTGAAAGCACATGCTCAGTGATATTGATCCCTTTAGAAATCCCCACCCTCAAGCGGTAATAAGAATTAGAACACAATAAATCAATGGATTTTAGGCCATTATGCCCCCCATTCCCTCCGCCATTTTTAAATTTCACAACGCCTAAAGGTAAATCCAGGTCGTCATGGACAATTAAAAGCTCTTTGGGTTTGTAAAAATTTTTGACGCTTAAAACGCTCTCACCGCTTAAATTCATGTAAGTTTGGGGCTTGAGTAAGATAAAATCCTTATAAATACGCAAATAAGCGTTGTGTTTGGGAGAAAAAATGAAAGAAAGATCCAACTCGCCAACGAGCAAATCCAAAATATCAAAACCAGCGTTGTGTCTGGTGTGAGCGTAACGCAAAGTAGGGTTGCCTAAACCCACTAAAAGCGTCATAACTTCAAATCACTTCGCTTTAATCACACCGATCACAGCGATAGAATCATGATCTAAGATCTTCACATTCTCGTGTTTTTCTAAATCGCGCACCAAAATAGACTCATTCACGTCTAAAGGGGCTACATCCACTAAATAGTGATCGGGCAAATGCTCTGGAGCGCATTCCACGCTGATACGCTTTTTAGAGAGCATCAAAATCCCTTTATTTTTCAAGCCCACTGGAGTGCCTTGGTGTTTGATGGGGACTTTAAACTTGGACTTCACGCCCTTAGTAACAGCGAGTAAATCCACATGGATAAGCTCATTAGTAACGGGGTTTTTTTGGTATTCTTGAACCACGACTTCAAAAGTCTTATCCCCTAATTTCACCGGAAAAATCAAATGCTTTTTTTCCTTAAGGTATTTAATGAAAGGGTTTAATTTGAACGCGCAATTCACGTTTTCAATACCCTTTCCATAAACGTTTGCGATTAGATAGCCATCTTTTTTTAAAGCTTTAGCGTTAGCTTTAGTAATACTCTCTCTAATAACGCCTTCTAACATGTCAATCCTTTAAAATAAAATAAGGGCTTATTCTATCCAAAAAACCCTTAAAAATCAAAAACTGCTTAAAAGCTTTTCAAAGGATTGTTTGAACGCTATCAAGCCTTCTTTAAGGAGTTTTTGGGCGGTGTTTTCTAAATCAATGTTGTGCGCTTTTAATTCTTTTTTAAACGCTTCAATTTCTGTAATTTTTAAAGGGGTTTGATACTCGGTGTTTGGGTCAAGCAAATAAGCGTTTAAAGCCTCTAATGGGGCTGTATTGATAGAGTTTTTAAAACACAGCGCTTTAATGTAATAATCTTTAGCTAAAGCGTTGGATTTAACGCCGGTGGACGCAAAAAGGGTGCTTATTAGCTTATTAGCATGTTGGTTGATTTGGTAATAGCACTCGGTAGCGTTCATAATCCCGCTTTGAGCTTGCAAGTTTTGTGCCACTAATGGGTCTATTTCTTTGTCAAATCGTGAAACAAACACGCTAATGACCGCTCTTTTTTGCGCTTCTTTGGCTAAGATTTGAGCGATTTCACCGGCAATTTTAGGCGAAAAAACTAAAGTTACATTAATGGGGATAGAGGCTTGAGTTAAAGCGCTAATGACTTCAAAAGCGCTTTCACTCGCCGGGACTTTAATCATCACATTAGGGCGGTTTAATGCTTTGAATAACCGCTTGGCTTCATCAATGCTTTTAATCGCATCGTCTTCTAAAAAAGGGTCAATTTCTAGGCTAATGTAGCCGTTATTAGGGTCTTTTTCATATAAAGGCATTAATGCGCTAGAGGCTTGTAAAATATCCTTTAGTGCTAGAGCTTCATAAATTTCTTTAGCTTTTTGGCCTTTGAGTTTAGCGATTTCATCTTGATAAAACGCGCTTTTTGTGATCGCTTCGCAAAACAAACTAGGGTTACTCGTCGCCCCACAAATAGCCCCTTTATTAATGAGCTTTAAAAAGTCGTTTTCTAAAAAATCCCTTTCTATAAAATCGCACCACAAACTGAATTCTTGCATGTTTCATCCTTGTTTTAAATTGAGATAATAATCTCTAACGACTTCCTGGTCGCTAAAAAAAATCGTTTTGTCTTTAAAGATTTGAATGTTTTCATCACCCTTGCCTAAAATCAATAACACCTCATCGTCTTTTAAATTTTCTAAAGCGTTTAAAATGGCTTTTTTTCGGTCTTTTTCTATAACCACTTTAGAAGAATCATTGATGCCTTTTAGAATATCCTTAATAATGTCTTCTTCATTCTCGCTTCTGGGGTTGTCTGAAGTTAAGACGATTTTATGCGCGTAATAACTCGCTATCGCTCCCATTTCAGGGCGCTTGGTTTTATCCCTATCGCCCCCTGCCCCAAAAAGAGCGGTGATTTTTTGGTTTTTAAAGCTTTCAAAAACTTGTTGCATGCCGTCTGTGGTGTGGGCAAAATCTACGACCACTAAAGGTTGAGAATGCACCACTTCCAAACGCCCCTTAACCCCATAAAAGTTTTCTAATAACGGCGCAATCGTTTCTAGAGGTAATTGAGTGAGTAATTTGACCCCCAAAACGCCCGCTAAAATATTATAAAGGTTGTAACGCCCTAAAAGGGGGGAATGCATAAGGGCGGTTTCTTTAAGATTAGGATCTCTTAAATTTTGTTGGTAGCATAAAGACGCGCTGATGGAGGGGTTGAGCGAAAAGGCTTGAACGTTTAAATGCGCTTTTTTATCCAGCGCGTAAGTGTGCGCGTTAATGGGGTTAAAAAGGGCGTTTGTTTCATCTCTGTTGATCACTTTCAAGCCCTCATCTTTAAAAAAGCTGTTTTTAGCGTCTCTGTAATTTTCTATGCTTTCGTGGAAATCTAAATGATCGCTTGTGATATTGGTTAAGATTTTAAGGGCAAAATCAAGCCCGGCAATGCGCTTTTGGACAATCGCATGGGAGCTCACTTCCATAATAAAGTATTCGCACCCCAAACGCATCGCTTCTTCTAAATCGCTATAAAGCTCTAAAAGGGTGGGCGTGGTCAAGCCCTTTTCTTTGATGCGTTCATCGTTGATAAAAAACCCTCTTGTGCCTAAAAGAGCGGTCTTTTTATTCAAATCTAAGAGCAAGGAATACATCAAGCTCGCTGTGGTCGTTTTACCATTAGTGCCAGTAATCCCTACAATTTTAATCTTAAAATCAAAGTAGTTTTTAAGCTCGTTAAAATCTAAAATAGCCAGGTTTTTTTCTGCAATTAAAGGAGAGTATTTTTCATTTAAAGGCGTTTTGACAAAAAGGATTTCTTTGGGGTTTTCTAAAACTTCATTCGTGTTATCGCTTAAAAAAGAATAGGTATGGTTGCGATAAGTCAAGGATTTTTTAAGCTTCATTCTTTAAGCCTTATTGGATTTGAGAGCGTCTTCTAAAAGAGAACGCAAAAATTTATCGTAAATAAAAGAATCTTCATGCATGTTTTCAATGTAATTGATCGCTAATTCATAATAGCCATAATGGTTCAATTCTTTCAAAAATTCATAAAAATCCTCTTTATTGTCAAAAATCACCCTAGAGCTGAACATCAAATCTTCAAACGCTTCCTTAAAGCCGCGCTCCAAGCTCAAGCGTTTGAAATCCGCGTACAAAATGCCATTCAACTCCTCGCCTTTTTGAGAAATTTGAGCATCAATCTTTTCAGTCATTTGGTTTAGTCCCTCATCAAAAGAAGCGATCAAATTGATGATTTGCTCTTCAGCCTGGTTTTTTAAACTCCGTTTTTGCATAGCGATCAAGCTTTGATACAATTCATAAAAGCTATGAGCTTCTTTAGGGAAATCCTTAGCGATGTCGCTTAATAACGCCCCCACTTTGGCTTTTTGGTTGTCTTTATCCAAAAACAACACTTCAGAAAAAAGGCGTAACGCTTCAGCGTAATGGGCTTGCTTGAACGCTAAAAAGCCATCTTTAATCAACGCGCGCTTTTTAAATTCATAATCAAACTTTTGCATGCCTATAATCCTTAAAGCTTATCAAACTCCTTAGCGTTTTCTAAGCACACCACTTCTAAATTGGGGTGAATGTCCATTTTAAGCTGCCTTTCAATGACATTTTTTAAAGTGATCTTACTGCTAGAGCAAGTCTTGCACGCTCCCTCTAAAGCCACATAAATTTTCATGCTTTTCACCCCTAGCACTTCAATATTGCCGCCATCTTTGAGCAAGTAAGGGCGGATTTTTTCTATTACAATACGCACCGGTTTTTGTAAATCTTCATCGCTAAATTCTATCATTTTTAAAAACCTTATTTTTAAAATTTTACTTTAAGATACCATATAATGAGCCATTTTTATCAAACAACGCTTTTTAAGAGTGGCTCAAGGGCTAATTGGATAGAATAGAGCCACTATTAGAATAAGGTTTTGATGACGGTATGGAAATTAAAAACATCAAAGAGTTTGAAAAAGCTTCCAAAAAACTCCAAAAAGACACTTTAAAGATCGCTCTCGCTCTTTTGTTTCTCATTGGCGCTGCTTTGCTCGCTCTTATTTTTGGGCAAGCTAATTCTAAGGGCTTGTTGCTCATTTTTGCGGCTGTGATTGGGGGCTATATGGCGATGAATATTGGCGCTAATGATGTGTCTAATAATGTCGGCCCTGCTGTAGGATCTAAAGCCATTAGCATGGGAGGGGCGATTTTGATCGCTGGGGTTTGCGAAATGCTTGGGGCGATTATTGCTGGGGGGGAAGTGGTTTCTACGATTAAGGGCCGCATCGTTTCGCCTGAATCTATTAATGATGCACACATTTTCATTAATGTCATGCTAGCAAGCCTTTTGAGTGGGGCGTTGTGGTTGCATGTGGCCACTTTAATCGGCGCGCCTGTTTCTACTTCACACTCTGTAGTTGGGGGGATTATGGGGGCTGGAATGGCGGCTGCTGGAATGTCTGCAATCAATTGGCATTTTTTATCAGGCATTGTGGCTAGTTGGGTGGTTTCGCCTTTAATGGGGGCTTTAATAGCCATGTTTTTTTTAATGCTCATTAAAAAGACTATCGCTTATAAAGAAGATAAAAAGAGCGCGGCTTTAAAGGTCGTGCCTTATTTGGTAGCGTTGATGAGCTTAACATTCAGTTGGTATTTGATGGTTAAGGTTTTAAAACGCCTCTATGCACTGAATTTTGAAATCCAGCTGGCTTGCGGTTGTATCCTTGCGCTTTTAATCTTTATCCTTTTTAAAAGATTTGTGTTAAAGAAAGCCCCGCAATTAGAAAACAGCCATGAAAGCATTAATGAGCTTTTCAATGTCCCTTTGATTTTTGCCGCCGCGCTTTTAAGCTTTGCGCATGGGGCTAATGACGTGGCTAACGCTATAGGCCCCTTAGCGGCCATCAGTCAAACTTTAGAAGATGCAAATAGCCCTATAGGGAATACTTTAAGCTCTGTGCCGTTGTGGATTATGGTAGTAGGGGCAGCTGGGATCGCTTTAGGCTTGAGTTTGTATGGGCCAAAGCTTATTAAAACGGTGGGGTCTGAAATCACAGAATTAGACAAAATGCAAGCTTTTTGCATCGCGCTTTCTGCAGTCATTACCGTGCTTTTAGCCTCTCAATTAGGCTTACCGGTAAGCTCTACGCATATTGTGGTGGGCGCGGTGTTTGGGGTGGGCTTTTTAAGGGAGCGCTTAAGGGAGCAATCAAGAAGGCGTTTTGCTAGAATCAGAGATAACATTGTAGCGGCGCACTTTGGGGAAGATTTAGAAGAAATTGAAGGTTTTTTAGAACGCTTTGATAAAGCCAATTTGAAAGAAAAATCGCTCATGCTAGAGAGCTTGAAAAAAAGCAAGAATACCGCTATTGCTTTGGAATTGAAAAAGAAAGAAAAAAAGTCGCTTAAAAAAGTGTATAAAGAAGAAGTGATCAAACGCTCCATTTTAAAAAAGATTGTTACCGCTTGGTTGGTAACCGTGCCGGTTTCTGCACTTTTAGGCGCGCTTCTTTTTGTGGCTCTTGGTTTTATAGAAAAGTATTTCTAGGGTTTTTGAAGGCTTTGATTTTTAAAGTTAGGCTTAATCTTTTATGTTAAAATTCTAAGATTTTATATATTTTATATTTATCGTTAGGTTTTAGGTTTAAATCATGGGGAGGAATCAAGGAGCTTATTTGGATCCGTCTGAATCGATTTTGATGTTGATGGTTGCTTTTTTATTGGTGTTGTTGAACGCTTTTTTTGTGCTTTCAGAGTTTGCCCTTGTGAAAGTGCGTAAAACCCGCTTAGAAGAGCTGGTTAAAATCGGTAATTCCAACGCTAAACTCGCTTTAAAGATGAGTCAAAGACTAGACACTTATTTGAGCGCTACGCAGTTAGGCATCACTCTTTCTTCATTAGCTTTAGGCTGGGTGGGTGAGCCCGCTATCGCAAAATTGTTAGCCGCGCTGTTTGAGTCTATGGATTTGAGAGAAAATCCTATTTTTATCCATTCAATGAGCGTGGTCATAGCGTTTTTAAGCATCACTTTTTTGCATGTCGTGCTAGGCGAGATCGTGCCTAAATCTTTAGCGATCGCTAAATCTGAAAAAGCCGCTCTTTTTGCCGCGCGCCCTTTGCATGTGTTTTGGGTGGTGTTTTATCCGGTGGTGCGCTTGTTTGATGTGATCGCTCATTTCTTTTTAAAAAAAGTGGGCATCAATCCTAAAGAACATGAGGGCACGCATTCTGAAGAAGAGTTGAAAATCATTGTGGGCGAGAGCTTGAGGGAGGGCATTATTGATTCAGTGGAGGGCGAAATCATTAAAAACGCGGTGGATTTTTCTGACACGAGCGCTAAAGAAATCATGACCCCACGAAAAGACATGGTGTGTTTGGACGAAGAAAACAGCTATGAAGAAAATATAGACATTGTTTTAAAAGGCCATTTCACGCGCTACCCTTATTGTAAGGGTTCTAAGGATAACATTATCGGCATGGTGCATATCAGAGACTTGCTCTCTCGCTCTATTTTTACCCCCAAAATGCATGATTTCAATCAAATCGTTAGGAAAATGATCATCGTCCCTGAGAGCGCTTCCATTTCTCAAATCCTTATTAAAATGAAAAAAGAGCAAATCCATACCGCTTTGGTGATTGATGAATACGGCGGCACGGCCGGGTTGCTCACTATGGAAGATATTATTGAAGAAATCATGGGAGAGATTAGCGACGAATACGACTTGAAACAAGAGGGCGTGAACAAACTTGAAGAAGGCGTGTTTGAATTAGAGGGCATGCTGGATTTAGAGAGCGTAGAAGAAGTGCTTCACATTGAATTTGACAAAGAATGCGAGCAAGTAACGCTTGGGGGCTATGTTTTTAGCTTGTTAGAGCGCATGCCTATGGAGGGGGATACAATCGTTTCGCATGGGTATGCTTTTGAAGTCTTAAGCGTGGATGGGGCCAGGATAAAACGCTTGAAAGCGGTTAAACAAGATCAGGGAGAAAATGAAGAATGAAAAAAACAACCCTCTTTGTATTGGGCTTATTATTCAGTAACTTTTTAAATGCTGTTGATGGGATTTCTCAAACCGATCCTTCTTCTTTGAATTTGGCTGAAGATAGCTTGCCTTTGAATAATCCTAACGCCCAAAAACTCTCTTTAAAAAACGCGTGGAATAGGGTGTTATCCAACCATGAAGGCTTGCATGCGCAAGAATACGCCATTAAAAGAGCGAGTAAAATGAAATTAGCAGCTAAGCTTTCTTTTTTGCCTCAAATTGATTTGAGCGCTTTTTATGTGTATCTCTCTAACCCCATTAAAATGGATTTTGCCAGTCAAAAACAACCGGGCGTGCAAAAAGCCACCAACCAGATCCATCAAGGCTTGCAAAACATCCAACAAAATATCCCCCCTCAAGTATTAACCCCTCAAATCCAAGCGGGCATGCAAGGGGTGATGCAAGGTTTTGGGGCTTTGAGCAGCACTTTAGAAGCCCCCTTATTGTTTTCTAAGCAAAATGTGGTGATTGGGGCTTTGAGCATTATTTATCCCCTTTATATGGGTGGGGCAAGATTCACGATGGTGCGCATTGCGGATTTGATGCAAAAAGACGCTAATGAAGTGTATCGCTTGAAGAAGCTTTCCACTTTTCAAGAGCTTGTGAGCGTGTATTATGGCATGGTGTTAAACGCAGAAGTGTCTGAAACTTTAGAAGAGGTGGAAAAAGGCCATTACAAGCATTTCCAAAACGCTTTGAAAATGCAAAAAGTGGGGCAAATCGCTAGGGTAGAAACCTTAGGCGCTCAAGTGGCTTATGATAAGGCCCATATCGCTAGCGTTAAGGCTAAAGACGTGTTAGAAGTTTCGCAGCTCTCGTTCAATTCCATTTTATCTAGCAAAGACGATCTAGCGCCTTCAAGCAAATTAGAGATCCACACCGAGAAAAATCTGCCCGATTTGAGCTTTTTTGTTGCTTCCACGCTCAATTCCTACCCGGCTTTAAAGACTTTAGAAAATCAGGTTCAAATTTCTAAAGAAAACACGAAACTACAGATCGCTAAATTCTTGCCCCAAGTGAGTTTTTTTGGCTCTTATATCATGAAGCAAAACAATTCGGTGTTTGAAGACATGATCCCTAGTTGGTTTGTGGGCGTGGCCGGACGCATGCCTATTCTTTCTCCCACAGGGCGCATTCAAAAATACCAAGCGAGCAAATTAGCGGAATTACAGGTCAATAGCGAACAAATCCAGGCTAAAAAAAACATGGAATTGTTAGTGAATAAGACTTATAAAGAGACGCTTTCTTATTTGAAAGAATACAAAAGCTTGCTTTCTAGCGTGGAATTAGCCAAAGAAAATTTAAAACTCCAAGAGCAGGCTTTTTTGCAAGGCTTAAGCACCAACGCTCAAGTCATTGATGCGAGGAACACGCTTTCTTCTATCATTGTGGAGCAAAAAAGCGTGGCTTATAAATACATCGTTTCATTAGCGAATTTAATGGCGTTAAGCGATCATATTGATTTATTTTATGAATTTGTTTATTAAAGGAAAAAATCATGTCAAATAGCATGTTGGATAAAAATAAAGCGATTCTTACAGGGGGTGGGGCTTTATTATTAGGGCTAATCGTGCTTTTTTATTTGGCTTATCGCCCTAAGGCTGAAGTGTTGCAAGGGTTTTTGGAAGCCAGAGAATACAGCGTGAGCTCCAAAGTCCCTGGGCGCATTGAAAAGGTGTTTGTTAAAAAAGGCGATCACATTAAAAAGGGCGATTTGGTTTTTAGCATTTCTAGCCCTGAATTAGAAGCCAAGCTCGCTCAAGCTGAGGCCGGGCATAAAGCCGCTAAAGCGCTTAGCGATGAAGTCAAAAGAGGCTCAAGAGACGAAACGATTAATTCTGCAAGAGATGTTTGGCAAGCGGCAAAATCTCAAGCGACTCTAGCCAAAGAGACTTATAAGCGCGTTCAAGATTTGTATGATAATGGCGTGGCGAGTTTGCAAAAGCGCGATGAAGCCTATGCGGCTTATGAAAGCACCAAATACAACGAGAGCGCGGCTTACCAAAAGTATAAAATGGCTTTAGGGGGGGCGAGCTCTGAAAGCAAGATTGCCGCTAAGGCTAAAGAGAGCGCGGCTTTAGGGCAAGTGAATGAAGTAGAATCCTACTTAAAAGATGTCAAAGCCCTAGCCCCTATTGATGGGGAAGTGAGTAATGTGCTTTTAAGCGGTGGCGAGCTTAGCCCTAAGGGCTTTCCTGTGGTTTTAATGATAGATTTAAAGGATAGTTGGTTAAAAATCAGCGTGCCTGAAAAGTATTTGAACGAGTTTAAGGTGGGCAAGGAATTTGAAGGCTATATCCCAGCGTTGAAAAAAAGCGCGAAATTCAGGGTCAAATATTTGAGCGTGATGGGGGATTTTGCGACCTGGAAAGCGACGAATAATTCCAACACTTACGACATGAAAAGCTATGAAGTGGAGGCCATACCCTTAGAAGAGTTGGAAAATTTTAGGGTAGGGATGAGCGTGTTAGTTACCATTAAACCTTAAAAAGGATTGTTTTGTTCAGATTGATAAGCGCATGGGTTTTACAAGACAAGTTCTTGTTTATCGTGTGTTTTATATTGCCTTTTTGTTTAGGGGTTTTAGGCACGCAAATCTTTAAACAAGAAATCCCAAGACAGCTCCCTATCGTGGTGGTGGATTTGGATAAGACCACGACAAGCCATCAGGTAGCGTTTGAATTAGGCGCAACGAGCGCGCTTCAAATCAAACACCAAGTGGCTAGCCTTTTAGAAGCCAAACGCTTTTTAAATTCCGCTGAAGCGTATGGGGCGTTAGTTTTGCCTAGAGATTTAGAGAAAAAAATCAAAATGGGGCGAAAAGTGGATTTGCCCTTTTATTATAACGCCGAATACGTTTTAGTGGGCAAAACGCTCAAAAACGCCTTTTTGCAAACCGCTTTGACCTTAGACGCTAAAACCTTAGCCACCAAAGCTTTAGTGCGAGATTCCAATTTGATTTCCGCTAAAGCCCAAGCAATGCCTATTGTTTTGCAATTGCATGCCCTATACAATGAAGAAAACAATTACACGCAATACCTTTTAAGCGTGATGCTGCCTTGCATGTGGCTTATTTTCATTGCGATTGGCATGCTCAATTTCATTCAAAAAACCTCTAACATGCGCGAGCTTTTGATCAGTATTTTAGCGAATGTGTGCGTGTTTAGTTTTTGGGGGATGGGCATGGCGTTTTATTTTAATTTCATTGGCATGCAGGGGAATTATGCGCATTTGTTGTTGGTCTTTTTGGCGGTAGTTTTAATGGCGCTTATTATGAGCGGGTTTGTGGTGCTAGTTTATGGCATTTCAAAAAGCGTTATTGAAACCGCGGGTGCGATTGGGGTCTATACCGCTCCAAGCTTTGCGTTTGCTGGGGTTACTTACCCGCAAAACAACATGGAAATTTTTGGGGATTTTTGGAGCCATTGCTTGCCCATTAGCCATTTTATGAAGTTCTTTTTACAAGAGGCCTATTATAAGACGGATTTTACCGAGTCTTTAAATTCTCTAATGCCGCTTGTGTTCTTTTTAATCTTTTTAGCTTTAGGGCTTTTGATTTTTTATTTTTCTTTTAAAAAAGACAAGGCTAGCGCATGAATTTTTTTAAAATCCTTTTAATGGAATTAAGAGCCATTGTTTCTCATAAGGGCGTTTTGTTAATCCTTATAGGCGCTCCTTTAATCTATGGCTTATTATACCCTTTGCCTTATTTAAAAGACATCGTAACGCAGCAAAAAATCGCCCTTGTAGATGAAGACAATTCCTTCCTTTCTAGGCAATTAGCCTTCATGGCGCAAAGCTCCAACGAGTTAGAAATCGCTTTTTTTAGCCCCTCTATGCTGGAAGCCAAAAAGCTTTTAAAAGAAGAAAAAATTTATGGGATCTTGCACATCCCTTCGCATTTTGAAGCCAATATCCATAAACAAGTGCCTGTAACGATAGATTTTTATGCGAATTCCAATTACTTTTTGATTTATGGCGCGTTAGCGAATGCGGTGGTGGAGAGCATCAACGCTTTAAATGATGAAATAAGGTTCAAACGCAACGCCCAAATAGAAGAAGCTGAATTAGGGACAGACGGGATTAAAATCAGGCCTATCGCTTTGTATAACCCTAGTGAGGGGTATTTGAATTACGCGCTCTCTAGCGTGTTTATTTTCATTTTACACCAGGTGATGCTCATTGCAAGCAGCATGTTTACTAGCTCCAGGCGTTTGGAATTAGCCCTTTTAGATAAAAAGCAAATCGCTTTAAGGCTGTGTGCAAGACTCTTGGTGTTTATGGGAGCGTTTAGCGTTTTTATTTTATGGTATTTTGGGGCGCTGTTTTCTTTTTATGGGATCGAACGGCATGGAAGCGCTTTAATGGTGTTTTTGAATAGCTTGATTTTCATGCTTGCAACCTTGAGTTTGGGGTCGTTTTTAGGCGCATGGATCAAAAATGAAGCCCACACCACTCAAATCGTTTTAATCTCTTCTTTGCCCTTGATTTTTATGATGGGTTTTGTGTGGCCTTTTGAATCCTTGCCCTCTTATTTACAGGTTTTCGTTCAAATCGTGCCAGCCTACCATGGGATTAGTTTGTTGGGGCGCTTGAATCAAATGCATGCGGAATTTATAGATGTTTCTATCCATTTTTATGCGCTTATTGCGATTTTTATTGCGAGTTTTATAGGGTGCGTGTTCAAACTCAGCTCTTTAAAGAAAGCTTGTGAAAACGCTTAAACACCTCATCACTTCCAAGCACCAAACTAAAGCGTCTCGCTTTTTAGGGTATCTTATGCCTTTTGATGACTTTGAAAAAACCCTTTTGCAATTGAAAAAAGAGCATTTTAAAGCCGCGCATTTTGTAACGGCGTTCCGCTATTCTTTAGAGGGCAAAATCACGGAGGGTTTTAGCGATGATGGCGAGCCTAAAGGGAGTTCAGGGATGCCTGTGCTTAGCGTTTTAAAGCGAAAGGATTTAATCAATATAGGATTAGTGAGCGTGCGTTATTTTGGAGGCACGCTTTTAGGGGTGGGGGGCTTGATGAAAGCTTATGCTAAGAGCGCGTTATTGTGCGTAGAAAACGCTCAAAAAGATGACGCTTTGAAGGATTTTGTGGAGTTAGAAACTTTAAGCGCTCATTATTCTTACAAAGAATTAGACGCTCTTCAGCGTGAAATTAAGAAATTTAGCTTACAATTAAGCAAAAAGAATTTTTCAAACCAAAGCGTGGAAGTGGAAATCAGCGGCGAAAGAGAAAATTTGCAAGCGTTTTTACAACAAAATAAGATAAATTAGGGAGAGTAGTATGGGATTTTTGAATGGGTATTTTTTATGGGTTAAGGCTTTCCATGTGGTAGCGGTCATTTCGTGGATGGCGGCGTTATTTTATTTGCCGCGCCTTTTTGTCTATCATGCAGAAAACGCGCATAAAAAAGAGTTTGTAGGAGTGGTTCAAATCCAAGAAAAAAAGCTTTATTCCTTTATCGCTTCGCCGGCTATGGGTTTCACGCTGATTACAGGGATTTTAATGTTGTTGATAGAGCCCACGCTCTTTAAAAGTGGGGGTTGGTTGCATGCTAAATTGGCTTTAGTGATCTTACTTTTAGCCTATCATTTTTATTGCAAAAAATGCATGCGCGAGCTGGAAAAAGACCCTACAAGAAGAAACGCAAGGTTTTATCGTGTGTTTAATGAAATACCCACGATTTTAATGATTCTCATTGTGATTTTAGTGGTTGTCAAGCCTTTTTAAAGACAAGCCATGAAAAAAGAAAAGTCATGAAAAAAGACAAGCCATGAAAAAAGAAAAGCACCTCAAGCAAGAAAAAATCATCAACATGTTTGATGATATAGCCAGCTCTTACGATCAAGCCAACCGCTTGATGAGTTTTGGATTAGATGCTAAATGGCGCCAAAGGGCTTGCGAGCATGCGTTTTTGTTTTTGGAGAATAAAAAAGCGTTAAGGCTTGTGGATCTGGCATGCGGGACAGGGGATATGCTCATAGCTTGGCAAAAAAGCGCTCTCAATTGCGGCATAGAGTTTAAGGAATGTTTGGGGATTGACCCCTCTAATAACATGCTTGAATTAGCCATTAAAAAATGTGAAGAGCTTGAAAATAAAGCTTCTTTCATCCAAGCTCAAGCCAAAGATTTAAAAGGCGTTGAAAATAACAGCGTGGATATTCTCTCCATTGCGTATGGCTTGCGTAATATCGTGGAAAGACAAGAAGCTTTAAAAGAGTTTTTTAGGGTGTTAAAGCCTAGGGGCGTTTTAGTGATTTTAGAATTTTTAAAAAAAGAGAATCCTACATGGCTGGATAAAATCTCAGGGTTTTACACGAATAAGGTTTTGCCTTTAGTGGGAGGGGCTATCAGTAGGAATTATGGCGCTTATTCTTATTTACCGCAATCCATTGAGGGATTTTTGAGTTTGGAGGGTTTGAAATTTGAATTGAAAAACGCAGGGTTTGAGATTGTAAGAACGGAAGATTCTATCGCTCAAATTTCAACGACCATGCTTGTTAGAAAAAGCTAAAGGAATGTTATGCAAGATGAATTATTTGAAACCGAAAAAGCCCCCCAAAAAAATACTAAGAACACTAAAAATACTAAAAACACCCCTAAAAAAAGCTTTGAAGAGCATGTTCATGCTCTAGAGCAAGCCATAGATCGCTTGAATGATCCCAATTTATCCTTAAAAGACGGGATGGATTTGTATAAAACGGCCATGCAAGAGTTGTTTTTGGCTCAAAAGCTTTTAGAAAACGCTTATTTAGAGTATGAAAAACTCCAAACGCCAGACAAAAAGGCTTAAAGCATGCGAGTGTTTGCTTTGCAATTAGAGTCTTTTAAAGAAAACCTCATGCAATCCTTATTTAACTCCATACCCAAGCAAAGCGTGGTGGTGTTGCCTGAATACGTGATCAACCCCTTTTTCCACCATAACATGGGATTGGATGTGAATGAAATCAACGCGCAGTCTGCGCGAGCGATGGAGTTTTTATCGCAAAAATGCGAAGAATCAGACTTGATCGTTTCAGCCCCAGTGCTTTTAGAAGAACATTCTAAAATCTATAAAAAAATCGCCCTCATTTCTAAAGAAAGCGTGAAGTATTACACGCAACAACGCCTAATCCCCTATCCTCACTGGGATGAAGAGAGCTTTTTTGACAATGAAAAAAGCACTTTTAAAGAATTGCTCGTGTTTGAAAGAGACGGCTTGAAATTCGCCCCTTTGTTTGGCTTTGAAGCGCATTTTGATGAAATATGGGTTCAGGCTAAAAATCAAGGCGTGGATGTGGTGCTTTTAAGCAGCGTGGCCACTTTTGAATCCAATGAAAGGTGGCGGCTTTTGTGCCAGATGCGCGCTTTTTGCACTTCTTGCGTGGTGGTTAGGGCTAATAGGATCGGAGCGTATCGCCAAATCCTTGTAGAAGAAGATCAAAAAAACGAATTTTTGTGGAAATTTTATGGGGATAGTTTTGTGGCCTTGCCCAATGGCGCTATTGAAGATTCTTTAGAGGGTAAAATGGGGGCTTTGAGCGCTCAAATAGATAAAAACGATATAGACGAATGGGCTAAATTGTGGCATTTTAGAACGATTAAAGAGGGTTGAATGATTGATAGAAAACTTTTATTGCAAGATTTTGACAAGGTGGCTCTTTCTTTAAAAAAGCGTAACCATGCGATGGGTGATGAGTTGGAGCGTTTGCGCGAAGTCATCACGCATTATAAAAAGCAACTCATTGAATTAGAAGGCTTGCAAGCCTTTCAAAACAAGGTTTCTAAAGAATTTGGCATCAAAATGGCTCAAAAAGTGGATACAAGCGATCTCAAAAAAGAGCTAGAAAACAATAAAATCAAATTAAACGAGCTTTCTAAAAGCGTGAGCGAAGCAGAGCAACAAATTGATTTGAAGCTTTCCATAATCCCCAATCTAGTGGATGAAAAAACCCCTTTAGGCGCGAATGAAGAAGACAACATAGAAATTAAAAAAATCCTAACCCCAAGGGTTTTCACTTTCAAACCCAAAGAGCATTTTGAACTCGCCCAAAAAAACGGCTGGATTGATTTTGAAAGCGGCGTGAAACTCGCTAAAAGCCGTTTTTCGGTCATTAGGGGTTTTGGGGCGAAAATTTATCGCGCGCTCATTTATTTAATGTTGGATTTTAATGAAAAAAATGGCTTTGAAATCATCTACACGCCGGCGTTAGTGAATGAAAAAATGCTTTTTGGGACCGGGCAATTACCCAAATTCAAAGAAGATGTTTTCAAAATAGAAAATGAAAATTTGTATTTGATCCCCACCGCTGAAGTAACGCTCACTAATCTATACAACGACACCATTATTAGCGTTGAAAATCTCCCCATTAAAATGACTGCGCACACGCCTTGTTTCAGGAGCGAAGCAGGGAGCGCGGGCAAGGATACAAGGGGGATGATAAGACAGCACCAGTTTGATAAAGTAGAGCTAGTGGCTATCACGCACCCTAAAGAAAGCGATGCCATGCAAGAATATATGCTAGAGAGTGCGAGTGAAATTTTAAAGGCTTTGGAATTACCGCACCGGTTCGTGCAATTGTGCAGTGGGGATTTAGGCTTTAGCGCGAGCAACACGATAGATATTGAAGTGTGGCTGCCTGGGCAAAATTGCTACAGAGAAATCAGCTCCGTGTCTAACACGAGGGATTTTCAAGCCAGGCGCGCTAAAATCCGCTTCAAAGAAAATCAAAAAAACCAATTAGCGCACACCTTAAACGGCTCTTCTTTAGCGGTAGGCAGGACTATGGTCGCTTTAATGGAAAACCACCAGCAAGCGGATGGGAGCATTCATATTCCTAAGGCGTTAGAAAAATACCTTTAAGGCTAGTTTGTGCTGAATGAAGAGCAAAATTCATTAGAAGAAAAAGGGGGCGAAAACAAAAACGAAAAAGAAACCCCCCTAAAGGGCATTCATTCTAAAATCCCCTCTTTGAAGCAGGCTTTGGAGCAGACGATTAATAAAATCAAAAGCTCTAAAGAGTTTTTTAAACAGCTTTCACGCAATAAAAAAAAGCTTTATATCGCGCTTGGGATATTGCTTTCACTCATCGCACTCATTGTGGCTTTGAGTTTGTTACTAGGGCATAAAAAAGAAAATAAACAAACTTCTTTACAAACTAATACCGCCACCACCAATAACGAAACGCCTAACGACACCAACAACGCTAACAACGCACAAGCCGAGGGGCAAATAGAGAATTTAGACTTACCCGATTTAATCGGCAAGGACTCCCTCAAACGAAACGATGAAAATCAAGTGGATGCGATCATGAAAAAAGCGAGCCTTTTGTATGAGCAAGGGCAAAAAGATGAAGCCTTACACCTGTTTGACAAAGCCGCTTCTTTTTCGCAAGGGATTGCGAGCCATAATTTAGGGGTGATTAAGTTTAAAGAAAAGGATTTTAACGGGGCGTTGGATTTGTTTGATTCTAGCATCGCTTCTAAAGAAAATGCGAGCGTGAGCGCGATTGATGCGTTAGTGAGCGCTTATCATTTGCAAGATGAGGATTTGTATTATCATTATCTAAAAATTGTGAGAGACACTTTGTATAAAGACTATAAAAAGTCTTTTTATTCCTACGCTTACGCGCTCAAATCTTATTACGCTGGGGAGTATTTTGAAGCCCTTTCACCCTTAATGCACCCTAATTCCAGCGCTTTTTTAAAGCCTAACGCACGCTTAGCGTCTAAATTGTTTTTGATGTTTAAAGATGAAACGAACGCTTACAAGCAATTACAAAAAAGCGCGAACGCCCAAGATGAGCTCGCTTTAGGACTTTTGCAAGCCCGTTTAGGCCATTACAAGCAGGCTTTGGAGCATTTGCAGCATTATTTGCACAACTACCCTAAAGATTTAAACGCTTTAATGGCTTTGGAATTGGTGAGCTTGAAAAAAGGCGACACCCTTAAAGCGAGCGAAGCCTTAAAATTAGCCAGCCACACCAAAGAAGATAGCGCGCTAGCCAACTCTTTTTACCCCATCAAGCCCACGATAAACCCTGTTTTTTTAGACAAAGAAAGAGCCAAAGAGCGTTTTTGGAACACGCAATATTTTGAAGGCAAAAGGGATTTTATCTACCGCTTGCTCTTTTATTACGCTCCTTTTAAGGTTTTAGACTCTAAAGAAACCTTAGGCGTGATTGAAGAAGGGCTGTTTCTTTTAGACTCTGATGCACAAAAGGATTTAGAGGGGGCAAGCCTTGCTTTTAAAAGGGGGCGTTTGATGGCGATAGCGGATAAAAACGCGCTCAAAGGGTTGAAAGCCTTAGAAAACAAGCGCTTAAAAAAAGCCCTTGCTTTTTTTGATTTGTCTTTAAAAAATAGCCCCAATAACGCGCTCCTCCATTATAATACGGGCTTGATTTATGCGCAATTGGAAAATTACCACAAAGCCTATTTCCATTTTTTAAGGGCTTTTCATTTAAACTCTGCGGATTATTTGAGCGCGGTTTTTGCGATTTTAGCCTCGCATTTCACCCACGAAGACACCACGGAGTTTTTAAGAGAAATCACAGAGAATTTTTATAGTCAGGATTTTTCTAGCCCTACGCAAAAAGCTTTACTCTCTTCGCTCATCGCTTATTTGAATTACCGCACCAATTGGGATATGGACTGGCTTAAAAACGCCCCTAAAAAGCTCCCTTTTTATTACGCGCTAGAAGCGGTGTTTGCTAAAGAGAGCAAGGATAAAAAATTGATGGTGCAATCTTTTGGGAATTTAAAAAAAATGCTCCCTAAAGATCTCATCTCTAATATTTTTTATGAAATCGTTTCGTATTATGATGCGAGCATCCGGCACACTTTAAGCATTTACACCCTTTTAGATTCGCGTAAAATCAGCTGGGATCAAACCATGCAAGGACCCATTTTGGGGCGTCATTTCTACACTTACATGGGATTTATGGTCAATGATTTGGATCATCAAGAAAGATTATTAGAGCAAAAAATCGTCAGTTTAGAAGAGGGCGAAGCCCCTAACGATTGGTTAGAAAATTTAGCGCTAGTGAGTTTGTTTCAAGGCCAGTATGAAAAAGCGATCGCGTTGTATCAAAACTTAATTAGCGGGCTTAAGGACAATGAGGTGCGTTTAAAAATCCTAGCGGGTTTGACTTATATCGCGCAGAATAATTACAATAACGCCGCTTTATGGCTAGAGCTTGGGAAATTAGACGATCCGAATAATGAAAATATCCGTTACGCTTTAGGGTTGTTGTATCAAAGAAAAGGGGACTTGAAATCAGCACTAAACCATTTTTTAGTCATTAAAACCTCTGATTTTTCTTCGCCTTATTTTGATTTTGAAATTGATACCAACCTTTTAAAAGAGCGTTTGAACCAAGAAGAAAAGGGCGAGTTTTTAGAATAATGGGTTTTGAAAAAAGCATTTTAGACAATTTAAATGATGCGCAAAAAATCGCTGCAAGCCACATTCAAGGGCCTTTGTTGATTTTAGCGGGAGCTGGGAGCGGCAAGACTAAGACTTTAACGAGCCGTTTGGCGTATTTGATTGGCGCTTGTGGTGTGCCTAGCGAAAACACTTTAACGCTCACTTTCACCAATAAAGCGAGTAAAGAAATGCAAGAAAGGGCTTTGAAATTATTGAACAATCAAGCGTTTATCCCCCCCTTGCTTTGCACTTTCCATCGTTTTGGTTTGCTGTTTTTAAGGCAACACATGAACCTTTTAAAAAGAGCGTGCGATTTTTCGGTGCTAGATAGCGATGAAGTCAAAACGCTGTGCAAACAGCTCAAAATTTCAAACTTTAGAGCCAATATTTCTCAAATCAAAAACGGCATGATGGATTTGAGCGCGCAAGATAGCGAATGTTATAAAGCGTATGAGCTTTATCAAAACGCGCTCAAAAAAGACAATTTAGTGGATTTTGACGATTTGCTTTGTTTAAGCCTTAAGGTTTTACAAGATAATGAAAAACTCGCCAAAGAGGTTAGCGAACGCTATTATTATATTATGGTAGATGAGTATCAAGACACGAACGCCTTACAATTGGAGTTTTTAAAACAATTGAGTTTCACGCACCATAATTTGTGCGTGGTGGGCGATGACGATCAAAGCATTTATGGTTTTAGGGGAGCGGATATTTCTAATATTTTAAATTTTTCCAAGCATTTTAAGGGGGCTAAAGTGGTGAAATTAGAAACTAACTACCGTTCTAGCGCTGAAATTTTAGAATGCGCTAACGCCCTCATTAGCCACAACCAACACCGCCATATTAAAACGCTCCAAAGTTTTAAAGGATCGCATAAAAGCGTTATTTGTAAAGAATATTTGACGCAAAAAGAAGAGAGCTTAGATGTGGCTTATCAAATCAAAGCCCTTTTAAAGAAGGGCGAAAATTTAGAAAATATCGCTATTTTGTATCGCTTAAATGGGCTTAGCCGCAGCATTGAAGAGAGTTTGAACGCCTTGAATATCCCTTATAGGCTTATTGGGGCGGTGAGTTTCTATGAAAGAGCGGAGGTTAAAGATGCTTTGGCGTTCATGCATGCAGTGGCTAAAAAAGACGATCGCTTTTTTATCAAGCGCGTTTTAAACAAGCCCCCAAGAGGCCTTGGCAAGATCACTCAAGAATTGATTTTTTCTCTTTTAGATGAGGAGGATTTGAATTTAGAAGAAGCGCTAAAACTTGAAGCGTTTAAAGACAAACTAAACCCTAAAAACGAATACGCTTTAAAGAAATTCATGGCCATGATAGCGCGATTAAGGGAGGCTTTTGAAATTTCAGTAGAGAAGTTTTACGAGCGGTTTTTAGAAGAGACTAACCTTTTAAAAAGCTATGAAAAAGAAGACAATTACGAAGAGAGAGAGGGTTTTGTTAAAGAGCTTTTAAGTTTAGTGAAAGAGCATTTTAAAACTAACCCCACGCATTCTTTACTGGATTTTTTGAATGAAAGCGTGTTAGATGTCCATAATACAGAAAACGCGCAAAAAGTGAGCTGCATGAGCGTGCATATGAGTAAGGGCTTAGAGTTTAAGCATGTGTTTGTGATCGGGTTAGAAGAAGGGTTTTTCCCGCATAGGGGGTTCAATCAAGAAAGCGATTTGGAAGAAGAAAGGCGCTTGGCTTATGTGGCAATCACTAGGGCTAAAGAAGAATTACAGCTCTCTTATGTCAAAGAGCGTTCGTATTTTGGGAGGAAAATTTCTTGCTCGCCCTCTGTGTTTTTAGAAGAAGCCAAGCTGCTCCAAAGCGATCAAACCCCTAAACAAACTAAACAAAATCACCAAAAAAACGCGCCCATTAAAGTGGGGGATTTGATCAAACATAAGATTTTTGGCACCGGTAGGGTTTTAGGCGTAGAAAAAGGCTTGAGCGGTTTGTGCTTGAAAATCAATTGCGGAGGGAATGTCTATGATAAAATCTCAGAAAAATTTGTAGAAAAAGTGGATAACGGGTTTTGAAAATTTTAACCCTTTTTTTGATAAGTTTAAACGCGCTCTTCGCCCTAGATTCAAACGCGCTTAAAGCAGAGATTAAAGAAGCTTACCTTAAAGAATACAAAGACTTAAAATTAGAAATTGAAACCATTAACTTAGAAATCCCAGAGCGCTTTTCTAACGCTTCCATTTTAAGCTATGAATTAAACGCTTCCAATAAGTTTAAAAAAGATGGGGTCGTGTTTTTAAGATTGGAAAATGAGCCTAATTTACGCCTACCGGTGCGTTATAGCGTGATAGGCAGCATGCAGGCTTTTAAAAGCGCTAGCGCGATCAAAAAAGATGAAAACATCACCACTAACAACACCAAAAAAGAGCGCATTTCGTTTGGCGCGCTTTCTAACCCCTTATTAGAGGGCACGATTGATAAAGTGAGCGCGAAACATTTTATCCCCCCTGACACGCTTTTAAGCATGGATAAAACCCAAGCTTTAATCATCGTGCGTAAAAACGACATCATCACCGGGGTGTATGAAGAGGGGCAAATCAGCATAGAAATAAGCCTAAAAGCCCTAGAAAATGGCGCGCTCAATCAAATCATTCAAGCGAAGAATTTAGAAAGCAATAAAATCTTAAAAGCGAAAGTGTTGAGCAGCTCTAAAGCGCAAATCTTATAAAGGATATTCATGAAATTAGTTTTAGGCATCAGCGGGGCGAGCGGGATACCCCTAGCCTTGCGGTTTTTAGAAAAATTACCCAAAGAAATTGAAGTTTTTGTCGTGGCGTCTAAAAACGCACATGTCGTGGCGTTAGAAGAATCGAATATCAACCTTAAAAACGCCATGAAAGACTTACGGCCCAGCGCGACTTTTTTCAACGAGCAAGACATCCATGCGAGCATCGCATCAGGGAGTTATGGTATCCATAAAATGGCGATCATTCCAGCGAGCATGGACATGGTGGCTAAAATCGCGCATGGCTTTGGGGGGGATTTGATCTCTAGGAGTGCGTCTGTCATGCTTAAAGAAAAGCGCCCCTTACTCATTGCCCCTAGAGAAATGCCCTTAAGCGCTATCATGTTAGAAAATTTGCTCAAACTCGCCCATTCTAATGCGATCATCGCACCGCCGATGATGACTTATTACACCCAGAGCAAGACTTTAGAAGCGATGCAGGATTTTTTAGTGGGGAAGTGGTTTGATAGCTTAGGGATAGAAAATGACTTATACCCACGATGGGGAATGAACTGATGCAAAAAATCGGCATTTACCCGGGCACTTTTGATCCGGTCACTAACGGGCATATAGATATTATCCACCGCTCTAGCGAATTGTTTGAAAAGCTCATTGTCGCTGTGGCGCATTCAAGCGCTAAAAACCCTATGTTCAGTTTAAAAGAGCGCTTAAAAATGATGCAACTCGCCACTAAAAGTTTTAAAAATGTAGAATGCGTGGCGTTTGAAGGGCTGTTAGCCAATCTGGCTAAAGAATACCATTGTAAAGTGTTAGTTAGGGGCTTAAGGGTGGTGAGCGATTTTGAATACGAATTGCAAATGGGCTATGCGAACAAATCCTTAAATCACGAATTAGAAACCTTGTATTTCATGCCCACTTTACAAAACGCGTTTATTAGCTCTTCTATCGTGCGATCCATTATCGCGCATAAGGGCGATGCGAGCCATTTAGTGCCTAAAGAAATTTATCCTTTGATTTCAAAGGTTTAAAATGTATGTGGTGTTAGAAGGCGTTGATGGCGCGGGAAAAAGCACTCAAGTAGAATTATTAAAAACCAGGTTTAAAAACGCCCTTTTTACCAAAGAGCCAGGGGGGACAAAAATAGGCGAGAGTTTAAGGCATATCGCTTTGAATGAAAATATCAGCGAATTGGCTAGAGCGTTTTTATTCTTAAGCGATAGGGCTGAGCATGTAGAAAGCGTGATCAAACCGGCATTGAAAGAAAAAAAGCTCATCATTAGCGACAGGAGTTTGATCTCTGGCATGGCTTATAGCCAATTTTCAAGCTTGGAATTAAACCTGCTTGCCACTCAAAGCATCTTGCCTGAAAAAATCATTCTTTTAGTGATAGACAAAGAGAATTTAAAACAGCGCTTAAGCCTTAAAAGTTTAGACAAAATAGAAAACCAAGGCACAGAAAAATTACTCACCATCCAGCAAAAGCTCAAAACTCACGCTTATGCACTAAGAGAAAAATTCGGGTGCGAAGTTTTGGAACTAAACGCTAAAGAAAGTGTTAAAAACTTGCACGAGCAAATCACCGCTTTTATAAAATGCGTTGTTTAACTTGTTTGAAGCTTTCTTTTAAGCCCCTTTGCCCAAATTGTCTAAACGATCTGCCCTTAAGCTTAAAAGTAAGGGTTTTAGAGGGCGTGAGCGTGTATAGTTTTTACGCTTATAGCGAAATAGAAGAGCTCATTAAAAGCAAATATGCGCTGATTGGCTCTCGCATTTTGCCCTTGCTTTCTCAAAAAGCCGGTGCGGAATTTGTGAGAATTTTACAAGAACAGGGTTTGAATATCCCCCTTTATGGCATCGCCATTGATGATAAAATCAAATCCTTTTACTCGCATTCCGCCGCGCTTTTAAAAGGCTTTTGTCAAGGCAATTTAAAGCCCACTTATGGGACTTTAAGAGCCACAAATACTATTTCGTATGCCGGGAAAAGCCTGGAATTTCGCGCTAACAACCCACGGGATTTCATTTTCAAAGGCGATGAGAATTTAGATTATTTTTTATTAGATGATATTATTACCACCGGCACCACCCTAAAAGAAGCCCTAAAATACCTTAAAGCTTTAAACATTAAAGCGCACTTTGCGATCGCGCTTTGCAGCGCGGATGAATGAGTTATAATTTTATTTTTTAAAAGGATAAAAATATGCAAGCTTTTCGGTTAGAAGATGATGTTGATGACTATGTCAAAAAAGAATTGATTAATTTAGGGCTTATGAAAAATACGGATTTTAATGTTAAAAGCCAAATGAGTCCTAGCCTTAAAAACGCTCTTTTGAATGCGAGTAAAACCAAAGATAAAACTTCTTATGGCGAGCCAGATTTCAGCTTAGAAAAATACACGCACCCAAAAAATAAAGGGAGCGTTATCCCTGTAATCATAGAAAACAAACTCTACGCTAAAAATTTGAAAAAGCTCAAAAACAGCGCGTTGCAAAACGATGATCATTCCATTTCAAAATTCGCCGTGAATGGGGCTTTACATTACGCTCAAAACATCCTAAGGGACAAAGAAAAATATAAAGAATGCATCGCCATAGGCATCGCCGGCGATGATGAAGAACACCTTTTGATAGAAGTGTATTACGTTTTTGCGAGCGGGATCAATTCGCACAAGCTCACTAATACAAAAAACTTGCATTTTTTAGAAAATCAAGAATCATTTAACGCTTTTTATAAAGAATGCACGCTCACTGAAGAAGAAAAGCATCTCATCTTAATCAAAACCAAAGCCGAGTTGAACGAAACCGCTAAAAAACTCAACCGCCTGATGCATAACCACAACATCACCGCGCCTCAGCGCGTGCTATACGTGAGCGGCATGCTTTTGTCCATGCAAGAAATTAAGGGCAAAAAAGGGGGCTTAAAACCAAGCGATTTAAAAGGCGAAATAACCGACACTAGTCGTGATGGCGTTTTAGTGTTTAACCAAATCAGCGAATTTTTGAAAACCAAAAACTTGAGCGAAGAAAAACGAGATCTCATGCTCGCCAGTTTTAAAGAAATCAGTAAAGACCCACAGCGCGATAAAGAAACGAGTCTGGATAAAGCCATAAGCATGCTTTTAGAAAAAGATTCAAGCATCACCAAGCAAATTTTTACTTTTCTTTATGAGTTTGTCCATAAGCCCATTAATGAAAGCGACAATACCGGTCATTTAGACATCATGGGCGAACTTTATAGCGAATTTTTAAAATACGCTTTAGGGGATGGTAAGGAATTAGGCATTGTTTTAACCCCACCTTATGTAACTAAAATGATGAGCGAACTTTTAGGGGTTAATGCGAAATCCTTTGTAATGGATTTGGCCGCAGGGAGCGCGGGCTTTTTAATTTCTTCTATGGTGCTAATGATTGAAGACATTGAAAAAACCTATGGTAAAAACACCACTAAAGCGAATGAAAAAATCAAGAGCATGAAAACCACGCAGCTTTTAGGCGTGGAGCTTAACGCTGAAATGTTTTCGCTAGCCACCACTAACATGATTTTAAGAGGCGATGGCTCAAGCTTGATCATCAAAGGCAACACTTTTGAAACCAGTAAAAAGATTTATGAAGATTTCAAGCCCAATATCCTTTTATTAAACCCTCCTTTTAGCTACGAAGAAAACGGCATGCCTTTTATCAAGTTCGGGTTAGAGCACATGCAAAAAGGTGGTTTAGGCGCGATCATTATCCAAGATAGCGCAGGAAGCGGGCAAGCGTTAAAATCCAATGTTGAAATTTTAAAAAAGCATTCGCTTTTAGCGAGCGTTAAAATGCCCACCGATTTATTCATGCCTCAAGCCGGGGTGCAAACGAGCGTCTATATTTTTAAAGCCCATGAGCCGCACGACTATGAAAAGCCCGTTAAATTCATAGACTTTAGAAACGACGGCTTCAAACGCACCAAAAGAGGCTTAAATGAAACCTCTAACCCCACCAAACGCTACGAAGAAATCATTAAAATTTACAAAGCCGGCTTAAACGCTCAAGTTTCTAAAGAGCTGTGGGGCGCTTTAGAAACGATCTATATTGAAGACTTTATCGCTAAGCCGTGCGAAAATAAGCATGCTAAAGACTTTAATTTTGAAGCCCACCAAAAGAACGACACCAAACCCGAATTAGAGGATTTTAAAAGAACGATAGCCGATTACCTTTCTTATGAAGTGGGCTTGATTTTAAAAAACCAAACGCCCCCAAAGTGATTGGCCCCCTTAGTAGCCAACTCAACACTATTAAGTGGGGCGAGTTCAAACTAGGGGATTTGTTTGGAAAATTAGACTTAAAGTTTAAGAAAAAAATCTTTAATAAGCAAAAGGATATTTCAAAAGTCCAAACGAGCGAGTTTGATTTACCTCTTGTCAATGCTAAAAATGGTGATAATGGAATTATGTATTATGGTAGGTCAAGCGATTTTGAAAGTGCAGAAATGACAATTGATATTGTCAATGATGGGGCAGTTTCAACCGCAAATGTTTATCCACAACCCCTTAAAACAGGAGTTCTTTATAACGCCTATTTAATAAAACCAAAATTCACGCCAACAAGAGAAACGCTATTATTTTTTACGCCTTGTATTTATAAAGCTATTAAACTAAAATTTAGTTATGAAAATAAAGCGAGTTGGAATAAAGTTAAAAACGAGTTAATTTCTCTACCCCTAAAACCCACCGCTAAAACTCAAACCCTTGAGGATATTGATTTTATTTTCATGGAAAAATTCATAGCCGAACTTGAGCAGTGTCGGCTCGCCGAACTTGAGCAGTGTCGGCTCGCCGAACTTGAGGCTTATTTAAAAGCTACAGGGTTAGAAAACACCACCCTTTCTAGCGATGAAGAAAACGCCCTTAACGTTTTCAACGGCAACCATTCTGGGGGGGGGTAATACCCCATGCGGCTTAACATGGCAACACTTCAAATTGGGGGATTTGTTTGAAATTGAAAAAACCTTAAGCTTTAATAAAGACGCTTTAATGCAAGGAGAAGATTATGATTATATTACAAGGACTTCGCAAAATCAAGGCGTTTTGCAAACCACAGGATTTGTCAATGCAGAAAATTTAAACCCACCATTTACTTGGAGTTTAGGGCTTTTGCAAATGGATTTTTTCTATCGCAAAAAGTCATGGTATGCGGGACAATTCATGCGAAAAATCACGCCAAAAGCTGAAATCAAAAATAAAATTAATTCGCACACAGCCCACTATTTCACAACGCTTTTAAACGCCTTAAAACGCCCTTTATTGAGTGTATTGGTTAGGGATATTGATAAAACTTTTAGGGAGCAAAAAATCCAACTACCCCTAAAACCCACCGCTAACACTCAAACCCTTGAGGATATTGATTTTGATTTCATGCGCACCCTAATCAACGCCATGATGAAACAAACCATTCAAGGCGTGGCTCAATACTGCGGTGCTAAAATCCAAGCCACAAAAGAAATTATCAGTCAAGAAACGCCCGTTCAAAAAGACTCGTTATTTTGAAATAGATGAGGTCCAGCTTGTGTTACAATAAACTTAAAATTCGCTTGATTGAAGAGGGTTGAATCATGGAGCAGCCAGTCATTAAAGAAGGGACTTTAGCTTTAATTGATACTTTTGCGTATTTGTTTAGAAGCTATTACATGAGCGCTAAAAATAAGCCTTTAACGAATAACAAGGGCTTTCCTACGGGGCTTTTAACGGGGCTTGTGGGCATGGTTAAAAAATTTTATAAAGACCGAAAAAACATGCCTTTTATCGTGTTCGCCCTAGAAAGCCAGACTAAAACCAAAAGAGCCGAAAAATTAGGCGAATACAAACAAAATCGTAAAGACGCCCCTAAAGAGATGCTTTTACAAATCCCTATCGCCTTAGAATGGTTGCAAAAAATGGGTTTTACTTGCGTGGAGGTGGGAGGGTTTGAAGCCGATGATGTGATCGCCACTCTAGCCACGCTAAGCCCTTATAAAACCCGCATTTATTCTAAAGATAAGGATTTTAACCAGCTTTTGAGCGATAAAATCGCGCTTTTTGATGGCAAAACGGAGTTTTTGGCGAAGGATTGCGTGGAAAAATACGGGATTTTGCCGAGTCAATTCACGGATTATCAGGGCATTGTGGGGGATAGCAGCGATAATTACAAGGGGGTTAAAGGCATTGGGAGCAAGAACGCTAAGGAATTGTTGCAGCGGTTAGGGAGTTTGGAAAAAATCTATGAAAATTTAGACTTGGCGAAAAATTTACTCAGCCCTAAAATGTATCAAGCCCTCATACAAGATAAAGAGAGCGCGTTTTTAAGCAAAGAATTAGCCACTTTAGAAAGAGGGTGTATTAAGGAATTTGATTTTTTGAGTTGCGCTTTTCCTAGCGAAAACCCCTTATTGAAAATTAAAGACGAACTGAAAGAATATGGTTTCATTTCTACTTTAAGGGATTTAGAAAATTTCTCTACGCCTTTAATTTTAGACAACGCCTCCGCCTTAGACAACGCCCCTACAAAATCAAGCATGATTGTTTTGGAAAGCGCTGAGCCTTTGAGCATGTTTTTAGAAAAATTAAAAAATCCTAACGCTAGGGTTTTTGTGCGTTTGGTGTTAAATAAAGACAAAAAAGTTCTGGCCCTAGCGTTTTTATATGAGGATCAAGGCTATTTTTTACCTTTAGAAGAGGCGTTATTTTCGCCCTTTTCTTTGGAGTTTTTGCAAAACGCTTTTTCTCAAATCTTACAGCATGCGAGAATCATTGGGCATGATTTAAAACCCTTGTTAAGCTTTTTAAAAGCCAAATACCAGGTGTCTTTGGAAAACATCCGCATCCAAGACACTCAAATTTTAGCGTTTTTAAAAAATCCGGAAAAAGTGGGGTTTGATGAAGTTTTAAAGGAATATTTAAAAGAAGAATTGATTCCGCATGAAAAAATCAAAGATTTTAAGACTAAAAGTAAGGTGGAAAAATTAGAGCAATTGGATATGGAATTAAACGCTTTAAAGCGTTTGTGCGAGTATTTTGAAAAAGGGGGATTGGAAGAAAACTTGCTTGCTTTGGCTAGAGAAGTTGAAACGCCGTTTGTGAAAGTTTTAATGGGCATGGAATTTCAAGGCTTTAAGATTGATGCGCCTTATTTCAAGCGCTTAGAGCAGGAGTTTAAGAACGAATTGCATGTTTTAGAGCGCCAGATTTTGGATCTAATCGGCGTGGATTTTAACCTCAATTCGCCCAAACAACTTAGCGAAGTCTTGTATGAAAAATTAGGGCTTCCTAAAAATAAAAGCCATTCTACCGATGAAAAAAATTTGTTAAAAATCCTAGACAAGCACCCAAGCATCCCTTTGATTTTAGAATACAGGGAATTGAATAAGCTTTTTAACACTTATACCACCCCCTTATTGCGCTTAAAAGACAAAGACGATAAAATCCATACCACTTTCATCCAAACCGGCACAGCTACCGGGCGTTTAAGCTCGCATTCGCCTAATTTGCAAAATATCCCGGTGCGATCGCCTAAAGGCTTACTCATTCGTAAGGGCTTTATCGCTAGCTCTAAAGAATATTGTTTGTTAGGGGTGGATTATTCGCAGATTGAATTGCGCTTGTTAGCCCATTTCAGCCAGGATAAGGATTTAATGGAGGCGTTTTTAAAGGGGCGAGACATCCATTTAGAAACTTCTAAGGCGTTGTTTGGTGGAGATTTAGCCAAAGAAAAACGATCCATCGCTAAAAGCATTAATTTTGGGCTGGTGTATGGCATGGGGAGTAAGAAATTGAGCGAAACTTTAAACATCCCTTTAAGTGAGGCTAAAAGTTACATAGAAGCGTATTTCAAACGATTCCCTAGCATTAAAGATTATCTAAATGGCATGAAAGAAGAGATTTTAAAAACTTCTAAAGCTTTTACTTTGCTTGGGCGTTATCGGGTGTTTGATTTTAATGGAGTGAATGACTATGTTAAGGGCAATTATTTGCGAGAGGGCGTGAATGCGATTTTTCAAGGGAGTGCCAGCGATTTATTGAAATTAGGCATGCTCAAAGTGAGCGAGCGTTTCAAAAATAACCCTTCAGTGAGGCTGCTTTTGCAAGTGCATGACGAATTGATTTTTGAGATTGAAGAAAAAAACGCCCCAGAGTTGCAGCAAGAAATCCAACGCATTCTCAATGATGAAGTGTATCCTTTGAGGGTGCCGTTAGAAACGAGCGCGTTTATCGCTAAGCGTTGGAATGAATTAAAAGGTTAGTTTTTTAATTGAGTTTAAGAAAAAATATATTATTATTTCTTTATAAGTAATACTTAGCCATTTTAAGCTAATATAATATAAAGTCATTATCAAAGAATAAAGGGAAAAGACTGAATGTTGAAAAGAATTGTATTGTTAGGGGCTTTGGGTGTTTTAGCGAGTGCTGAAGAGAGCGCGGCTTTTGTGGGAGTCAATTACCAGGTGAGCATGATACAAAATCAGACTAAAATGGTGAATGAAAACGGCTTGCAAAAACCTTTGATAAAGTTCCCGCCTTATGCAGGAGCGGGTTTTGAAGTGGGCTATAAGCAATTTTTTGGCAAGAAAAAATGGTTTGGCATGCGTTATTATGGGTTTTTTGACTACGCGCACAACCGCTTTGGCGTGATGAAAAAGGGTATCCCGGTGGGCGAGAGCGGGTTTATTTACAATAGCTTTAGTTTTGGTGGGACGACTTTAACCGAAAGGGATTCCTATCAAGGGCAATATTATGTCAATTTGTTCACTTATGGTGTAGGGTTGGATACGCTGTGGAATTTTGTGAATAAAGAAAACATGGTTTTTGGTTTTGTGGTGGGAATCCAATTAGCTGGGGATAGTTGGGCAACGAGCATCAGTAAAGAGATCGCTCATTATGCAAAACACCACAGCAATTCCAGTTACAGCCCGGCTAATTTCCAGTTTTTATGGAAATTTGGGGTCCGCACCCATATCGCTAAACACAATAGCCTAGAATTAGGGATTAAAGTGCCTACGATCACGCACCAGCTTTTCTCTCTTACCAACGAAAAGGGATACACCTTACAAGCTGATGTGCGCCGAGTTTATGCGTTTCAAATCAGTTATTTGAGGGATTTTTAACCCCTTTTTAGATACAATCGCACCTGAAACTATCCATTTAAAGGTGTGAAATGGCAGATTTAGAAAATTTAGACTGGAAAAATTTAGGCTTTAGCTACATTAAAACGGATTTTCGCTTCATCGCTACTTATAAAAACGGCTCGTGGTCGCAAGGCGGATTGGTTAGCGAAAATGCGTTACAGCTCAGCGAAGGCTCACCGGTCTTGCACTACGGGCAGGCTTGTTTTGAAGGCTTGAAGGCTTACCGCTCTCAAAAGGGGAAGGCTTTACTCTTCCGCCCTTTAGAAAACGCCAAACGCTTGCAAACTTCATGCGAAAGACTGCTCATGCCCAAAGTGAGCGAAGAGTTGTTTTTAAGGGCATGCGCTGAAGTGATTGAAGCGAATCAAAAATGGCTCGCTCCTTACAAGAGCGGGGCGAGTTTGTATTTGCGCCCTTTTGTCATAGGCGTGGGGGATAATTTGGGGGTAAAGCCAGCCAGTGAATACCTTTTTATCGTGTTTTGCGCGCCGGTGGGGGTGTATTTTAAGGGGGGTATAGAAAAAGGGGGGGCTAGGTTTATCACTACGGCGTTTGATAGAGCCGCGCCTAAAGGCACCGGTGGGGTGAAAGTGGGGGGGAATTATGCCGCAAGCCTGTTAGCCCACAAAATGGCCACAGAGCAAGGCTATGATGATTGCATTTATTTAGACCCCACCACGCACACTAAAATTGAAGAAGTGGGGGCGGCGAATTTTTTTGGCATCACGCATGATGATGCCTTTATCACCCCGCATTCGCCAAGCATTCTGCCAAGCATTACCAAAAAAAGCTTAATGGTTTTGGCTAAAGAATATTTGAATCTCAAAGTAGAAGAGAGGGAAATCTTAATGGATGAGTTGGGTGCGTTTAAAGAAGCTGGAGCGTGCGGGACAGCTGCAATCATTACGCCCATTAAAGAAATCACGCATAATAACAAGTCTTATTTTTTTGAAGCGCCGGGCCATGTTACTAAACAACTCTATGATTTGCTTTTATCCATCCAACAAGGCGAACAAGAAGCCCCTAAAGATTGGATTTTTGAAGTTGGCTAAAAGGTTAAAATTTATAGCTGTATGCCGCATAAAATAAGGGTGAAGTCTCAAAGCGTTTGGAGCTAGAAAGCAATCTGGCGGTGGGTAAGATTTTAAACCCTAATTCAATGCGGTGTCTTAAAAAAAGCGTGAGCATAACCCCCCCATTAATCGCTAAACCCCCTGAAACCACCGAATGTTTAAAAAACTTGAAATTTTGCTTGTCTGTATAAACGACTAAAGCCCCCCTAGCTCCCCCAAACGCCCCTAAATAATGCTTATAACTCCCTAAAGGGAATTCCATAATCACATCCAAACCCACCGCAAGCATGGTAAAAAAAGAGTTGGTAGGATCTTTATGGCTTTGGTAATTCACTTTTCCTGACCCAAGATCCCATGCAAAAACCCCCCTGATCCCAATGTATTTTTTAAAAAAACTTTGCACGCCGGTTTTTAAATTGAGCGTTGCAATCCAATCTTTCATTTCCTTGCCTTGATAGTCCTTAATGGCCTCTACAGCGCCAAACCCTCCTAAAAAATACCACCCGCTTTTTTTGCGTGTGAGCTTTTGGCGGTTAATGATGCTTCTATAGAGCTTTTCATGGGCTTCTTGGTAATTTTTTTTGGGGGTTTTATCGTGCAAAATAGGCATGGCATCAAGGGGCGGAATAACAAATCCCCCCATTAAGAAAACGCCAAAAAAAATGATTTTTTTAAACATTTTAAAAATAACTAATCCTTTATTAAACAGAATATTGTTTAACCTTTTGTTTTATCATTGTGTTAAAATAGCCATTTTAACAAACAAAATTTTGTTAATAGATTTTACCTAATCTGAGAGAGAATATATTTTAATGAAGACAGAGAAACAAAAATTTTTAGAGATGCGTAAAGATGGGGCGAACTCTGTGCTGATTTTAAGAGGGGATTGGGATTTTAAAACGAGCGTGTTTCGTTTAGATGAGTTGAAAAAAAATTTACTAGATCATCAAGGGTCTTTAAAAATGGATTTTTCAGGGTGTCAAAAAATAGATTTTGTTTTTGGCATGTTTTTATTTGATCTCATCAAGGAGCGTTCTTTAAACATTGAATTGTGTAATGTGAGCGAGAATAACGCTTGCGCTTTGAAAATGGTTAAAGACTGGCTTGAAAAAGAAGACGATTTGGAATCTAAAAAAGCGGGCAAAAAATACGAACTCATGATCACTAAATTGGGTAAGAGTCTTGTAGAGACTTATAACACCTTTTTAAACGCATTCAATTTTTGCGGCATGATTTTATTTTACTTCATTAAAAGCGTTTTCAACCCCAAACGCTTTTGCATCACTCCTTTGCTCTATCATATTAATGAATCCGGGTTTAAGGTTTTGCCGGTGAGTATTTTAACGGTGTTTATCGTGGGGTTTGCCGTTGCTTTACAAGGGGCTTTACAATTACAAGACATGGGCGCGCCTTTAATGTCGGTTGAAATGACGGCTAAACTCGCTTTAAGAGAAATCGGTCCTTTTATTTTAACCCTTGTGGTGGCCGGGAGGAGCGCGAGCAGTTTTACCGCACAAATTGGGGTGATGAAGATCACTGAGGAATTGGACGCGATGAAAACCATGGGCTTTAACCCTTTTGAATTTTTAGTGTTGCCTAGGGTGTTAGCCTTAGTGATTGTTTTGCCTTTATTGGTGTTTATTGCCGATGCGTTCGCCATTCTTGGGGGCATGTTTGCGATTAAGTACCAATTGGATTTGGGTTTCCCGAGTTATATAGACAGACTGCATGACACAGTGGGTTGGAATCATTTTTTGGTAGGGATTGTCAAAGCCCCTTTTTGGGGGTTTGCGATTGCGATGGTGGGGTGCATGCGCGGGTTTGAAGTCAAGGGGGATACTGAGAGCATTGGGCGTTTGACCACCATTAGCGTCGTGAACGCTTTGTTTTGGATCATTTTCTTAGACGCTATTTTTTCTATTCTCTTTTCTAAGTTGAACATATAATGAACGCTGCTAACAATCAAGTCTTAATTGAAGTGAAGGATCTCCATAGCGCTTTTGGAAGCACCATTATCCATAGGGGCGTGAGTTTTAGCGTGCATAAGGGCGAAGTGATGGCGATTTTAGGGGGTTCAGGGAGCGGTAAAAGCACGCTTTTAAGGTGCATGATCTTGCTCAATCGCCCCACAAAAGGGGAAGTGTTGCTTTTTGGGGAAGATATATGGAAACTCAAAGAAAGAGAGCAGCAAAAGATTTTTAACCGCTGTGGGATTTGCTTCCAGTTTGGCGCACTCTATAGCTCTTTAACGGTTTTAGAAAATGTGGGTGTCATGCTAGAGCAATACGGCGCTTATTCTAAAAAAATTGTTGAAGAAATTTCTAAAATGTGGATTGAAAAAGTGGGTTTGCCCCCTAGGGCTTACCACCTTTACCCCTATGAATTGAGTGGGGGGATGAAAAAGCGCGTGGGTATAGCTAGGGCTATGGCGACTAATCCGGAAATCTTATTTTTAGATGAGCCAACAAGCGGGCTAGATCCTTATAGCGCGGGCAAATTTGACGAACTGATTATGACACTCAAAGAGAGCTTACAGCTTACGGTGGTGATGATCACGCATGATTTAGACTCCGTGCATGATTGCGTGGATCGATTTATCATGCTCAAAGACGGGCTATTAGAGTTTAATGGGGATTTAAAGGATTTTATTAAAAAGGCTCAAACTCAAGGGCTAGATGAAGGCAATTTATTCAATTCAACACGAGGAGAGAAATTTTGGAAAGGCATGTGAATTACACTTTAATCGGCGGGCTCTTCTTTTTATGCTTAGTGTGCATGGTAGGCTTTATTTTATGGCTAGGTCATTTGGGCTTAGATGACGGAAAATATTATGAATACGTGGTCTATACGGACAAAGACTTGGGAGGCATTGCGACCAACTCGCCCATTAATTACAAAGGGATTCAAGTGGGTAATGTCATCAAAGTGGGTTTTGCAAAGGATAAAGTGGGGGTGGTCCGTTTGGATTTGATGATTAAATCCAGCGTTAAGATCCGTAAAGATTCCAAAGTGGCGGTTTCTTCTAGAGGGTTTATGGGGTTAAAATTTTTAGCCTTAGAGCAAAGCCACAATGAAGAATTTTATGGTAGTGGCGATAAAGGGGAGCGGATTTTAATCTTTAAAGAAGGGCTTATGGATCGCTTGAGCGGTGATGCTAATCAAGTGGTGCAAGAAGTGATGAAAGCGATTAGGAATGTGAATAGGATTTTAGACGATGAAAATGTGGAAAAATTCAAGCACATTCTCGCTTCAGTGGATGATCTCATCGCTAACTTGGATTCAAGAAAGACTCAATTTGATTCTTTGATCAACAACGCTAACAACCTTGTTTCTAATGTCAATAATGTGGCTTTAGATGTGGATAAACGCGTCAAACAGGGGCAATACGACTTTAAGGCGATGTTCACTCCTTTAATCATGCAAGCGCAGTTGAGCTTAAGAAACATTGATAATTTTGTGGAAAAAGGCTCTGCTTTGATAGACAAATTTGACGCTAACCCCTATAAAACGATTTTTGGAGAAAGGAAATAATCATGAGAGCTACGGCGATAAAAATCTTTTCACTCTCATCAGCATTAGCGTTCTTGCTTCAGGGTTGCTTGAGTATCAATTTAAAACAAATGCTACCAGAAATCAGAACTTATGATTTGAATGCGAGTTCTTTTGAAATCACGCAATGCCCTAAACCTTTGACTGAAGTGAGACTCATTAGTATTTTGAGCGCGGATTTATTCAACACTAAAGAGATTGTTTTTAAGGCGCAAGACGGGCAGATCACGCATGGGAAGCACCAAAAATGGATAGACTTGCCTCGCAACATGTTAAAAACCATGTTCATGCAAGAAGCGCAAAAAGCATGCTTAGGCGTGGCTTTGCCCCCTTATGGCGCGGGCGCGCCCACTTATGCGGTGCGCTTTACGATTTTATCGTTTTCTCTTTTAGAAAAAGAAAATTCTACCTATAGGGCGGAATTCGCGCTAGGCTATGACATTAGCGTGAAAGGCGATTCGCATTCTGGAGTGATCATTAAGCATGAAAATATTTCTAGCTTGGAAAATAAAACGACCAAAACGAGTAAAAATGGCAATCAAGATTTTCAAGAAAGCGCGATACAATCCCTCCAACATGTCAGCACGCAAGCGATGCAAGAAGCGATTTCTTTGATTAAAAAAGCCATTGAAACGCAAAGCGTAAGCCCATTAAAAAAATAAAAAATAAGGAGGAATTGTTTGAATTTACGATTGGCTGGAGCAAGCGTTTTAACGGCTTGTGTCTTTTCGGGGTGTTTTTTTTTAAAAATGTTTGATAAAAAACTTTCTAGCAATGATTGGCATATCCAAAAAGTAGAAATGAACCATCAAGTCTATGACATTGAAACCATGCTCGCTGATAGCACTTTTAGAGAGCATGAAGAAGAGCAAGATTCCTCTCTAAATACCGCTTTGCCTGAAGATAAAACAGCGATTGAAGCTAAAGAGCAAGAGCAAAAAGAAAAAAGGAAACATTGGTATGAGCTTTTTAAAAAGAAGCCAAAGCCTAAAAGCTCTATGGGAGAGTTTGTGTTTGATCAAAAAGAAAATCGTATTTATGGGAAAGGCTATTGCAACCGGTATTTTGCCAGCTACACATGGCAAGGCGATAGGCACATCGCAATTGAAGATAGCGGGATTTCAAGAAAAGTGTGTAGAGATGAGCATTTGATGGCGTTTGAATTGGAATTTATGGAGAATTTTAAGGGTAATTTTACGGTAACTAAAGGCAAAGACACGCTCATTTTAGACAACCAAAAAATGAAAATTTATTTGAAAACACCTTGAGTGGGTTTTTGGTTTCAAAACAATCTAAGATCACTAAATTAGGGGTTAAAAAGAAATTTTTAAGCGCTTTTTTAAGAGATTACCGCTTGGCTTTTCGCAAGCTTTTGTATTATTGATCGCAAAAGATGCTGATGCTTTGAGCGTTTTTTAGATTTAGCGCCAAAAGCCCCCTTAAAAAGGACTTTTTAAAATCAAAAAGAGGGTTTAGGGGTTTTGTCTGTCATTATGGGGAGTTCTGGATAGAGTATTTTAGGTTTTTTACCCTTTAAGGCTTCAAAGAAGGTTTCAATTTTTTTCGCTTCTTCATCGCTGATTTCAATGCCTAACTGGATAGAGCCCATTTCTTTAATCGCATCTTTAACATCCCAAAATTGCCCGTTATGGAAATAGGGCATCGTTTCGGTGATATTCCTTAAAGTAGGCACTTTCACAAGCCCGTTTTTATCGCCTTTGAAATCGCCCACATTAGCGAATTTATAAGGTTTGACCACCCCAAAAGGCTGCATCGTTCCCCCAAGATTGATGCCGTTATGGCAAGCCACACAGCCTTTAGAAATGAATAAATCCAGCCCCTCTTTTTCGGCTTTGCTGAGCGCTTTAGGATTGCCCCTTAAAAAATCATCGTAACGGCTTGGGGTAATAAGCGTGGCTTCAAACATAGCGATACTATCAGCGATCAATTTAAAATCAATTTTGACTTTAGAGCCATAGGCTTTTCTAAAGAGCTTGACATAGCCTGGCATGGAATTGATTTTTTCTACCACCACTTTAGGATCAGCCCCCATTTCAAAAGAAGACTGGATGGGCCCTTGCGCTTGTTCGTTTAGATGCGTAACCCTACCATCCCAAAACTGCACATCGTTAAACACAGAGTTATACACCGTTGGGGAACTTAAAAGGTGGGGGTTTTTCTTCCATTGAGAGCCTACTGCGCTTGGGACTAAATCCACCCCGCCTAAGCCCAAATTATGGCATGTGTTGCAAGACACGAGATAGGAAGTGGAGATCCTAGGGTCAAAATAGAGCATTTTGCCCAATTCCACTTGAGCGGAGGTCATGATTTCGCTGTTTTTAGCGCCAATACCCACATCTCTGGTTTTTTTGATTTGGTATTCTTTGAGCGCTTTGCCCATAGGCATAGGCTCTAATTGGCTTTCCCTCGCTTTTTTGATCAATTCTAAATCGTTCAAGGCATGAGCACAAGAAAAGACCAAGCAAACGCCCAACAAAATGGATTTTTTCATGATGAACTCCTAAAATAGCATTAAAACAGCATTAAAAATAATAAAAACTTTCTTATTATAACCACCATTTTAAAATAATTCACCACTAAATAATCTAATAAAGAGTTTTTTAAAGAGCGATAGGTATAATGGCATTAAATCCAAATAGGGGTTATACAATGAAAGAGAATAAAGCCTTCACGCATTTGCACTTGCACACAGAATATTCGCTTTTAGACGGGGCGAACAAGATTAAAATTCTAGCCAAACGCGTTAAAGAATTGGGCATGAAAAGCGTGAGCGTAACTGATCATGGGAACATGTTTGGAGCGATTGATTTTTATACGAGCATGAAAAAAGAAGGCATTAAGCCTATCATCGGCATGGAAGCGTATATCCATAACGATGACAACCTTTCTAGCAAAGAAACCAAGCAGCGTTTCCATTTGTGCCTGTTCGCTAAAAACCAAGAGGGCTATGAAAATTTGATGTTCTTAAGCTCTATGGCGTATTTAGAAGGGTTTTATTATTTCCCGCGCATCAATAAAAAGCTTCTAAGGGAGCATTCTAAAGGCATTATCGCTTCTAGCGCGTGCTTGCAAGGGGAAGTCAATTACCATTTAAATACTAATAATGAGAGAAACCGCAAGTATGGGGCTAAAGGCTATGATGAAGCTAAAAGAATCGCTTGCGAATACCAAGAGATTTTTGAAGACGATTTTTATTTAGAAATCATGCGCCATGGCATTTTAGATCAGCGATTCATTGATGAACAAGTCATTAAAATGTCTTTAGAAACAGGGTTAAAAATCATTGCCACCAACGACACCCACTACACCATGCCTAATGACGCCAAGGCTCAAGAAATAGCGATGTGCGTAGCGATGGGTAAAACCCTAAACGATAAGGGGCGCTTGAAACACTCCGTGCATGAGTTTTACATTAAATCCCCCGAAGAAATGGCAAAGCTCTTTGCAGATATTCCAGAAGCTTTAGAAAACACCCAAGAAATCGCTGATAAATGCGTTTTAGAGATTGATTTAAAAGACGATAAAAAGAACCCCCCAACCCCCCCAAGCTTCAAATTCACTAAAGCTTACGCTCAAAATGAGGGGCTGAATTTTGAAGATGACGCTTCTTATTTCGCCCATAAGGCCAGAGAAGGCTTGAAAGAACGCTTAATCTTAGTGCCAGAAGAAAAGCATGATCAATACCAAGAACGCTTAGAAAAAGAAATTGAAGTCATCACGAACATGAAATTCCCAGGGTATATGCTGATTGTGTGGGATTTTATCCGTTACGCTAAAGAAATGGGTATTCCTGTAGGGCCTGGTAGGGGGAGTGCGGCCGGGAGTTTGGTGGCTTTTGCCTTAAAAATCACCGATATTGACCCTTTGAAATACGATTTGCTCTTTGAGAGGTTTTTAAACCCTGAAAGAGTCAGCATGCCTGATATTGATACGGATTTTTGCCAGCGCCGGCGTAAGGAAATCATAGAATACATGATTGAAAAATACGGCAAATACAATGTGGCTCAAGTCATCACCTTTAATAAAATGTTGGCTAAAGGCGTGATCAGAGATGTCGCAAGGGTTTTGGACATGCCCTATAAGGAGGCTGATGATTTTGCCAAACTCATACCCAACCGCTTAGGCATCACGCTTAAGGGCTATGAAAAAAATGGTGAGTTCATAGAGGGAGCGTGGGAATTAGAGCCTAAAATCAAGGAATTAGTAGAGAGTAATGAATTAGCCAAACAAGTGTGGGAGTATTCGCTCAATTTAGAGAATTTGAATCGCAATGCAGGCGTGCATGCCGCAGCCTTAGTGGTGGATAGCCAAAAAGAGTTGTGGCACAAAACCCCTTTGTTTGCCTCTGAAAAAACCGGCGGTATCGTTACGCAGTATTCCATGAAGTATTTAGAGCCGGTGGATTTGATCAAGTTTGACTTCTTGGGGCTTAAAACCTTGACCGTGATTGATGATGCGCTTAAAATCATTAAAACACAACATAACATTGATGTGGATTTTTTATCGTTGGATATGGACGATCCAAAAGTGTATAAAACGATCCAAAGCGGGGATACGGTGGGGATCTTCCAAATTGAATCCGGAATGTTTCAAGGGCTTAACAAGCGCTTAAGGCCTTCAAGCTTTGAAGACATTATCGCCATTATCGCGCTAGGGAGACCAGGGCCTATGGAATCAGGCATGGTAGATGATTTTGTGAATAGAAAGCATGGCGTTGAGCCTATCGCTTATGCGTTTAAAGAATTAGAGCCGATTTTAAAGCCCACTTACGGCACGATCGTCTATCAAGAGCAGGTGATGCAAATCGTGCAAACTATCGGCGGTTTTAGTTTGGGTGAAGCGGATCTCATCCGCCGCGCTATGGGGAAAAAAGACGCTCAAATCATGGCAGATAATAAGGCTAAGTTTGTAGAAGGCGCTAAAAATTTAGGGCATGATGGCCAAAAGGCGGCTAATTTGTGGGATTTGATCGTTAAATTTGCCGGCTATGGTTTCAACAAATCGCATTCAGCCGCTTATGCGATGATCACTTTCCAAACGGCGTATTTAAAGACTTATTACAAGCATGAGTTCATGGCAGCGATGCTTACTAGCGAATCCAATAAGATTGAATCCGTGGCACGCTATATTGATGAGGTCAGAGCTTTAGAAATTGAAGTGATGCCTCCGCACATCAATTCTTCTATGCAAGATTTCAGCGTGGCGGAGTTTAAAAATCAAAAGGGCGAATTGGAAAAGAAAATCGTGTTCGGTTTAGGGGCGATTAAAGGGGTTGGGGGTGAGCCGATTAAAAACATCATTGAAGAAAGGGCTAAAGGGGATTATAAGAGTTTGGAAGATTTTATTTCACGGGTGGATTTTTCTAAACTCACTAAAAAATCTTTAGAGCCATTAGTGAAATCAGGGAGCTTGGATAATTTAGGCTACACTAGAAAAACCATGCTCGCTAACTTGGATTTGATCTGCGATGCGGGGCGCGCTAAAGACAAGGCTAATGAAATGATGCAAGGGGGTAATTCTCTTTTTGGAGCCATGGAAGGCGGAATTAAAGAGCAGGTTATTTTGGACATGGTTGATTTGGGCGAGCATGACGCTAAAACGCTTTTAGAATGCGAGTATGAAACTTTAGGAATCCATGTTTCAGGCAACCCTTTAGACGAGTTTAAAGAAGAGATTAAGGGCTTTAAAAATTTAGTCAAAAGCATTGATATTGAAGAGTTAGAAATCGGCTCGCAGGCTTATTTGCTGGGTAAAATCATGGAAGTTAAAAAGAAAATTGGCAAACGAAGCGGTAAGCCTTATGGCACAGCGGACATTTTGGATCGATACGGCAAGTTTGAACTCATGCTGTTTGAAAAGCAATTGAACGCTTTAGAAGAGTTGGGTATTAATAAGCCTTTAGTGTTTAAATGCAAGATTGAAGAGCAAGAAGAAGTGGCGCGATTGAGGCTTTTTGAAATCTTGGATTTAGAGAGTGCTAGAGAGGTTAAAATCCCTAAAGCCCGCTATAAAGACCCTGACAAGCAAAAAGAAGATGTGCGCGAAATCCCCCCCATTGAAATGCTCGCTTCTAGCTCTTGCTCTTTGGCGATCGTGTTAGAAAACGATGTGAAAAAAGAGTTTTTAAGACAAATCAAAGAGAGCGCTTTAAAACACCAGGGCAAACGCCCCTTGTATTTGATCATCAAAGATAAGGATAAGCAATTCAAAATCCAAAGCGATCTAATGGTAAATGAAAAGATTAAGGATGATTTTAAAGAATTAGAGTGGAGGGATTTAGCTTGAGGATCAACCAGTTTTTAGCCCACTACACCAAGCATTCAAGAAGAGAGGCTGAAAAATTGGTTTTAGAAGGGCGGGTGAAAATCAACCATGAGCATGCCAAACTCGCTAGCGTGGTTAAAGAAAACGACAAGGTGTTTTTAGACAAACGACTCATTAAACCCTTAAAAACAAAAAATTCAGCGTGCTGGTCTATCACAAGCCAAAGGGCGAATTAGTGAGTAAAAACGATCCCTTAAAACGGCGCGTGATTTATGAAAGCTTGGAGAAAAAATACGCCCATTTCGCACCGGTGGGGCGTTTGGATTTTGCGAGCGAGGGGGTGCTATTATTAAGCGATAGTAAGGAGGTGGTGAGCGCTTTAATGCATGCGAATTTAGAAAAAGAATATCTCATTAAAATTCAAGGTTTTGTTACAAGAGAGATGGAAAACGCCATGCAAGAGGGCTTGAAATTAGAAAACGCCACTAAGGGAGCGCACCAAAAAACCCCCATTAAAAGCATGGAATTTGCCCCCTTTATTGGTTATGAAATCATCAAAAACCATGCCAAATATTCTAAACTGAGAGTCATCATCAATGAGGGGAAAAACAGAGAATTAAGGCGTTTTTTTGCGTTTTTTAACGCTGGGGTGTTGGATTTAAGGCGCGTTCGTTATGGTTTTGTGAATTTGAATGCCTTGCCGGTAGGGAAAATGCGGTTTTTAAACCGCCAAGAATACAACGAATTGCATGCGTTTATGGCTAATAGGGCTAATACTAAAGGGGATTAGCGCTTGAAATATGCTATACTTCGGCGGTTGGGGGAAATAAAAATTAAGGATTATCATGTTAGAAGTGATTAACGGGAAGAATTACGCAGAAAAAACCGCTCATCAAGCGGTAGTGGTCAATGTGGGGGCGAGCTGGTGTCCGGATTGCAGGAAGATTGAGCCGATTATGGAAAATTTAGCCAAAACTTACAAAGGCAAGGTGGAATTTTTTAAGGTTTCTTTTGATGAAAGCCAGGATTTAAAAGAGAGTTTAGGCATTCGTAAGATCCCTACTTTGATTTTTTACAAAAACGCCAAAGAAGTGGGTGAAAGGCTTGTAGAACCTAGCTCTCAAAAACCGATTGAAGACGCTCTAAAAGCGTTATTATAAAAGACGCTTAAAGAGTCTTGTTATTAAAATAAGAACTCATAGAAATCTTTTTTAGCCTTTTTTTCTATAAAGGGGCTAACTTCAAATAGCTTTTATGTTATTTCTTTATCTCAAAAAATCGTTTTTATCGTTTTTAAATCAGCATGTTTGTTAAAAAAGTTTCTTTAATTAAGTTAAAAATGAGCGAATTTGTGGTATTAGTGCTTGCAGTGTGAAATTTGTAGGGCTAAAACTTGTAAAATGTGAAAAAAAAGATGCATAAAATGCTAAAATCCGCAAAAACACTGTGTGTTTAGATTAGAAGTTTAAAATCAGGAACGGAAGTATCTGTTTTAAATTTTGAATAGGGAGTTTCTATCACTATGGTATTGAAAACAAAATTAAAAATTATAAGCTCGGTGATTTTGAGTGCTTTATTGTGGGTGGGTTGCTCAAGCGAAATGGCAACTTATCAAAATGTGAATGATGCCACTAAAAATACGACTGCAAGTATTAATAGCACGGATTTATTGCTAACTGCTAACGCGATGTTAGATTCCATGTTTAGCGACCCTAATTTTGAGCAACTCAAGGGCAAGCATTTGATTGAAGTTTCAGATGTGATTAACGACACCACGCAGCCCAATTTGGATATGAATCTTTTGACGACTGAAATCGCGCGGCAGTTGCGGTTGCGATCTAATGGGAGGTTCAATATCACAAGAGCGAGTGGAGGAAGTGGCATTGCAGCGGATAGCCGAATGGTGAAACAGCGCGAAAAAGAACGAGAGAGCGAAGAGTATAATCAAGACACCACTGTAGAAAAAGGCACTTTAAAAGCCGCTGATTTATCTTTAAGTGGTAAAGTATCCAGTATCGCAGCCTCTATTAGTAGTTCTAGGCAGCGCTTAGACTACGACTTCACCCTAAGCCTTACCAATAGGAAAACGGGTGAAGAGGTATGGAGCGATGTTAAGCCTATTGTGAAAAATGCTAGCAATAAGCGTATGTTTTAAATTTATATTTGAAAGGATGAGCGATGAAAAATCAAGTTAAAAAAATTTTAGGGATGAGTGTGATAGCAACGATGGTGATCGTAGGTTGTAGCCATGCCCCAAAATCAGGTATCAGCAAAAGCAATAAGGCATACAAAGAAGCGACTAAAGGCGCTCCTGATTGGGTAGTAGGGGATTTAGAAAAAGTGGCGAAGTATGAAAAATATTCAGGGGTCTTTTTAGGAAGGGCTGAGGATTTGATCACCAATAATGATGTGGATTATTCTACGAATCAGGCTACAGCGAAAGCTAGGGCTAATTTAGCGGCGAATCTAAAATCCACTTTACAAAAAGATTTGGAAAATGAAAAAACTAGAACGGTAGACGCTTCTGGTAAAAGGTCCATCAGCGGCACTGATACTGAAAAAATTTCTCAATTAGTGGATAAGGAATTGATCGCTTCTAAAATGCTTGCCCGCTATGTCGGTAAAGATAGGGTTTTTGTTTTAGTGGGCTTGGATAAGCAAATTGTGGATAAAGTGCGCGAAGAGTTGGGCATGGTTAAAAAGTAGGGTTTTAATGAAACGCCTTGCTATTGCGCTTGTTTTGGTGTTGGGAGTGGCGTGGGGGAAGTCCTTGCCTAAGTGGGCTAGGGATTGCTCAAAAGAAGTGCAGATTGAAAAGACCCAAACCAAAGACGAAAAAATTTTAGTGTGTGGGATGAGCGATATATTGCTTTCAGATATAGATTATAGCTTGTCCTCAGCCAGACAAAACGCCTTAGAGAAAGTGATGGAAGCTTTCAAGGGGGATAAAATAGAGATTAAGGCTAGTGAGCTAAAGGCCACTTTTATTGATGCGGATAAAGTTTATGTGCTTCTAAGAATCACTAAGAAGCATGTCGCTTTAATGAATGAGTAAGGATTAATAATGAAAAAGATTATTCTTGCATGCCTTATGGCTTTTATGGGTGCCAATTTAAGCGCAGAGCCTAAGTGGTATAGCAAGGCCTATAACAAAACAAACACCCAAAAAGGCTATCTTTATGGGAGTGGTTCAGCCACTTCTAAAGAGGCTTCTAAACAAAAAGCGTTAGCGGATTTAGTGGCGTCTATTAGCGTGGTGGTTAATTCCCAAATCCACATTCAAAAAAGTCGTGTGGATAATAAGTTAAAATCCAGTGATTCGCAAACGATTAACTTAAAAACCGATGACTTGGAATTGAATAATGTAGAAATTGTCAATCAAGAAGCGCAAAAAGGGATCTACTACACCAGAGTAAGGATTAATCAAAACTTGTTTTTGCAGGGTTTAAGGGATAAGTATAACGCTCTTTATGGGCAGTTTTCCACCTTAATGCCTAAGGTTTGCAAAGGGGTTTTTTTACAGCAATCCAAAAGCATGGGGGATTTATTGGCTAAAGCGATGCCTATGGAAAGGATTTTAAAGGCGTATTCTGTCCCGGTGAGTTCGTTAGAAAATTATGAAAAAATCTATTATCAAAACGCTTTCAAACCTAAAGTGCAAATCACTTTTGATAACAACAGCGATACAGAGATTAAAAACGCTCTCATAAGCGCTTATGCTAGAGTGCTAACCCCTAGCGATGAAGAAAAACTCTATCAAATCAAAAATGAAGTTTTCACAGACAGTGCTAATGGCACCACACGCATTAGAGTGGTTGTTAGCGCGAGCGATTGTCAAGGCACGCCCGTATTGAATAGAAGCCTTGAAGTGGATGAAAAGAATAAGAATTTTGCTATCACGCGCTTGCAATCTTTGCTTTATAAAGAATTGAAAGATTATGCCAATAAAGAAGGGCAGGGCAATACGGGGCTATAAGCAGGATATTAATCTTGCTTTATGCTTATTCATTCAGTTTTGTAGTGTCATTATTTTGTTTAGCGTGGCGTTTTGCCCCCCTTAAAATAACCCTCTAAAAATTCATGGCTTTTGTTCTCGCCAAATAAACTAAATATCATTCAACACTCTTTATTCCACAAACTCATTTAAAACCACACCTGCTAAAAACTAAAATTAACAAAAACCAAAATCTTTTTAAAACCACCCAAGCAGAAATCCCAAACATCTTTGTAGTATAATACCCCCATACATTTGTATCTAGCGTAGGAAGTGCACAAAGTTACGCCTTTATAGATATGATGTGTGAGACCTGTAGGGAATGCGTTGGAGATCAAACTCTGTAAAATCCCTATGATTAGGGGCACAGAGTGAGAACCAAACTTTCCCCCAACATCAGCCTAGGAAGCCCAATCGCTTTAGCGTTTGGGTGCTTCACGAGCCTATACAAGCGAGATTGTTTGAAAAAACCAAATGACTTTGGGCTTTCAAACCCCTAAGCTAGGGTCTATCTTTTTGCCCCACAAACTTAACAAACTTTTTTAAAAACTAACGCAATTTTAAACCAAACAAACGCCTAAAAAGGGGCGTTTGAATGCGAAAGGAGAACAAAAACATGAGACAAACAATGAGACAGAAAAAAGCTTCAGTAAGCTTAAAGAAATCACGCAAGCGATGCGAGAACAAAAAGAGCGATCTATAACGCTCACGCGCAAAACAGAACTAAAAACGCCTACAAGAGAGCCTAAAAAGAGCGTTTTAGAGTCAATAGAGAGTTAAAGCCAATTTTTAACCCCTAAAAAATCCACCCATAGTTGAAAAACACTTTAAAATGACTGCCCCCTTCATTCAGGGTGATAGAATTGGTGGTTGTGCCATCGCTAGAAACGACTCTAGATTTCAACTGGACTAAAGGAACGCTAATGCCTATAGAATATTTAGAATGCTTGTAGCGGTAATTCAACCCACCGGTCACATTTAAATTACCGCTCCCTTTGTATTGGTTCAACAAATAATAGCTGTTGTATAAGCCCCTTAACCCCCCAAACACCCCAAGAGAGGAAGTGAAAACTTTCTTGGTTAGATTGTTTTTAGGGTTCTTTTCGTTAGTGTAATTGGTGATAAAATCAAACAGCACATCCATTCCCACACCATAGCTTAATTGTTGGATTTTTTCGTTATTGGCTTGAGCGTAGTTGTATTTGATGATGCCATAAGAAGACAACCCTAGGTAATCATTAAAATATTTTTGATAGCCCATTTTAAGGTTAACGCCTAATAGGGGGGCTCCAAAGGGCCGTGAGGTTTTTGAAGCGCGATAGGTAGTGGCGCTAGATTTAGTAGATGAAAGGCTTTGACTGATCGCGCTAAGCATAGTGGTCGCAAAATCTTGCGTGTTCAAACTAGCGTTTAAATAGTTGGTTTGGCTGCTCAAATTAGTAAAATCCACCGGTAGGGCGTTTTGATCAATGAGTTGTTGCCAAACAGCGCTGGTAACGCCTATAAGCCCGGCGGGGACTTGAGAGCAATCGGTATAAATGGAATTAGGATAGCTGCCCGCTGTATAGGGCTTATCTTTAAAACGAGAACACACGTCATAGGTAGAGCCATCGGTGTCTCGCACTTCATGCCCGTTGTCAAACACTTGCACTTCTTTCCCATCCACTTGCTCTATCCTCCCGCCCTGACAGCGCTCTTCTGGCCCATTGTTTTCTTCACACATGCGCACTCTTTGATAAGTCATGTTCCCATTATGCGTATAGCCTAAAGTGTGCCCATATTCATGGATAATGTCTCTTAATTGCATGATGGCGACTTTATTCAATTCTTTGCCAAAGAGTATTTCAGGGTCTAAGAAAGGAGACAATATCCCTAAAGCGCCAAAATTGGTGCCATCATCGCCTGGGCCATTGGGGCCGCCATATTGAGACCCTAGCCCTAAATCCCCTCCTCTTGGGGGCAAGAGATTCACATAAAGATTATTCGTAACTCTATAGCTATAGATGACATCTTGCGGCGTTAATATCACTGATCCTGTTTGCCCGTTTTCTATATTGTATTCATCTCCAGCGTTTTTAGCGATCAATTTAGGATCAACAAGCCCATCGTTGTAAGGATTCACGCATGTAGAATAATTAGAATAACATGGCTTTGACAGGTTGTTGTCGCTGAATTGGAAAGGAGCGTTTTTAACGGCATCTTCCCAAGATTTAGAATCAAACACCGCCATCATGTTCAGCATTAAATTGGTCAAATTCTTAGCGTCTTGAGAGGTGAAAGGCGGCACTTTAGCCGTACAATTTTCTTGATTTTCGTATGGAGGGCATGGGGGTTTAGAACCAGTGCCGTTACCGCTAGAAAATTGGTTGTAATTGATATAAGTCATTTGAAGATTGGTCGTAACCTTACTGAGCTTGTTAAACAGATTCTGCGTGCTGGCATCAGAAAATTTTGTGGTGGTGGTTTGGAGTTGCTGGAAGTCATCAGCGTTAAGTTGCGGATCGTTAAACAAGCTTGCGGGCAGAATGATTTGAGATTGTTTAGGGATAGTCTCTATCACGCCCAAACTGACTACATTGCCTTGAGCGTCTGTAAAACTCAGCTCAATATTGTTTAAATTATAAGGTAGGAAGTTTTGTATCACGACCACGCTGTTATTGCCATAGCCTGCTATTTCAGCACTTTCTTGGTTATAAGCGGTTACATACACAGGGTTTAAAGAATAAAAGGTTAAGTTGGTGATATTGTCCTCTGCAAACAACTCAGTCGCATTCTTTAAAACGGTGCTTTGGGAGATGTAGTATTTCCCATAGGTGCTTTGAGGGGTAATGGGTTTGGGTTTTGGTTTGGGTTTGGGTTTGGGTTTGGGTTTTTCTTGAGTGGTGGCGATGGTTTGTTCTTGAGTTTGTGTGCCTTGTAATAGCCCGGTTTCAAAGCCGGCTTCTACAAAAAAGCCGTCTTTTTGGTGTTTTTGAAAGGCTTCTACAGCGGTGAATGATCCGATTAGGGACAAACAAATCGTTTTGCTGGCGAGTTTTAACATGAAATCTCCTTATTGTCTTTTTTAACATTTTTACTCAAAAGTAGTTGATAGTGTGTATATATTTTAAACTGACCTATTTTACCCCTTTTTGAAAAATTGCAGCATGGTTTTTTTGTAAATACAGGTATTAAATCGCGCTAATGGGTAAAAAAGTCTTAAAAAGTAGCGCTAAAGAGAGGTTTTTTTAATCCCTTTTTAAAGCGTTTCATTTCCCCAAACAAAACTCGCTGAACATGCTATCAAGCATTTGGCTGGTTTCATAAGGGCGGGTGAGCAAGTTCAAATTTTCTATCGCGCTTAAAATGTGGTAAGAAAAAAGCTCTAAAGTTTCTAAATGGTTTTTAGCGTTTTGCAATTCAATAATGGCGTTTTCTAGGGCGTTTTTTTGGGCTAGGGAAGTGAGCAAGAGCTTGTTTTGAGTGTCTAATTTGGGGAAAAAGGCGCTGATTTGTTGGCTCAAGTCTTTCAGGCAGGCTTTGGAATTTAGGGTGTTGGTCTTTAGCAAAAAGTAGGGGATTTGAAGATGGGATTTTAAAATTTCAAGCTCTAGCTTGGGCGCTAAATCGTTTTTATTCAAAACAACAATGCAAGGCTTTTTAGCGCGATTAAGGGCATCAATGATAGTAAAATCTTCTTTTTCTAGGGGTTTAGAAAGATCGAACACGCCCAAAATAATGTCGCAATTTTCTAAACTTTTAAGGCTTTTTTCAATCCCTAAACGCTCTATTTTATCCGCGCTCTCTCTAATGCCAGCGGTGTCAATCAAGCGCACCTTATGCCCTTGTAATTCAATGACTTCTTCTATAGTGTCTCTTGTCGTGCCTTTAATATCGCTCACTAAAGCCCTTTCTTCTAAAAGCATGGCGTTTAATAAAGAACTTTTGCCAGCATTGGGTTTGCCAACAATGCTTAAGGCATGCCCCTTATTCCTTTGTTTTTGCGCGTTAGAAAAATCCAATAAGTCTTTAAAAGAGGCGATTTGTTTTTCTAAATTAAGAGACACTTCCTTTAAAAAATCGCTAGGAATGTCTTCTTCGCTATAATCAATCAAAACTTCTGAGCTGGCTAAAAGCTTTAAAAGACTATTCCTAGCCTCTTCAATAAAAATTTTCAACTCGCCCTTAAGCTGCCTGGCTAGAGCGTTTAAAACGCTTTCATCTTCACAAAGGATGAGTTGAACGCTCGCTTCAATCTCGCTCAAATCCATTTTATGGTTTAAAAAGGCTTTTTTGCTAAATTCCCCCGCTTTAGCGAGCCTAGATCCTAAATTCAAACAAGCTTGTAAGATATTTTGTGCTAAAAGGGGGCTTCCATGGCATTGGATTTCGCACACGTCTTCACCAGTGAAACTATAAGGGGCTTTGAAATAAATGACTAACGCTTTGTCTAATAAAACACCATCAGAAAAAATATCGCGCACGTAAGCGTATCTGGGGGTGAAGTCTTGTTTTTGGGTGAGTTGTTTGAGGATGTTTAGAGCGTTATGGCCGCTGATTTTAATGATGCTAATCGCTCCCTTGCCTAAAGGGGTGGCGATAGCGGCGATGGTGTTATTCATTGTTAAAGTCGTTGATGACGATGTATTTTTCATCGTTTAAATTGGTTTTGATAGAGACGTATTTGTTAGGGAACGCTTTTCGTAATTTCTTTAAAGCGATATAGGTTAAAACGCCATCAGGGGCTTTCATCTGCCCCTTACCCACTTCATGCACGGTCATGATCACGCTTTGGAGTTGCGCTTCCATAACCTTTTCTTGGTTTTGTAAAAAGGTGGAGATTTCTAAGCGGATACTATAGCCATAAGTAGGGTGGATCCAGTTAAAGAGCAAGTAAGAAAGGGCTTTGTAGCGATAACCTTTTTCGCCAATTAAAAGAGCGGAATCTTCGCCATCAATATCAATCAATAACACCCCCGGTTCATAAAGACTCACCTCCACCTTATTGATTTTATAAGGCAAATGAGAGAATAAGTCTTTCAATTCTTGCTTAATTTCATGGAGTTTGTCTTCGCCATGAGATTCTTCTTTAAGGTTTTTTTTAGGGGGTTTAGGGGTGATTTTTTCTTCTTGCGGTGTTTCTGTTTCTAAGTTTTGTTTTTTTTCTTCTGCGTTTTGATGGATTTCTTTCGTGTTGGTTTCTTTAACGCTCTCTTCTTTAACCTCTTTAACGCTTTCTTTAACGCCCACTAAAATAATGGCTTCTTTTTTACCAATGCTTAAAAACCCTTTAGAGGGCGTTTGAATGACTTCATATTGCAAATTAATAATGGGGCAATTCAAGGCGATAGAAGCCTGAATAAGGGCTTCTTCTAAGGTTTTGGCTTTGATTTCAATAGGATTTTGCATCAATGTTCCTTTTTGTTTTGCGCGTGCGCTCGTTTTTTATTCTCTAAGACTTTATTAATGATGAGTTGTTGCAACACCGAAAGGATGTTGTTCGTGGTCCAATACAAGACTAACCCTGCAGGGAAAGTGATTAAAAAGATTGTGAATAATAGGGGTAGGAGTTTAAAAATCTTCGCTTGCATGGGATCGGTCATGGTGTTTGGCGTAACGCTTTGGTGCCAATACATAGACGCTCCCATAAGAAGCGGTAAAATAAAATACGGATCCATGATAGATAAATCATGAATCCATAGAATCCACTCTGAGCTTTTCAATTCCACAGCGTTATAAAGCACCCTATAAATGGCAAAAAACACCGGGATTTGTAAGATTAAGGGCAGACAACCCCCTAGCGGGTTAGCCCCATGTTTTTTGTAAAGCTGCATCATGTGGGCTTGTAACTTTTGGGGTTCGCCCTTGTATTTTTCTTGGAGCTCTTTCATTTTAGGGGCTAATTCTTTGAGCTTTTGCATGCTCACCATGCCCTTATAGCTTAAAGGATAAAGGATGATGCGCACGATAATCGTTAAAAGAATGATAGCCCAACCCCAATTGCCCACAAATTGATACAAATAATCCAGTAAAACAAACACGCCTTTCGCAAAGAAAGTGATTAAACCATACTCTATCACATCCGTAAGCATGGGTGAAATCGCTTTCAAAGAGCGGTAATCTTTAGGGCCAATATAGCCATGCAAATTCGCTTCATTTTTAAGGGAAATGAACCCTAAGGGGTTTTTAGTGCCGATTTCTGAATCGATTAAGGCTTCAAAACCTTGAGGATCTTTAGTGAAAAGCAAGGTGGTGAAATACCTATCCACGCTGGATAAAAAGAGGGTGTTAGAAAAGCGTTTGATCTCTTTAGCGTCTTTATCTTCAATTTTTTCAATTTTTTTGTCGTTATTTTCTAAAAGCACGCCTGAAAAGGTGTAGCTGTCCAAATCAGCCACCGGCCTGTAACCATTGGTGATCACATAGCTAGGGATAAGGTTATTGGGCGATTTGAAGGCGATTTTTAAATCATAATGCAAATCATCATAGAAAGTCAGGGTTTTAATGATGGTAAGAGCGCCTAAATCTTGGGTTAAAACAAGCTGTTCGTTAGGCCCAAGAGTGGTTTTTGAAGCGCTATAAGGGGTGTTGAACGCTTTGTTATTGAGCGTGGGGTCTAAAAAACGCACTTCTAAAGGCTTGAGTTTATCGGCCGCTAAAAGGGGGAGCTCTTTTAGGGGGGGTTGCGCGTTTTCTTTGGAGCTAAAAAGATGGCCCACATGCTCTAAAAAGCCCTTTTGTTTGGGGGTTAGGTATTTTTTATCCTTGAGATAAACCTGTTTGATGCGCCCTAAAGAATCAATTTCAATCCTGGCATGCTCAAAAGAAATCGTGCTTAACAAATTCTCTTGTGGGGTTGTTTGAGTAGCGCTAAAAGCGTTGGGCGCGTTAGGACTTGTTGTTGTGTGGTTGTTGGTTGTTTCTTGCTTTGTGGTTTGGGTTGTTGTTTTGTTTGGTTTTTGGAAAAAATAGCTATAAAGAGCGATAAACAAGAAAGACAGAGCGATCGCTAAAATCAAGCGGAGATTATTATTGTTGTTTCTATCCATTGTGATTAAACCTTAATGATGTAGTAAGTTGCGTGGCTTTTTGTGGGAACGAGCCAAAAAGTGATGGTTTTAAAATTGCGATTAGAATCTTTATGAGATTGGAGCAAACTAGGGCGTTTCAAGCGAGTGATAGGGTAAGCAATGCCCCCAGAGCAAAAAGGGTTGCATGAGAGTATCCTTATAGCGATTTTACCCATAGCGCTCAAAGGGTTTTCAAAATAAAGCAACCATAGAGCGTAGTTAGAGCAAGTGGGGTAAAACCGGCAGCTTGAAGGGGTGAAAGCCGAAAAAAAGCGTTGGTAACCCCTAATTGATGCCGTAAAAATCGCGCTCAAAAAAGGCGTTTTATTGTTTCGCATAGGTATGAGTTATTCCTTTTTTCAAGTCTTTTAAGGCTTTGTTCATATAGTTTTTAATGGAAGTTAGCATTTCTAAAAAATGTTTTTCTAAAGCCCAAAAATCCAAATGGTAACAATCGCTTCTAGGCACAAACACCAAAGCAAGCCCTTGACAAAGAGCGGCATGCTTTGATGTAAGCGAACGCAAACGGCGTTTGATAAGGTTTCGTTTCACGGCGTTGCCGACTTTTTTGGACACGCTCAAGCCTAATAAATAAAGCGTTTTTTTGTCTTTAAGCCTACAAAAGAGCGGATCTTTAAAGCCCGCTTTTTCTTTTGGCGGCTCTTTTGACAAATCCAAAACAAAGAGCGAAAAAAAAGGGTTATGTTTTTTGAAACCCTTTTGATAAACCCTATCAAACTCACTCTTGTTTTTTAAAGAGTCATAGGGTTTAGACGGAAAGCTTTTTTCTGCCCTTAGCTCGTCTGGCATTAATCACCTTGCACCCGTTTTTGGTTTTCATTCTCACAAGAAAGCCATGGGTTCGCTTTCTTGGTGTGTTGTGTGGTTGGTAAGTGCGTTTCATTTAAAACTCCCTTGATAAAAATTAAACATAAACACAGATTTTAGCTAAAGAATGCTAAAAATTGACTAAAACTAATTTTTTTGATTCTTTTTATCTTCAACAAGAATGTAAAGTTGCTTCAGATTGTTAGTTTGCAATAAATCCACCACTTTGATAAAGTTATCCAAATTGCTTTTCTTATCGCCTTGCAAGACAATAGGGGTGTCTTTAGCCAAAGTGGAAACCTTGTGTTTTAAATTTTCAAAGCTGATTTCTTTATCGTCAAAATAAAAAGAACCCTTATTAGAAATAGCGATTGTAACTTGTTTTTTGTCCAACACATCTTTAGAATCAGTGCTGTCTTTATCCACTTGAGGAATGCTAATAGGAAGCTTTGAAGTTTGCACAAAAGACGCCGTTGTAAGCACGATCACTAACAACACAAGCATGATGTCAATGAAAGGCACCACATTCATGGATTCTACTTTTTTCACCGCTCAATCCTTAGGCTTTGTTATAAACCTCATGGGATTGTGTATCAACCGGATGGTGGAAAATATCCCATTTGGTAACTAAAATCTCGCTTTTTCTCACTAACAAGTTATAAATCACAATCGCAGGGATCGCTACCAATAACCCCATGCCGGTCGCTTTTAAAGCAAGGGCTAAATTAGTCATGATCGCCTTAGTGTCAATGCCAGAAGCTGAGCCTAAATCCATAAAAGTGAGCATGATCCCCATAACCGTCCCTAAAAGACCGATATAAGGGGCGTTTGAGCCAATCGTGGCCACTAAAGTCAGTCGTTTGTGTAGGGCTAGCTCTAATTTACGCCTGTCTGTGTAGTCATCTACACGAAGAGTGGCAAAAAACCACAACCTTTCTATTGCGATCGCTATAACGATGACTGATAGGAAGATCAAAAACCCTATAATCCCATAATCTACCATTTCTTTCATTATTATCCTTTAAAGTGGTGTTTTAAATCAGCAAGAATTTCTTTATTGAGCGCTTTTTCTTTAAGACTTTGTCTTTTGTCGTGCAATCTTTTTCCTTTCACTAAAGCAATTTGGATTTTAGCTCTATTTTTTTGGTTAAAATACAATTTCAATCCTACGATACTCAAGCGTTCTTTAGACGCTTCAATCTGCCATTTCAATAATTGCTTTTTATGTAAAAGCAACTTACGCTCTCGCCTTTCATTGGGCTTGTAATACGCATGGATTGTATCTAAATAGGATATATGAACACCAAATAAAAAAGCTTCTCCTTTGATTATTTTAACAAAATTATCTTTTAAATTCACCCTAGTTTGTCTCAAAGCCTTCACTTCAGAGCCTAAAAGCGCTAATCCTGCTTCTAAAGTCTCCAAAATTTCATAATCAAAATAGGCTTTTTTATTGCTGGCAATGAGTTTCATTCGCCCCCTTTTTGCGCAGGCTTTAGCCTAAAAAACGCGCTCCCGCTCCCGCTAAAAAACCACTCCTTGCCTAGTTCGCTTTCTATACCTCTTAAAGCTTGGTTAGTGAGTAAAGCCGGTTTTAAAAGATCGTTTAATCCGTTTCTATCATAAGTTTTTAGGCATTCTAAACTCGGCTTTTTAAGCCACTCTTTAGCTTGAGGAAAGCAAGTTTCAGGTTTATAAGCTTGATAAACGGCTTTGGTGCTGCAAAAAACATGATTTGGTGCATAGATTTCTAGGCGATTTTCTAAAGGCTCTTCTTCAAAATTTTCAATGACTTCGCCATAAGAAGTGGCGTTAGCGCTTTTGTATTGCGAGATGAAAAAATTGGTGTCCGCGCCCACTAAAGATCCCATAGTATAAAGCTCTTCTAAACTCAAACGCCAGTCAAATATTTGATTTAAATGATACAACAGCCCCCCAGCATCAGCGCTCCCACCGCCTAATCCGGCTTGAGTGGGGATGTTTTTTTCCACTTCAATCGCTAGGGTGTCTAGGGATTTGATGGCAGAATGAGAGAAATTTTTTGATTTTAAAAAATTTTTTAAAACTTGGAGGGCTTTAAAGAGCGAGTTTTCTTCTAAAGGGCAGTCAAAATCCCCTTTTAATGAGAAAGATAAGGCATTTTTGACGCTGATAATGTCTTTGAGCTTGTCTTTGACCAAACACATGCGAGAAATAAGCTTATGATAAGCCCCTTCTTTGTGAAGGATTTTTAAAAAAATATTGACTTTAGGATAAACTTCAAAAACATGCATCAAGGCTTAATGACCTTTTTGATGTTCTCTAACAAGCTTTCATCTACGGACGCAGAAGCTTTTTGGTTTTCGCTCACAATGGCCTCTTTGAGTTCAGCGCGCAAAATAAGGGTGCTTTCAGGCGCTTCAAACCCTAAACGCACGCTCCCTCTATCTATGGAAATGACTTTAATGTGGATATTATCATCAATGACAATCCCTTCATTAACTTTGCGGCTGAGTATGAGCATGTTTAATCTCTTATTCCTTATAGAGAAGGGCTAAACACAACGCTCTCTATCATATCGCCCTGCTTGATCTTGTCCAATACATTAAGGCCTTCTGCGTTGGTGATTTTACCAAACACGGTGTGCTCGCCATCTAAATGGGGCAAATCCACAAAACACAAGAAAAACTGACTCCCCCCTGTGTCTCTTCCGGCATGTGCCATAGAAATAGAGCCTCTTTTGTGCTTGTTGGGGTTATGGGCCACTTCGCATTTAATGCGGTGTCCTGGCCCGCCTGTGCCTGTGCCATAAGGGCAGCCTCCTTGAGCCACAAAGCCGGCGATCACACGATGGAAGTTAAGCCCATCATAAAAACCCTCTTTAGCCAAAGTTACAAAGTTACTGACCGCTTGGGGCGCGTCTTTGTAAAAAAGCTCTAGAGCGATATTGCCTTTATTGGTTTTGATTGTGGCGTAAGCGGTTTTTGCAAGCTCTTCTTCTTTAATTTCATAAGTTTTAATTGGATCCATCATAAACCTTTGCGATAAGCTTTTGTCATTCAAATGCTCTATTATAGCAACAAATTAAAACAAATGGTATTTTAGCCGATAGTACTGTAGGATACTTTTGAAATTTAAGCGGTAAGTTGGATAATGGCGTTTTGGCATAAAAGATTAGCGGTTAGTTGTTGTATCGTTTTATTTTCATGCATGATGAACGCTAATAGCATTCAAATCGTCAGAGACGATCCGCCCCTTGATCCAACGCTCCCTGCATGGGTTTATTCTGTTGCGTTATTGAAAGTGTATTTTAGCGATGGGACTTATAAAGAAGGCTATGCGACTTTGCTCAAAAACGGGCGTTATATCGCTTCTTCTGAAACGCTTTATTCTAATGGCTTGTACCCTAAAATGATTTTAGCCAAAATGCAAGACAGCAGCGCTAAAGAACTGATTTGTATAGCCAGCTTGCACCTTGAAGCGATGGATAGGGATCAAGGGCTTTCGCTTTTAAAAACCGCCGATTTTAGAGACGATTATTGCCATAAAAGAGAAGAGAGCTATTATCATGCAAGGATTTATACCAAATACGCTCAAACTTTTCATTCAAATCCCTATACCAATCAAAAAGCACCCAATTCTGATCTCTACTACCCAGCGTTAAATGAGGGGAATTCTTTTTCTATACAGACAACGGATATTTCTGTGGCTGAACTTTTGAAATCTAAAAAGTTTCTTTCGCTTGATAGTTCTTTTAAAAAGGGGAGCGTGTTGTGGGGAGGGAGACCTTATTTTAGCGAAGTGGGGGAGTTTATGGGAATGGCTAGCAGCACTTTAGAAAACCACGAAAGTTTAGTGATTATCCCTAAAGAAAAGATCGTGCAATTTTTAAGCGCTCTAAAAAATCAAAATATTTTCCCAAACATTCCCTAG
>NZ_CBOO010000005.1:0-99065 GCF_000476015.1 Helicobacter pylori SA37A | reverse complement strand
AAAAACAAACGCAAGCGATAAGTAACATTAACCAAGCTAAAACGAACGCTAATAACGAAATAAGCGAAAAACAAACGCAAGCGATAAGTAACATTAACGAAGCTAAAACGAACGCTAACAATGAAATAAGCACCAACAAGCAAGAAGTTTTAAACAATATCACGCAAGCTAAAACTACAGCCACAAGCGAGATTAACGAAGCGAAAAACACGATCATTATCAAAACATTGATTTTTTGAGATTGAATAAAGCGTGTTAAAAATCCACTATAATACCCCTAAAAAATGCGAGTTTTAAAGATGCCTTTATTTGATTTAAAAAGCCCTTATCCACCAGCAGGAGATCAGCCCCAAGCCATAGAAGCTTTAACAAAAAGCTTGAAAAATAACAACCATTATCAAACTCTAGTGGGGGTTACAGGGAGCGGTAAGACTTATACGATGGCCAATATCATCGCTCAGACCAATAAACCCGCTTTGATCATGAGCCATAATAAGACCTTGTGCGCACAGCTTTATAGCGAGTTTAAGGCGTTTTTCCCGCATAATAGGGTGGAGTATTTTATCTCCCACTTTGATTACTACCAGCCTGAAAGCTATATCCCTAGGAGGGATTTATTTATTGAAAAAGACAGCTCTATTAACGATGATTTAGAGCGTTTGAGGTTGAGCGCGACCACCTCGCTTTTAGGTTATGATGATGTGATCGTGATAGCGAGCGTTTCGGCTAATTATGGTTTGGGTAACCCTGAAGAATATTTGAAAGTCATGGAAAAAATCAAAGTGGGCGAGAAGCGCGCTTACAAGAACTTTTTATTAAAGCTAGTGGAAATGGGTTATAGCCGTAATGAAGTGGTGTTTGATAGGGGGAGCTTTAGAGCGACGGGGGAATGCGTGGATATTTTCCCCGCTTATAATGACGCTGAATTTATTAGGATTGAATTTTTTGGCGATGAGATAGAAAGGATTGCGGTCTTTGACGCTTTAGAAAGAAATGAAATCAAGCGCTTGGATTCTGTCATGCTTTATGCGGCCAGTCAGTTTGCCGTAGGGAGCGAGAGGTTGAATTTAGCCATTAAAAGCATTGAAGATGAACTCGCTTTAAGATTGAAATTTTTTAAAGAGCAGGATAAAATGCTTGAATACAACCGCCTCAAACAACGCACTGAGCATGATTTAGAAATGATTAGCGCAACCGGTGTGTGTAAGGGCATTGAAAATTACGCGCGCCATTTTACAGGTAAAGCCCCTAACGAAACGCCTTTTTGTTTGTTTGATTATTTAGGGATATTTGAGCGGGAGTTTTTAGTCATTGTAGATGAAAGCCATGTGAGTTTGCCGCAATTTGGGGGGATGTATGCAGGGGATATGAGCAGGAAAAGCGTTTTAGTGGAATATGGTTTTAGATTGCCTAGCGCTTTAGACAACCGCCCTTTAAAATTTGATGAATTTATCCATAAAAATTGCCAGTTCCTTTTTGTGTCCGCTACGCCCAATAAGCTAGAATTAGAGCTTTCCAAAAAGAATGTCGCTGAGCAAATCATTCGCCCTACAGGGCTTTTAGACCCTAAATTTGAAGTGCGAGACAGCGATAAGCAAGTCCAGGATTTATTTGATGAAATCAAGTCAGTGGTGGCCAGAGATGAAAGGGTGCTCATCACCACGCTCACTAAAAAAATGGCAGAAGAATTGTGTAAATATTATGCTGAATGGGGCTTGAAAGTGCGTTACATGCATAGCGAAATTGACGCGATTGAAAGAAATCACATTATCCGCTCTTTAAGGCTTAAGGAATTTGATGTTTTAATAGGGATCAATCTTTTAAGAGAGGGGCTGGATTTGCCTGAAGTTTCTTTAGTAGCGATCATGGATGCGGATAAAGAGGGGTTTTTAAGGAGCGAAACAAGCCTCATTCAAACCATGGGGCGAGCTGCTAGAAACGCTAACGGCAAGGTTTTATTATACGCTAAAAAGATCACCCAAAGCATGCAAAAAGCCTTTGAGATCACGAGTTACAGGCGCGCCAAACAAGAAGAGTTCAATAAAATCCATAACATCACCCCTAAAACCGTTACTCGCGCTTTAGAAGAGGAATTGAAATTAAGAGACGATGAGATTAGAATCGCTAAAGCCTTAAAAAAGGACAAAATGCCTAAAAGTGAAAGGGAAAAAATCATTAAAGAATTGGATAAAAAAATGCGAGAATGCGCGAAAAATTTGGATTTTGAAGAAGCGATGCGTTTGAGAGACGAAATCGCAAAATTAAGAACGCTTTAAAAACTATCGCTTAAAAATTGCATTTAAAAACTATAAGTGTAGTTGAAATAAACCGAGTAATTGCGCCTGAAATCAACTTGGTATAACAAGCTGTTGATCCCGTATTCCAAAAATCGTAAAACTTTGAGGATATCTTCACTATTATTGCTAATGTTATTCATGGAATAATAATGGTTAAAATAATAAGTGGGGATTTTAATCCCAAAGCCAAATTGGTTGCGCTTATTCCCTAAACGAACCCCTAAATTTACCAAAAACTGGAAGCCATTTGGATCCACTTTCCCGCCAAAAGTGTCTAAAAGAAGCGCTTGATACAATAACGCATCGCTCAATTTATCATACACCCCAGCAAAAGCAATCCCCAGATTGAACCCGGCAAAAAACTTATCCCCATTATAAGCGTTAAGCAATAAATCCATATAAGTGCCGTAAGTGGAAATGATGACAGACTGCGATTCTTTTTGGCCATAAAGAGAGGCGCTCAAATCATAAAATAGCCCCCACCTGAAGCCAAACCACTTCGTTTCTTCATGCTTACCCACCCATTTATAGCCCACCTGAACGCCAAGGCCGTTAGACACATACGAATTTTTAAAAACAGGGCTTAAACTATCGCTGAAAATGATTTGGCTTTTATTGAATTGCTGGGATAAATTCAAGTTGCTGTAGTTGTGCTGAATGCTCCCCAACTGATACCCAAGCCCCAAATAAAACGCCGATTGATCCGCATAGCGTTTGATGGGCGAAACCACCTTTTTATTAAAAAAAGTGTAATCCCCTTTAATCAAAACATCTTTAAAACCCTCTGCATTAAGCGTGCAAAAAAGCCCTAAAATTAAGTATAACGCTCGTTTCAAAAAACCCCTTAAAACTTCAATTTTTTACCGCTTTATTAAAAAAAGTGTAATCCCCTTTAATCAAAACATCTTTAAAACCCTCTGCATTAAGCGTGCAAAAAAGCCCTAAAATTAAGTATAACGCTCGTTTCAAAAAACCCCTTAAAACTTCAATTTTTTACCGCTTATTTTATAGTTTTGTTTTTGTAAAAACGCGCCTTATTCAAACACTCTTTTAAAAATCGCTCCCACGTTTTTAGTGTAATAGTTGTAATCAAAACATGCTTTGATTTCGTCCTCGCTCAAATATTTTTTCAAGCGTTCATCGTTGAGTAGGGCGTTTAAAAACAAATTTTCATCAGCGTTTTTAAAAGCACCTTGTTGCAAAACCTCCCATATTTTCATCGCATTTTCTTGCACGATAGAATAGCTCTCTTCTCGGCTCAAACCTTTTTTAGGCAATTCCAATAACACCCGTTGCGAAAAGACTAGCCCCCCACTCAAAGCTAAATTTTTAAGCATGTTTTTAGGATAAACCACCAAATTTTTAATCACGTTGTTCAAGCGGCTGAGCATAAAATCGCTAGTGATAAACAGATCGGGTAATGCAAAACGCTCCACAGAGCTATGGCTCATGTCCCTTTCATGCCATAAGGCGACATTTTCTAGCATAGGGGTCGTAAAAGAGCGAATCACCCTGCAAAGCCCGGTGATATTCTCGCTCAATATGGGGTTTCTTTTATGAGGCATCGCAGAGCTTCCTTTTTGCCCTGTTGAAAAAGCTTCTTCCACTTCATAGACTTCACTGCGTTGCAAATGGCGGATATTGACAGCGATTTTTTCACAACTGCTCGCTAAAAGAGCCAGATCGCATGCAAGCCTAGCGTAGCGGTCTCTTTGAATGACTTGATTATTGATATTGGCGGTTTTTAAGCCTAAAAATTCGCACGCTAATTCTTCTAATTCTAAGGGAGCGTGTGCGAAATTCCCCATAGCCCCACTGATCGCTCCCACGCTGATAAATTCCATCGTTAAATCTAAGGCTTTTAAATGCCGTTTGATTTCATCAGCAAAAAGGGCTAACACTAAGCCAAAAGTAATGGGTTCGCCAAACACCCCATGGCTTCTGCCTACCATTAGCGTGTCTTTATGCTCTAAAGCCCTGTTTTTAAGGGTTTCATAAAGGTTTTGAACGCCTTTTTGAATGAGCTTTAAGCTTTTGGTCATCAATAACGCCATAGCCGTATCAATGCAATCGCTAGAAGTGATCCCATAATGGAAAAAGCGGGATTCTTCACCCAAGCTTTCAGCCACGCAAGTAGTGAAAGCGATTAAATCATGCTTAGTGGTTTTTTCAATTTCTTTGATGCGTTCAAGATTAAATGCCGCTTTTGAGCAGATTTTTTCACAATCGCTATCTTGGATTTGCCCAAGCTTGTTCCACGCCCTAACAACAGCTTTCTCCACTTCTAAATAGGTTTCAAATTTGGTTTGCTCATTCCATAGGGCTTTCATTTCTTCATTCGCATAGCGTTCTAACACCGGACAATCCTTACAATCAAAATGGGATTTATGTTACTTTAAAGGGGTTTAAAGAATCAAGGGGGAAAATCGTACAAGGCACAAAAAAGCCCCTTGATTTAATGGAAAGGTTATACTTTAGCTTCTTCTCTGCGTTGCAAGTATTCCCAACGCTCATTCACATCTTTTTGCAATTCTTCAATGATGTGTTCGTTTTCCTTTTTGAAAAGGTGTTTGAAGCGCTTTTGAGCCGCTAAATAATCCCTTACAGGAATGATATTTCTCGGGCGGTAAGTGATTTTCAATTCCCTGCCATTAAAGATTTCAAACAAGGGGAACATCAAGCTATCCACAGCCATATCCGCTAATTCAATGGTTTTATTGGATTCAAATTTCCATTCAGTCGTGCATGGGCTAAGAGCGTTGATAAAGCAAGGCCCTTCAGTGTCTAGAGCGGTTTTAATCTTTTTATTCATGTCTTTCCATTTGTTAGGCGAGAGTTGCGCCACATAAGGGACCCCATGGCTTGCCATGATATTGACGATGTCTTTTTTCTTTTCTTTTTTACCAAAGCTCACCGATCCTGATGGCGTGGTAGAAGTGCTAGCCCCTAATGGCGTAGAGCCGCTTCTTTGACCGCCGGTATTGGCGTAGTTTTCATTATCTAGGCAAATGTAAGTCATGTCATGCCCTCTTTCCATGCAACCGCTGATGAATTGAAGACCAATATCATAACTGGCCCCATCGCCTCCAAACGCCACAAATTTTGGTTTTTGACCTTGATAGCGGCCCTTATTCACTAAAGCCTTATACATCGCTTCCACCCCTGAAATCGCCGTAGAGCCATTTTCAAAACCAATATGAATCCAAGGCACATCCCATGAAGTGTGCGGATACACAGCCGAGCATACCTCTAAACAACCGGTAGAATTGCCTAAAACAATAGGCCCATCTACAGCGTTTAAAACTTCGCGCACAATAATGCCATGCCCACAACCTGGACAAAGCAAGTGCGAGCCTTGGAATTTCTCAGCGCTTTGGCTAAAACCTTTGAGTGTTTTGACTTCTTTTACCATGATATTTCCTTTTTAAAAAAAGCTCATTTTAGGGCCGTGCAAACCTACGAATTGTTGGGTAGGGTGCGTGAGCGTGCCTTTAAGAGCGTCTTCATTGATTTCTTCAAAAATCTCGCATAAATGCGCGATCGTCATATCCCTTTCGCCTAAACCATAAATGTAGTTAGACACCACCGGGTGTTTAGTCCCTTGGGTTTGATACACCGTGCTCGTTACTTCATTAAACATCGCCCCCATAGCGCCCGCTGGAGAGCTTTTATCTAAAATCGCTAAAGCTTTAAGGTTTTTCAAATCCTGCCCCAATTTTTCATAAGGGAAGGGGCGTAAGGAATGGATGGTGGCCACGCCGGCCTTAATGCCTTTTTTACGCATTTCTTTAGCCGCCACGATAGCGGATTCATAAGTAGTGCCTAACGCAAAGATAGCGATTTCAGCGTCTTCTAGCTGGAAAGTTTTGGTCAAATGGTATTGTCTGCCTGTGAGTTTAGCGAAATCATTGAACACTTCTTCAATCACAGAAGACGCGCTCATGATGGCATGGTGGAGTTGGGCTTTATGCTCATAATGCCATTCTTCTTCAGCTTGTGCGCCATAGCTTACCGGTTTATCAAAATCCAAAAGGGAATGCTTGGTTTGGTATTCGCCTACGAATTGATAAGCCACTGCATCGCTCAAAGGGCGGACATTCTGCACGGTGTGCGAGCATAAAAAACCATCTTGATTGACAATGGTAGGCACGCGCACCTTTTGGTGCTCTGCGATTTTAAACGCCATTAAAGTGAAATCGTAAGCTTCTTGAGGGTTGCATGTGCATAAACTTACCCAGCCAGAATCCCTACTTAAATACATATCAGAGTGATCGCCATGGATATTTAAAGGGGTTGCTAAAGCACGATTGACTAAATTCAAAACAATAGGCAAACGCATGCCAGAAGCCTGGTATAAAACCTCTACCATTAGCGCCAAACCTTGAGAGCTGGTCGCAGTGCTGACTCTCCCTCCAGCTGCCGCAGCTCCCACGCATGCGCTCATGGCGGCATGTTCAGATTCCACTAAAACGAATTCGCCATCAATATAGCCATTATCCTTAAAGGTGCCATAATTTTGCACAATGGGCGTTGATGGGGTGATAGGATAGGCTGCGATGACATCAATTTGAGCCTGTCTTAAAGCGTTAGAACTAGCGGTATTGCCATCCCACACTTCTATCTCTTGCAATTCAATACTTTTTGCCATATTTTTTCCTTATGATTTTTTCTTTTCTTGTTTTTGCGGCCATTGAGTGAGGGCGGTAGCGGGCTCAATTTGTTCTTCAAACATCCATAGCGATTTAGGGTTGGTGGGGCAGACATCCACGCACACGCCACAGCCTTTACAATGAGAATAATCCACGCCTTTTAACTTGCCCTCTCTTGAAAGAATGGCAGCGTCTGGGCAATAAACCCAACAATTAAAGCAATTGATGCAAATATTATTGTTATGCACAGGCTTAGCCACGCGCCAATGAGCCACTGAAGTGGTGAAGTAGCTTTGCTCGGTGTAATGGCGCTCATCGTTGTGTTTTTCCATTTCGCTTTGTGCGTTTTTTTCAAAAGGGAAGAGCACCGCTCCCATTTCAAATTCATTCCAATCTTTCATCTTTGTTCCTTAATGTTATTGAACTTCTTCATAAGCTCTTTGGATAGCGAGCATGTTAGCGTCAATGACTTCTTGCGTGAGTTTTTTGCCTAAAACTTTCTTAAAAGCTTCTTTAAAAGCCTCAATTTCAAGCATGCCAGACACTTTCATTAAAGCTCCTAGCATGGGCGTGTTAGGGATGGGGCGTTTTAAGGTTTCCATAGAGATCTTTAAACAATCCACTAAAAACACCTTACGGGTTTTTAATTCAGGTTTTTTTTCAAACAATTCTTCTTTGTTAAGATAGCTGGTGATGATATAAGTCGTGTCTTCTTTTTCATTGGCGAAGATGTTTTCAATGAAAACCAAACCGGGATCAATCACCAGCACATAATCAGGCTGCATGAAGCGTTCATGGTTTAAAATAGGCTCATCATCAACGCGGTTATAAGCCATCATAGCAGCCCCCCTTTTAGCTGAGCCATAAGAAGCGAACGCTTGCACTTCTTTGCCTGTTTTTGAAATCACATCAGCTAACCCTTTAGCGCCAGTGATTGCGCCTTGACCCGCTCGTGCATGCCATCTAATTTGAAACATGGTAATATGTCTCCTTAATATCGTATAAAATAAATTGAATTTAGCCCAAACATTATACAAGAAAAACTATTAATGTGTCTTATAACAATATCTTTTTAGGAATTTTTATAGGAAAATGGGGGCATACTTACAAGAATTATGGCTATTTTATGGCTATTTATTCTAAAAAGATAGGCGTTCTTAATCAAAATCACTAATATTTATTTTAAACTTTGTTATTATTAGGGTGTGATTTGATTTTAGTCTGTATGGGGCAAGTGTGGGGCAGGATAACATAAGGAATTGGGTTATGAATAAAACAACGGTTAAAATATTGATGGGCATGGCGTTATTATCATCGCTTCAAGCCGCAGAGGCAGAGCTTGATGAAAAATCAAAAAAACCTAAATTTGCGGACAGGAATACGTTTTATTTAGGGGTTGGGTATCAGCTTAGCGCGATCAACACATCTTTTAGCACCGAGTCTGTAGATAAATCGTATTTCATGACCGGCAATGGCTTTGGTGTGGTGTTAGGGGGGAAATTTGTGGCCAAAACGCAAGCTGTAGAGCATGTGGGTTTTCGTTACGGGTTGTTTTATGATCAGACCTTTTCTTCTCACAAATCCTATATTTCTACCTATGGTTTAGAATTTAGTGGTTTGTGGGACGCTTTCAATTCGCCAAAGATGTTTTTAGGGTTAGAGTTTGGCTTAGGCATCGCTGGGGCGACTTACATGCCAGGAGGGGCTATGCATGGGATTATCGCTCAAAATTTAGGCAAAGAAAATTCGCTTTTCCAATTGCTTGTGAAAGTGGGTTTTCGTTTTGGCTTTTTCCACAATGAAATCACTTTCGGGTTGAAATTCCCTTTCATTCCTAACAAAAGAACTGAAATCGTTGATGGATTGAGCGCGACCACTTTATGGCACCGCTTACCGGTCGCTTATTTCAATTATATCTATAATTTTTAGATATGGTTATTTAGAGGTTTTAGATTTGACAAAATCAATCAACTCTCGTGTGTCTATGGTTAGGGTTAAGAATTGCTGATAGGTAGTGATCCACTTGCCCCCTTTCCCATACAAATGATACCCATCGCCCCCACCTAAAAAGTTAAAAAACGCATCCGCTCGCACGCTTATCCATTTATTTTTATAAACATAGTAAAGCCCTATCATGTCAAAATTAGGGGCTCTATACCATGGCAAGCCGGTATAAAGGGATTGGCCATAAGTAGCATAAAAATGCATTTGAGGTTTGTTGGAAAAATAGTATCTGTTAAAAATCCCAAAGCCTTTGTATTGCGCTTGGGCGTAAAATTCCCCCCCAAAGCTGTTATAAAATTGAGCGTTTTTGCACTCGCTAGCATAACGCACGCAATAATGGGTTTGAGACGACTGCGTGCCAAAGGTCATAAAAATATTGTCCATATAAGGCATGAGATTTTTAAAATCCGCTTTTAAATAAGCATGGTAATAGACCCTGTCTAAAATGGTAGGGTTAGAGTATTTCCCTATTTCTCCGCCTTGTGGGTTATTTTTTTGACTGAAATAGGGGTAGCCATTAGGCCATTGCGGGGTTATATCGCCTGGTTTGAGATAGGAATTTCCGCCATAAGGGTAGTTATTTCCCATGCTATGATGGCTGGCGTTATGAAAAATGACAAGCTGCCCCCCCAAACCTAAATACCCTTTAAGAAACTGAAATTCTGAAGAAACAAAATACAAGAATTGATCAAAATCGTAATTTTTCTTTTTGGGCTGGTTGTTCCAATTACGCCCCCCATACCAATCCACAACGCCCTCAAACCACCCATTCCACCAACGATTGGGATCATAAGCTGGTTTGAATTGAAACGCTCCTCCCCTAAAAGTGGGGTCTATAAACCAAAAAAGTTTTTTAAAAGCGCTTAAAGGGTAATGCCCTATTTGATAGCTTCGCGGCACAATGCCTAAAAAAAATCTCAAATTTTTCCCTATGTATTGGTAATACATGGTAACCCCCCACGAATAAGGGAAATAGCTATAATGCGTGTGTAAATTTTGAATGAACCACGCTCCAAACATCAAGGCCTGTCTTTTGTCCAATTGAACGCCAATTTGAGGCATGAGACGACCTTGCATTTTGGTTAGGCTATTCCAATAAGGGTTGTTATTTGGGGCCACTAAATTGAAATTAAAGCTCATGAACTTCAAGTCATAGACAAAACTAGCCGCTTTTATTAAGGGTGGTATTGAAAAACTTGAAATTAACAACGCATAAAGAGATTTTTTTAAGAAAATCAAACTAAAATACAGCCCCTTTCATCATCTTTTAAAATTGCAGCATTTAAAATAGCGGCACTTAAAGACAAGATGCGATTTTAAATTAATTTTCATTAAAAACAGCATAAAAACCAAAAACAGAACCCTTTCAAGTTCGGTTTTTTTTTTTTTTGATAAAATAGCTTCAAAAAAGGGTGTTTAATTTTTATGACTTCAGCTTCAAACCATTCTTTTACAGAACAAGATTTTCATATCCCTATCGCTTTCGCTTTTGATAAGAATTACCTTATTCCTGCGGGCGCATGCATTTATTCCTTGCTAGAAAGCATCGCTAAGGCTAATAAAAAAATCCGTTACACCCTACACGCTTTAGTGGTAGGATTGAATGAAGAAGATAAAGCAAAGCTTAATCAAATCACAGAGCCTTTTAAAGAATTTGCTACTTTAGAAGTAAAAGATATTGAACCTTTTTTAGACGCTATCCCCAACCCTTTTGATGAGGATTTCACCAAGCGTTTTTCTAAAATGGTGTTAGTGAAATATTTTCTAGCGGATTTATTCCCCAAATATTCTAAAATGGTGTGGAGCGATGTGGACGTTATCTTTTGCAATGAATTTAGCGCTGATTTCTTAAACATTAAGGAAAATGATGAGAATTATTTTTATGGGGTTTTAGGAGGTGGAGAGCGCCATGTGTTGGAAGGGTTTTTGTTTTGTAATTTAGATTACCAGCGCAAGAACCATTTTGTCTCAAAAACCCATGCACTTTTGGAAGAAAACAAGGCTACAGAAGAATTGGATTTCACCCAATGGTGTTGGCCTAACATGAAAGCTTTAGGGATTGAGTATTGCGTTTTCCCTTGGTACTACACGATTAAAGATTTTTCTAATGCATACTTAAACGAGAATTATAAAAAAACCATTTTAGAAGCGCGAAAGAACCCTATCATTATCCACTATGACGCTTGGTGGGGGGCGGTGAAGCCTTGGGACTATCCTTTTGGTTTAAAAGCGGATTTATGGCTGAACGCTTTGGCTAAAACCCCTTTTATGAGCGACTGGATTGATTCGATCGCTAGGGTGGAAATAGGCAGCGAAAAATGGCATCGTTACCACAGCATTGTTGCCTATCACTACTACTTTCCCCTATGGAAGACTGAAGAGCAGATCGCCCACGACGCACTCAAGACCTTTTTAGACCATTATTTTTCGTGCATCCATACCACAATCAAGCAAGAAAATCTCGGAATGTTCTTGAACCACTACTTCTCGCATGCCCATGCAGAGATCAAAGAAAACTCCCTTGAAGCGTTCTTGAACCACTACTTCTCGCATGCCCATGCAGAGATCAAAGAAAACTCCCTTGAAGCGTTCTTGAACCACTACTTCTCGCATGCCCATGCAGAGATCAAAGAAAACTCCCTTGAAGCGTTCTTGAACCACTACTTCTCGCATGTTTATAGGCTCCCTAAAAACGCACGAAAGAAACTCTTTAGGGTGTTTATCAAACACTGCATCCTCATACCACTCAAGAGCCTTATTAGTAAAACCCTTAAAATCCTAGGACTCCATGCACTAGCCAAAAAAATCCTAATCAAACTCAAGCTTTTAGGAAAGGGCTAGAGCCAAAACCTTTAATCAAACGATTTTTTCATGTCAATCACATAGCGGAATTTCGCTTTCCCATGGGTTAGGTTATGATAAGCGGTGTCAATATCCTTGCCTAAAATCAAATCCACTTCAGGGTAAATATTGTGTTTGATAGAAAAATCCATCATCTCTTGGGTTTCTTTAATGCCCCCAATCAATGAGCCATAAACCTTGCGATTGCTTAAATAGATAAAATCAAAAACGCTAAGTGCTGGGGCGACTTCTACAGGGGGGAGTCCCACAAGGGCTAGATCGCCATTATAAGTTAAGAGCTTGAGGTAGTCTTTTAAATCATAATGGGTAGGAATGGTTGAAATGATAAAGTCCAATTCCTCTTTGCATTGTTTGGGGTCAGTATAGAAATGTTTAACCCCCATGCTCAAAGCGTCTTGCTTTTTGTGTTCGTTTCTTGCAAAAACGCTCACTTCAGCCCCCATAGCCACAGCGTATTTAACCGCCATGCCTCCTAGCCCGCCAAACCCAGCGACACCAACTTTTGTGCCTTTAGTAACCTTAGAAAATTTTAAGGGCGAATAAGTGGTGATGCCCGCACAAAGCAAGGGGGCCACTTTTTCTAAAGGAGCGTTTTTATCCACGCTAATCACATAGTTTTCATCCACGACAATATTATTAGAGTATCCGCCCATGTGGGGTTCATTGTCATGGAAAGAATCCAAACAATCATAAGTAAATACCACTTTGGCGCAAAATTGCTCTTGGTGTTCTTTACAGGGCTTACATGTTTTGCATGAATTGACAAAACAGCCCACGCCCACCACATCGCCAACCTTAAATTTCTTAACTTCCTTACCCACTTCTTTGATGACCCCAGCAATTTCATGCCCAGGAACCATAGGATAAATGCCTTCTTTCCATTCGCTATAAGCGCTATGAATATCGCTATGGCAAATCCCTGCATAAAGAATGTCAATCAGCACATCTTTAGGGCCTACAGCATGGCGGCTAAAATCATGGGGCTTGAAATGCCCGTCTTTAGAAAAAATAGCAAAACCTTTAGATGGAACTCTCATTAAAACTCCTTGTTTGATTAAAATACCGCTATTGTATCGTTTTTATGGTTTGCTTATGTTCCTATAGGTTTAACTAATTTGATAGTTATTGGCTATATGGTAGCGTTGTTTGGCGCGTTTAAACGCACCCCTTACACTAATCGCTTTTATCTTAAGCGGCTACTATTTGCTAAATTTTATCATGCAGTAAGTAATTCTCTAACGCAATGCCCGCCCCATCAAGTCCGGGAGTTTTTTTCAACACGACATGCACAGGGATAGAAGCGAGAAACGCTCCCATGCGCCCTTTCGTTTCAAAACGCGCTCTAAAAGGCGAGGTTTTAAAATAGTCAATGAATCGTGGGATAATCCCCCCACACAAATACACCCCACCTCTAGCACCCAAAGTGAGAGCCACATCAGCAGCGAGTGTGCCAAGCATGGAGCAAAAAGTGTCCAAGGTCAATCGGCATATAGGGTAATCCCCATTCAAAGCGCGTTCGCTAATGATTTGTGGGGTCAATTCAGCCTTGCTCAATTTCGCCACTTTTTCTAAGCCTTTTCGTTTGGATAAAGCTTCATAAATCAGCACCAAGCCGCTCCCGCTCAAAAACCTTTCCGCGCTCACATGGTTGAATTTAGAGCGGGCGTATTGCCACACTAAAATTTCCAAATCATCAAAAGGGGCAAAGCTCACATGCCCCCCTTCGCCGGGCAAGACTTTCAAAGAGCCATCGCTGTTTTGGATAAGAGTGCTTACCCCAAGCCCCGTTCCTGGCCCTAAAATCGCTTTAGGGGCGTTGATCTCGCACTTAATCCCGCCTATTTGGGCCAGATCGTTTTCTTGCATCGCGCTAATGGCATAGGCTTGCGCGACAAAATCATTGATGACAAGCAATCTCTCTAAGCTCAAACATTGCCGTGTCGTTTCAATAGAAAAAGTCCAATGGTTGTTCGTCATTTGGACAAAATCCCCCATAATGGGCGTAGCCACAGCAAAAGAGCCATAAATAGGGTGCAGTTTAAGGCTTTCTTTGCATTTAGAAAGGTAAAACCGCACCGCATCGCTCAAGCTTTCAAAATCGTTACATGGTAAAACTTCAATGCATTCAATCTGTCGTGGGGCGACTTCCAAACCAAAGCGCGCGTTCGTGCCGCCAATATCGGCTAAGAGTCTTGGGTAAGTTTCAGTTTTTGGCATAAAACACCTCCGTGGTAACTTTTTTAGAATGTAAAATCCGAGCAATCGGCAGAGAATAGGGGGCGTTTTCTTTTAAAGCCTTTTCTAAAACCTCCCTTTTTTCTGCCCCACTAATGCTTAAGAAAAGTTTTTCGCAATTTTCTAAAGCGTTAACAGACATGCTCAGGCGCTCATAAGGAGCACTAATTGGCTTAGTCAAAACGATATTTTCTTTTTCTTCGTTTAAAAAAGCGCTCGTTTCGGGAAAAAGGCTAGCCGTATGCCCATCAGTCCCCATGCCCAAAATGGCTAAATGGGGCTGTTTGAAATGCTGGTTAGCAAAATGAAAAAGCGCGTTTGTATCGCTAGAAATCTTTTTGGGCAAAAGCGGGGTGAAAGAAGCTTTTAAGGCGTTATTTTGCAACAAGTAGTCATGCAATAATTTAGTGTTGCTGTCATCATGGCTAGCCTCTATAATGCGTTCATCTACTAAACTGATTGAACACTCATGCCATTTGAGATCCAAAACGCTCAATTTTTGCAACAAGCTAATGGGCGAACGGCCCCCAGAAAAAGCGATAGAAACTTGATGGTGCTTTTTTAAGGCGGCGTTAAAAAATCCTTTAAAACGCTCTATTAAAGCCCTGTGGCAATCTTCTAAACTTTCAAATTCAAACAATTGATAACCCATGAAATCCCTTTACTGATAGAGTGGTTTTAAAAATTCTGATTCGTTGAGATTATGGCTTTCATAGGAATATAAGGGCGTGGTGTTATTGATAAAACCCTCTATGAGCGTGTCAATAAAAACCCATGACGCTTCTAATTCCAGCTGGTGGGCGAAATTATTGTGGTTATTTTGTATCGCATCATAGAGCAATTTAGCGTAGGGCTGTAAAAATTCTTGTTTGTTGTGGGTTTCTAAAATAAGGGGGTTTTGATGATCTTTTAGGGTGAGGGTGATTTTATCTTGAGAGAGGAAAAATTCTAGCGTATTGACCGCGTTAAAATGGATTTTCACGCTCGCTTGGTTGCGGGGCATTTTTTTAGCGTGCTTAAGGTAGAAAGGCACGCCTTTAAATTTAGGCGTATCCAAAAAGGCTTTAATAGCGACAAAAGTCTCTGTCTGGCTCTTTTTATGAACCTTATTTTCATCTCTATAGCCTTGATATTGGGCCCGAATAACCTGTTTTTTAAAGTCTTTAGGGGGTTGTAAGGTTTTTAAAACCTTGATTTTTTCTTTCCTCAAATCCTTTAAATCGTTAGGTAAATCTGTAGCGATAAGGGATAAAACTTGCAAGAGATGGTTTTGAACCATATCCCTTAAAGCCCCAATTTTATCGTAAAATTCGCCTCTTTCTTCCACCCCTAAAGTTTCATACACGCAGATTTCAACCGCGCTGATTTGATCCCATAAAATGTTTAAGATAGGGTTATTCAGGCGCAATTCAAGGATATTTTGAACGCCCTTTTTCCCTAAATAATGATCGATTCTAAAGATTTGTTCTTCTTTAAAAAAAGCGCTAATGCTTTGGAAAATCTCTTTACAAGTCTTTAAATCATGCCCTAAGGGTTTTTCTAAAATCAAACGAGTGTTGGCGTGATTGAGCGCGTTTTGGGCCAAATTTTGAGCGGTCGTTGCAAAAAAACTAGGGGAGATAGAAAAGTAGAAGATTAAGGGCTTATTTTTTGTAGCGATTTTACTCAATTCTTCAAAGTCTTTAGGGTTATCCAAACGGACGCGCAAATAACTGATATGGGTTAAAAATTCCTCACCCTTTTCTCTTGAATGCAGTTGTGTCTTTTCACAAAGGAGCGCTAAAAACTCTTCATTGGATAGCTCCTTACGCCCCGATGCGATAATTCTAGAATCTTTTTTAAAACCATAATGAATATAAATTTCATAGAGCGAAACAAAGAGCTTTCGCATGGCTAAATCCCCAGTCGCGCCAAAAAGAACCAAATCAAAATCCAGCATCAATAACCCTTTTAGAGTGTTTTTAAGTTATTATTATATATTAAATCTTAATTGAAGGGGTGTTCATGCCTAAGCATTCTTTAGAACAAATCAAAGAAAAAATTACAGAGCGTAGCAAAAAAACCAGAGAACTTTATTTAGAAAATATCTTTAACCCTAAAAACCAGCCCAAGATTGAGAGTTTGGGTTGCGCGAATATTGCCCATGTTACGGCGAGCATGCCAGAGCATTTAAAAATGCCTTTAGGTTCGCATAAAAGAAAGCATTTTGCGATTATCACCGCTTATAATGACATGCTTTCAGCCCACCAACCTTTTAAAAATTACCCTGATTTGATTAAAAAAGAGTTGCAAGAGCATAATGCTTATGCGAGCGTCGCTAGTGGGGTGCCAGCGATGTGTGATGGTATCACGCAGGGTTATGAGGGAATGGAATTGAGCTTATTCAGTAGAGATGTGATCGCCTTAAGCACCGCCGTAGGGTTAAGCCATAATGTTTTTGACGGGGCGTTTTTTTTGGGCGTGTGCGATAAAATCGTGCCAGGCTTGCTCATAGGAGCGTTAAGTTTTGGGAATTTAGCGAGCGTGTTTGTGCCAAGCGGGCCTATGGTGAGCGGGATAGAAAATTATAAAAAAGCCAAAGCACGCCAAGATTTTGCAATGGGAAAGATCAACAGAGAAGAGCTTTTAAAAGTGGAAATGCAAAGCTATCATGATGTGGGCACTTGCACTTTTTATGGCACGGCTAATTCCAATCAAATGATGATGGAATTTATGGGGTTGCATGTGGCTAATTCTAGTTTTATCAACCCTAACAACCCCTTACGGAAGGTTTTAGTAGAAGAGAGCGCGAAAAGATTAGCGAGTGGGAAGGTTCTGCCTTTAGCCAAACTCATTGATGAAAAAAGCATTCTTAACGCTCTTATAGGCTTAATGGCAACCGGAGGTTCTACTAACCACACTTTGCATTTGATCGCTATCGCTAGATCTTGTGGGGTGATCCTCAATTGGGACGATTTTGACGCTGTTTCTAATCTCATACCTCTTTTAGCTAAAGTCTATCCTAACGGATCAGCGGATGTGAACGCTTTTGAAGCGTGTGGGGGCTTAGCGTTTGTGATCAAGGAATTGTTAAAAGAGGGGCTTTTATTTGAAGACACTCATACCATTATGGATACAGAAACGCAAAAAGGCATGCAAAATTACACCAAAACCCCCTTTTTAGAAAACGACCAATTGGTGTATAAAGACGCCATCAACCATAGCCTGAATACGGATATTTTACGCCCTGTTAGCGAGCCTTTTGCCGCTAATGGGGGGCTTAAAATTTTGAAGGGTAATTTGGGGCGGGCCGTGATTAAAATCTCAGCCATTAAAGATGAGCATAGGAAAGTCAAGGCCAGAGCGATTGTTTTTAAAACCCAAAGCGAATTTTTAGAACGCTTTAAAAATAAAGAATTAGAAAGGGACTTTGTGGCGGTCTTGCCTTTCCAAGGACCTAAATCTAACGGCATGCCAGAATTGCACAAACTCACCACGAATTTAGGGGCTTTGCAGGATATGGGCTATAAGGTTGCGCTGGTTACTGATGGGCGCATGAGCGGGGCGAGTGGGAAAGTGCCTAGCGCGATCCATTTAAGCCCTGAGGGAGCGTTAAATGGGGCGATCATTAAGATTAAAGATGGCGATTGGATAGAATTAGACGCTCCTAATAACGCCCTGAATGTGCTTGAAAAGGATTTTGAAAATAGAGGCATCAACCCCTTGTTTTTAGAAACCTTAGAAAATTTAGAAAAGCCTACTTTTGGGCTGGGTAGGGAATTATTTACAAGCTTGAGATTGAATGTTAATACCGCTGAAGAGGGTGCTATGAGTTTTGGCATAAAGGTATAAAAATATAAAGGAGATAAAATGCAAGATAAAATAATAGAGGTTTTACAAATTAGCCCCATTGTCCCTGTGGTGGTGATTGAAAATATAAAAGACGCTGTGCCTTTAGCGCAAAGCCTGATAGAGGGGGGTATTCCAATCATAGAGGTTACTTTGCGCTCCAGTTGCGCTTTAGAAGCCATAGAGCTTATCGCTAAGAATGTGCCAAAAATGCGCGTGGGTGCTGGCACGATTTTAAATCTTACTCAATTAGAGCAAGCGCAAAATAGGGGGGCAGAGTTTTTGATTAGCCCGGGTCTTACGCCTAGCCTTTTAGAACACGCAAAGAAAAAAGGCATGCCCCTAATACCTGGGGTTTCTAGCAGTAGTGAAGTCATGCAAGCCTTAGAATTGGGTTATAGTGCTTTGAAATTTTTCCCGGCAGAGTATTGTGGGGGCGTTAAACTTTTAAACGCTTTTAATGGCCCTTTTAAAGGGGTGAAATTTTGCCCCACTGGGGGGATTAGCGCAGATAACATGCGTTCTTATTTGAATTTAGAAAATGTTTTGTGTGTGGGGGGGAGTTGGCTTACCCCTAAAGATTTAATTCAAAACAAAGAGTGGGATAAAATCACAGAAATTTGCAAGCGGGCGTTAGCTTAAGATAACAAAGAGATCATGGCATTTTGTATTTGCTTAATAACACTATAATAAAATTTTTAATAAGGAGATACATCATGTTAGAAAATGTCAAAAAGTCCTTTTTTAGGGTTTTGTGCTTGGGTGCGTTGTGTTTAGGGGGGCTAATGGCAGAGCAAGACCCTAAAGAGCTTGTGGGTTTGGGGGCAAAGAGCTACAAAGAGAAAGATTTCACTCAAGCGAAGAAATATTTTGAAAAAGCTTGCGATCTGAAAGAAAATAGCGGGTGTTTTAATTTAGGGGTGCTTTATTATCAAGGGCAGGGGGTGGAAAAAAACTTGAAAAAAGCCGCTCAATTTTACGCTAAGGCTTGCGATTTGAATTACAGCAATGGGTGTCATTTGCTAGGGAATTTATATTACAGCGGGCAAGGCGTGTCCCAAAACACCAACAAAGCCTTACAATACTACTCTAAAGCGTGCGATTTGAAATACGCCGAAGGGTGCGCGAGCTTAGGGGGGATTTATCATGATGGTAAAGTGGTAACTAGGGATTTTAAAAAAGCGGTGGAATATTTCACTAAAGCTTGCGATTTAAACGATGGCGATGGTTGCACGATATTAGGGAGCTTGTATGATGCAGGCAGAGGCACGCCTAAAGATCTGAAAAAGGCGCTCGCTTCGTATGACAAGGCTTGCGATTTAAAAGACAGCCCGGGGTGCTTTAACGCAGGGAATATGTATCATCATGGCGAAGGCACAGCGAAGAATTTTAAAGAGGCTCTCGCTCGTTATTCTAAAGCATGCGAGATGCAAAACGGCGGAGGGTGTTTCAATTTGGGGGCTATGCAATACAATGGCGAAGGCGTAACAAGGAATGAAAAGCAAGCCATAGAAAACTTTAAAAAAGGCTGTAAATTGGGTGCTAAAGGGGCGTGCGATATTCTCAAACAGCTCAAAATCAAAGTTTAGTTTGAAGAAAGCTTGATTGAACGGCTTTCGTTTGATTAGCTTTAATCTTTTTTTTGTTTTATCGTTTTGGATTTCATTCTAAAATAAAACTTAAAGAGATGATCGCTTATTCTTCAAGCTCTTTTATTGTTTGTTTTAAAAACCCTTTAAGAGTTTTTATGGGTGAATAGGGGGGCGAAAGTTTGGCTTGTGGGCATGATTTCTATGCGGTTGATATTGACATGCAAGGGTTGTTCATAAATCCATAACACAATATCAGCAATATCTTGTGGTTTAAGGTAAGTGGTGTTTTCATAAACGGATTGGGCTTTGATTTTATCACCCTTAAAACGCACCATACTGAATTCTGTTTCGCCACACAAACCAGGCTCAACATTGCTCACTCTAATGTTAGTGCCAGCCAAATCCGCTCGCAAATTTAAAGAAAATTGTTTCACAAACGCCTTGCTCGCTCCATAAACATTCCCTCCAGGATAGGCGTAAGTGCCAGCGATAGAGCCAAGGTTGATGATGGTCCCTTGGTTATGCTCTATCATAGAGGGTAAAATCAAACGAGTGAGGTATAATAACCCCTTGATATTCGTGTCTATCATGACTTCCCAGTCGTTGAACTCGCATTCATAAGCCTTGTTTAAGCCTAGAGCTAAGCCGGCGTTATTGATTAAAGCGTCAATACGATCCGTCATGGAAAAAATAGTCTCTACCGCTTGCTTAGTTTCAAGCTTGTTTTTAAGATCAAAACACAGGGGAATGAAACGCTTAGGGTAAGCAAGCTGTAATTCTTGCAAATTCTTTTGCCGTCTCCCTGTGCCAAAAACCACATGGTTTTTTTGTAAAAACGCCTTAGCGATTTCTAACCCAAACCCTGAAGTCGCCCCGCTAACTAAAATGTGCGCCATAGCCATTCCTTAAAAACAAGTTTAAAAAAGCCCCTTAAGCCCTTTTTCAAGCTTTTCTTTGAGCTTATCATCTTTAAGCAAATGATCTAAACCTTTTTTAAGGGTGTCGTTTTTTAGGATTTCTTTCAAGCCTTGTTGCAGGTTTTGTTGGATGGCTTTTTCGTTTAAAATGAGGGAAAATTTTGGCTGGTGCATGTTACCTTGAAGTTTCATTTTAAAAATGAATTTTAAGATTTCCGCATCCATGAGCATGTCCATTTGCTTGGTGTTTAAATCCAACAAGCCGTTATGGATTTTCAATTGGGTTTTGGGGCTTTTTAAGCTGAGATCAGAGAGCAGGCGTTGTTGGTTGATTTGGCTTACCAGATTGACATCGTTATAAATTTCTTTAGTAATATCAAATTTAGAAATGGAGTAGAGGAAATCGCTGAATGCATTTTTGAGGAATCTTGCGTTTTTTAGGCGGGCTTTCAATACGCCTTGCTTGGCGATAAAATCATAATCCAAGTTAGCGTCTGCAATGGATTGGAAAAATTTAGGGTAATGGAATAAGTCTAGGGCTTTTAAAGTGGAAATATTGGAAAAACGGGCTTTCAAATCTTTATTTAAAAGCGTGAAATCTAGCGTGCCGTCTAGCAAATTTGAATGGCCGCTGACTTTTAAGAGCTTGGGGCTTTGTTCTATAGCGCCTTTTAAAGTCAAGCTCCCTTTTAAGGGGTGGTTAATCATGTTTTGGAGTTTGGCTAGATTGGGTATTTCTAAAGTGTAGGGGGCGTTGAGTTTTAAAACAGAGAAAAGATATTCGCTTTTTAGGGCTGTGAAATTAACTAAAGGGCTAGTTAGGGTGGTATCGCTGATGGCTTTGTTTTCTTTAAAATCGCTTGAGTGCGAGAGGTTGAAGATAAGCGTGTCTTTAAGGTTTAAATGAAAGATTTGATTGATTAGGGCGTTATTGATTAAAGCGTTATGGGCTGTTAGGATCAAATGCCCCTCTAAAGGCTTTAGAGAGTTAAAATCCGCCTGTAAGGACACTTTTGCGTTCGCATAAGCGGGGCGATTGATTAAATAAAGCAAATCTTCTAAATTGGCGTCTTTTGCGTTCAAATTTAAGTGAGAAAGCTTGAAATCGTCTAAAAGGGCGTTGTAGGCAGTGTGGGATTGAGCGACATTAGAGACGCCTTGAATCACAAGGGCTTTTCTATGCCCTTTAATGTTCCCAGAAGTAACAATAGCCCCCCTTAAAGGGTAGGGTATCCATTCTTTGAAAGAGCGTAAATTTTTAATGTCTATATGGTAATTCAAGTTTACGCTTTGCTTTAAAAGCGAGAAATCCCCCTTAAGAATGAGCGTGGAATCATCGTTGGCTTGAGCTTCAAAGTCTAAAGAGTTGAATCTCAATTTAAAGGTTTTAACGCTCAAGTAGCGCTCGTTCGGGTTGATTTTTTTCTCTATATACGAAGCGATGATTTTATTCCCCCATTCTGTAAAAAGGATAAAATAGGTTGTTAAAAGGCCGATTAAAAGAAGCGCGAGTAGGGTATAAAGAAATTTTTTCATGTTTGTTTGTCCTTGAAATAAATTGAATAGAATATATTAGCTTGTTTTGTAAGGGTTTCTAACATTTTTTCCACGCTCTAACGAAAGGCTTGAATTGAGCTGATAAAGAAAGAATGAAGCGCTCAAAACCCACCATTTAGTAACAACACGCTTACAATCATTGAAAAACTCAAAACCCTAAAATTTTAAGCCCCTAGAACAAATATAAGCCGATAAAGCCGCCAAAGATAGAAAGCGAAAAGTTATAAAGCAAAAGAGATTTTGCGCCATTTAAAGAACAAAGCAAATAAAAAATCTCAATCCAACTCAATCTTTTATCAAGGAGCTTTGAGTTAAAAGACTTGCGGCGTTAAACAAAGACGATCCAATCGTTTAAGATTTCTCAACCAAGACACGACTGATAAAAAGAAAAAATTTAAGGAGAAAACAATGGTGGAGAATAGCGGGATCGAACCGCTGACCTCCTGCGTGCAAAGCAGGCGCTCTCCCAGCTGAGCTAATTCCCCAAAGATGGTAAAAAATGGTGGGCTTAGGAGGAGTTGAACCTCCGACCTCACCCTTATCAGGGGTGCGCTCTAACCACCTGAGCTATAAGCCCTTTAAAGTCAATAAAGATGAAATTATAGATTAAATTTTCTTAAAAAATCCTTAAATAATAAATGGGATTAAGATGTTATAATACTCGTTATTTTTTCATTTCAAAAGGGGTTTTATGGCATTATTATTCACAGGGGCGTGCGGGTATATAGGCTCGCATACCGCAAGGGCGTTTTTAGAAAAAACCAAAGAAAACATCATTATTGTAGATGACTTAAGCACCGGTTTTTTAGAGCATATCAAAGCGTTAGAGCGTTACTACCCTAATAGGGTTGTGTTTATTCAAGCGAATTTGAATGAAACGCACAAATTAGACGCCTTTTTAAATAAGCAGCAGCTAAAAGACCCCATTGAAGCCATCTTGCATTTTGGGGCTAAAATTTCAGTAGAAGAATCCACGCGCTTGCCTTTAGAATACTACACCAACAACACGCTCAACACTTTAGAGCTTGTCAAACTTTGCTTAAAGCATGCAATCAAGCGTTTTATTTTTTCTTCTACGGCCGTGGTTTATGGCGAATCTAGTTCAAGCTTGAACGAAGAAAGCCCCTTAAACCCCATTAATCCTTATGGAGCGTCTAAAATGATGAGCGAAAGAATCTTGTTAGACACTTCTAAAATAGCGGATTTTAAATGCGTTATTTTGCGCTATTTCAATGTGGCTGGGGCATGCATGCGCAATGATTATACCACCCCCTATACTTTAGGACAGCGCACGCTCAACGCCACGCATTTAATCAAAATTGCATGCGAATGCGCGGTGGGGAAAAGGAAAAAAATGGGGATTTTTGGCACTAATTACCCCACAAGAGATGGCACTTGTATTAGGGATTATATCCATGTAGATGATTTGGCTAACGCGCATTTAGCGAGCTATCAAACCCTTTTAGAAAAAAATAAGAGCGAGATCTATAATGTCGGCTACAATCAAGGCCATAGCGTGAAAGAAGTGATAGAAAAGGTCAAAGAAATCTCAAACAACGATTTTTTAGTGGAAATTTTAGACAAACGACAGGGTGATCCAGCAAGCCTTATTGCTAATAATTCTAAAATCTTACAAAACACCCCTTTCAAACCCCTTTATGACAACCTAGACACCATTATCAAAAGCGCTCTAGATTGGGAAGAACACCTTTTAAGGTTTCAATAATACACCCTGTGCAAATACAAGCCATTAGCCATTATGGGCGTTCTTATAGTGGCTTTGAGGTTGTGGATTTGCATTTCAATTTCAGCGAGCGTGATTTTTTCTAAGGAATATTGAACGCATGCTTGAATGATCAAACGCACGCTGGAGCGTAAAAATGCATCGCCAATGATTTTAAACACCACGCACTCATGCCCCATGATAAAAGTTTTATAAGCCAAAGCGTTAAAAATGATGCGATTAGGATTGGTTGCCGCTCCGCCTTCTTTCTTAAACATGGAAAAATCATGCTTGCCTGTGAATTGTTTTAAAGCGGTATTTAATAAATCTAGTGAGCCATAATCCCCACAAGCGATATAGGGCGCTAAAAAAGGCGTTTTTAAATTCTTCGTCAAAAGGTAACGATACGCTCTTTTTTGAGCGTCAAAACGCGCATGAAAGTTTTTTTCTTCTAGTTTTTTTAAGACAATATGCGGGGCGAGTTTAGGGGCTAGATAATAAAATAATTTATCAGCGTTCCAGTGTTTTGGAGCGTGAAAAGACAGCGTTTGGTTATTCGCATGCACGCCTTTATCCGTGCGCCCAGCCGCAACCACAACGCTTTTAATCCCTAGCACGTTTAAAGCGCTTTCTATTTTGTCTTGCACGCCAAGTTTGTTAGGCTGTTTGGCATAGCCTAAAAAATACGCCCCATCATAAGCGATAGTAGCCTTAAAACAACGCATTTAATAACGCTTTAAAATGAATTTTCTAAACAACAAATAAGAGCCAAACGCCCAAATAAAGGGGAAGAAAAAGGTCATCAAAAACAAATCCGTAGAAATCACATGCACCATTAAAAAATAAACCCCAACCGCTCCAAGGACATAAAAATAACTCCAATTCGTTTTGAATCGTGGGTTGGCGATACCAAATAAAGGGATTAAAAACATGCTCGCTAAAGGGAATAATGAAACTAAAATCGCTTGAGAAAAACGGCGTTTTTGATTTTTATTAGCGTTTTTACCAAAGGCTTTTTTCCAATAACCTAAATAATCCGTGCCTTGCAAATAAGCCGCATCATTAGAATTGAAAGACTTGAGCTTGTTGCGCAAATGCAATTCTTCAAAATCAACTTTACGCATTTTATCGCCTTGAGTGAAATACGCATGCCCTTTGTATAAATTCAATTCAAACACGCCGTTTTGATTGTTGATATTGCCTTTTTGGGCCAGAATGAAGCTTTCTTGAGAAAGGCTTTTATTGGAAAAAAGCACTAAATTATCATAGGAATTGTTCTCAGCCTTATCCACATACACGAGCCAATCGCCTAATTTTTGCCCGAATTCACCGGCTCTGATGTTAATGTCAATCTTGTCTTTTTTTTGACGCAAAAACCCGTAATAAGCGCTCTTAGAAGTGGGGATTAAAATGAGCGAAAACACTAATAAAATCGTGCTCACTAACAAACTTAAAGGCACAAACGCTTTAGTCATTGTTTTAGGCGAAACCCCTAAAGAGAAAAACACTAACAATTCATGGTCATAGCTAAGCCTTGAAAGCCCTAAAGCGCAAGCCGCAAAAAAAGTGATTGGCAAAATAAAAAAAATGGTTCCTGGCAAGGAATACAAAAAGAGTTGCACCAGATCCAAAAAGCTCACTTTAATCACGAGCGTTACGCTTGCAATACTGATTAATAGCACGATGGAAGAGATAAAAAACAGCACTAAAAAGAAAGAGAAAAAGACTTGCGAAACCGCCATGAAAAGATAGTGTTTGATCATGCCTTAATCTTTATTGCACCCCATCTATAACAGGCACAAACGAGCATTTTTCTAGCACTTTTTGGACGCGCAAAGCGTTATTTTGCTTCACAAAGCGTTTGATCACTTGCTCGTTATTTTCTTGAATGGGTGCAACTAAAATCCCGCCTTCTTCAAGCTGATCAATGAGCGCTTGCGGGATATTTTTAGCGCAAGCAGAGAATAAAATCCTATCATAGGGGGCGTATTGCTCCCAGCCCTTGTTCCCATCAGCGAATTTGACATGAACATTTTCTAAACCCAAATTTTTAAGGCGCAAACGCGCTTCTATATATAGGCTTTCAATCCTTTCCACGCTAAAAACGCGCCTAAAAATTTGAGAAAGCACCGCCGCTTGATAACCGCTCCCGCAACCAATTTCTAGCACGCTATCCACATGATCAATTTCTAAATATTGCGTCATTTTAGCTACGGTTAGGGGCGAAGAAATGTATTGTTGCGCTTGCATGGAAAGGGCGTTCAAAGTGTAGGCAAAATGCTTGAAAGGGGCTGGCACAAAAACCTCTCTTTCAATGTTTTCCATGGCCTCTCTCACTTTGGGGTGCAAATGAAAACGCTTATTGATTTCTTCGCACATCAAATGGTTTTTGATACTATTCAAACAAACCCCTTAAAAATCATCAAAACTCACGCTCCCTTTAGCGTAATTGCTCACCCTAGCTTCAAAGAAATTGGAGCGTTGCTCATTGAAACTTGAAAAGCTCTCTACCCATTTAATGGGGTGTTGGACGCCATAAATTTTAGCGATACCCACTTTACTCAAACGGCTATCCGCTAAAAACTGGATGTATTGCTCAATCAAGCTTGAAGTAAGCCCTAAAATCTTGCCTTGCGTGATATAATCCCCCCATGAGGCTTCAATTTCTACCGCTTTTTTAAACATTTCTATGACTTCATCAATCAATTGCGGCGTGAATAAATCCGCTCTTTCATTCCTTAAAGCATTGATCATGTTTTGGAATAGGATCAAATGCGTTACCTCATCTCTTTGGATAAAACGAATCATTTGAGCCGATCCGAGCATTTTACCGCTCCTGGCTAAAGTGTAAAAATAGCTAAACCCGCTATAAAAATAAATCCCCTCTAAAATTTGATTTGCAAAAAGCGCTTTGAGGATGTTTTTTTCTGTGGGGTTTTTGGCTAATTCCATATACACCTGCGCGATATAATCGTTCTTGCTTTTTAATTGCATATCACTACGCCACATGTCATAAATTTCTTCAGTATTGGCGCTAATGCTTTCTACCATCACCGCATACGCATGGCTGTGTAAGGCTTCTTCATAAGCTTGGCGCACCAAGCACAAATTAATTTCGGGGCTGGTGATGAAGGGATTGATATTGTCAATTAAATTATTGGTTTGCAAGCTGTCCATAAAAATGAGTTGCGCTAAAGCTCTGTCATAGCCGATCTTTTCTTCTGCGCTCAATTTCAAATAATCTCTTTTATCATCGTTCATGCTCACTTCTTCAGCAAACCAGGTGTTAGCGAGCATCGTTTTCCACAAATGATCCGCCCATTGATACTTGATTTTATTCAAATCAAACATGCTTGTAGGATTACCCCCAAAAATCTTTCTTTCATTCACACTTTCTGTAGAATTGGGGTTGTAAATTTTCTTGCGTGAAACTTCCATTGTGTTCCTTAATTTCCTTAAAACTATCTCAATGATATAGTCTTGTTAGAATACCTTAAAAGAATTTAAAACCCCCTAAAAGACGGAAAAAACTCCAAATTTTAAAAAACTTCAATTTTTCAGTATTTTTAAAGGATTAAACAGCTAAAATACTGCTTCTTTATTTTCTACTTCTTATGTGCGCGATGGCGTGCGGTGTGCGGAAGTGGCGAAATTGGTAGACGCACTAGACTTAGGATCTAGCGCCGCAAGGCATGAAGGTTCGATTCCTTTCTTCCGCACCATTCTTAATGATTAAGACTTGAAGCCCTAAATGGAACTCATTCTATTAAAACTTTCAAAAGTTTTTAAAACGCCATGAGCGATGTTTTGAACGCTCTCTAAATCTAAATTCGCATGACAAGGCAAGGAAATTTCAGCGTTATAAAAATCTTCTGCACTTTTTAATGGGGCTGTATTGAAGAGCTGTTGGTACAATTGGTATTGGTAAATGGGCTTGTAATGCACTTGGGCTAAAATGCCAAGCTTGTGCAAATTTTCTAAAATGAGTTTTTTGCATGTAAAAAATTTTTGATCCATTAAAATAGGATAAAGGTGGTTAGAGCTTTGATATTTTAACAAGGGGTGTAAAGGGGTGAAATAAGGGTTATCTTTAAAAATCCTATCATAGGTTAGAGCGATTTCTTCTCTTTTTTGCATTAAAAAGGGGGCTTTTTTAAGCTGGCTCAAACCCAAAGCGCTTTGGATTTCATTCAAGCGGAAATTATACCCTACGCTTTTGACTTCGCCTTCAAAAAAATCTTTTTTGATCATGCCATGAGAGCGAAACGATTTCATTTTTTCATATAATTCGCTATCGTTAGTAACCACCGCTCCCCCTTCAGCCGTAGTGATAGGCTTAATGGCATGGAAACTAAACACGCTCGCTAACGCAAAGCCTCCTACTTTTTTATTTTGATACTCGCTCCCTAGAGCATGCGAACTGTCAGAAAGAAAACTCAAAGAATGCTTTTTGCAAAGCTTTTGAATGCTTTTTGCTTCCACGCTTTTACCGGCATAATCCACGCTCACTATGGCTTTGGTTTTTTTAGTAATGAGCTTTTCTAGGGCCAATTCATCTATATTGCCATCGTTTTTGACTTCAGCAAACACGGGTCTATAACTACTCTCTAAGAGCATGTTAGCCGTCGCTACAAAGCTTATAGGGGTGGTGATTATTTCATTACAATCAGCGTTAAAATCGCTAAAATTCCTATAGAGCGTTAAAAGGGCTGAAGTCGCGCTGTTAAACACTAACGCATGCTTAACGCCCAAAAACTCGCACAAAGCTTCTTCAAATAACAGAGAGCGTTTGCCTTGCGTGAGCTGTTTAGAATTTAAAACCTCTAAAACAGCCTTTTTATCTTCTTCATCTAAACAAGGCTCGCTATAAGCAAACTCTTTCAAGCGAGCAAGTCTTGCAAGCGAGATGGGGTGATCTTGCTTGTGTCATGGACATCTTGGAATTTTTGAGCGTTCAGTCTTGTTTTATCTAAGGTGTTATATTCCTTGTTTAAATGATTCGTTTCAGCGAGCTGTTTTTTCCACTGGTGCAAAGAGTTTTGAATGCTTTCTTTCTCACTTTCTAATGAATTTGAAAATTTCTCCAAAGCCTTCGTGTCATCAATGTCAATATTGCTAGGGAGTTTCAAACTATCGTTGCCTGATTTTTGATTGAAAGAATCAATCGCTTTATCCAAACGGCTTTTAAAATGCTCAAAATCGCTTCGATCTTTTTCATTATTGTGAGCGTAAGCTTTAGAAATCCCCACCAATTCCTTAGCGTCTTTATCCATGCCTTTTAAGCTTTTAAGACGGCTTTCTAAATCCCCTATGGCTAGGTTATCCTGCTTGGCTTGTTTGGCTAATTTGATTCTTTCATCATTCTCTGAAAGATTTTGAATTTCCTTATTTTCTTCTTTTCTTGTGCGCGGACTAACTTTTTGAGCATGGTAATCCCTCATCGTTAAAGGCGGGTTATAATTGTTTGAAATCTTAGACATCCTATCCTCCATTTCGTTTGATTTTCTTAAAGATAAGACAAGCAAACTCTATTCCTAAAATATTTTGATCCACTCAATTCTATCTAAAAATATTAATCTAACTCTAAAATTCTTTCTAACTCTTTGATGAGGTTTGTAATTTCTTTCAGTTCTTTAATATTGAGGGTGAGCTTATAATTGACTTGATTATAAGGATTCATTGGCACCAATTGCTTTTTAAACTCATTTTGTTTCATAAAGTATTTTCTTTCTTTATGAATGTAATGGATTTCATCCTTTTTAAAAATTCTATAAAGCAATTGGTCTTCGCACACTCCTAAGCAAATCAAAAAATCATAGTTGTATCGTGGGTTTATACCATTGAACTAAAAAAGTGTTGTTGGTTCTGCCTTTTCGTGCGGTTTTGACTTCAAAAGACACACCGCTTTTTGTCATAATATCGTATTCATCATGAATAATGCCATCATTGATCACTCCATCTATAGCGTTAAGCACGCTTTTTAAAAATTCTTCGCCAATCTGCCCTATAGCGTTGGCTTCAAAATCTCTAATTTTTGAAAAAATAGCGTTGTAATCTTGCCCTAAATTCAATTCTTTATGTTTTTTTTCAATAATTTTTAAAAAAGTTTGTTCTAAGTCCATCAATTATCCTTTAAACCATCCAAATGATCATGTAGGGCTTGAAAAATATGGCTTTTGCCTAAATGATAGCAAGAATTAGTCGCTAAACTTGCGTATTTTGTCCAATCAATTTCTTTGAATAGTTTTTTTAATTTAGCGTTTAAAACCTTGTCAGCGCTAGTGAATACCACAGCAATACCAGATTGATACTTAACTTCCTCAAAGTTCTCTACAATTTGTGTGCTTTTATAAAAAGTTGATGAAATGTAAAAAGACGCTTTTTGATTAAAAATCCACTCTTTACCGCATTCTCTGTTTTTAGCCAATGAAACCGTGAAAACCTTGATATATTCGCCAAAGGGTTCTTTATGGCGATTCTTATACCAAGAAAATTCATTTTTTTTATTTTGATACTTTTTGCTCCAAATTTGAAACACGCAATGCACATCCACTTCTTTATTTTTAAAATCTATAAACGCATTTTTTTCTAAGCGTTCGCTATAAAGCAGATTTAAACCTTTCACACGATACTTAATAGAACCTTTTCCTTGACTTTCAAAAAACATGGGCAAGATAAAACACACAAAATCACAATTTCTAGCATGGTTGATAAATTCTAACGCCATAACCCCACGATGCCCAAAAGGAGGGTTGCCCAAGCAAATCACTTTTTGATGCGTAGGCAATTTATAATTTAAAAAATCGCATTGAATAAAACCATCTCTTTTGGGTTCAATATCTATGCCAATGCGTCTATCTTTAGGAAACAAGTCATAAAACACCCCATCGCCCGCACTTGGTTCTAAAAAAATAAAGTCATCTGGATTTTCGTATTTTTTAATAACTTCACAAGCTTTTTGGAAGCATTTTAAAGCCACACTAGGCTTAGTGAAATACTGATCTAGAGCATTGCTAGAATTTTCTTTCATCTCATTGCCATTGACGTAGCGTTTAGGAGTAATTTCTTTAAACAAGGTTTGCATGAAAAAATTTTACTACAAAATTATAAAACTTAATGCCGATTCTTTCTGACTGCTTAAAACCCTTAAACTATGCTTAAAAAAATCCTTAAAACTTAAAAATTTTCTTCTAAATACTTCGTGTGGATTTTTGCTTGCCTGAAATCCGCATTTTCAAGCATTTCAAGGTGGAAAGGAATGGTCGTTTTAATGCCTTCTACTTTAAATTCCTTTAAAGCCCTTTTCATTTTAGCGATCGCTCTTTCTCTGTTTTCACCCCACACAATGAGCTTGCCAATCATAGAATCATAGTGCGTAGGCACGACATAATTGGCATGTGCATGCGAATCAAGGCGCACATTCACCCCACCAGGAGCGATCCATTCGGTGATTTTGCCCGGGCTTGGGTAGAATTTTTTAGGATCTTCTGCAGTGATTCTACATTCTATCGCATGCCCTTTGAGAGAAAAGCTTTCTTGCTTGGGCAATTCTTCGCCTTGAGCGATTTTAATCATCCACTCAATGAGATTTAACCCGCTCACCATTTCGCTAATGGTGTGTTCCACTTGCAAACGAGTGTTCATCTCCATGAAATAAAAATCTTTCATGTTAGAATCCAACAAAAATTCAAAAGTCCCCGCCCCCACATAGCCGATATATTTAGCGGCCTTGATCGCTGTTTCTAGCAAACGCTCACGCACGCCCTCTTCTAAAACCACTGCCGGGGTTTCTTCAATGAGCTTTTGCTGGCGTCTTTGCACCGAGCAATCCCTTTCGCCCACATGAATGACATTACCGTGCTTATCGGCTAAAATTTGGACTTCAATGTGCTTAGGCTTGTTGATGAATTTTTCTAAATACACGCTCCCATCGCCAAACGCGCTCAAAGCTTCCGTTTCGGCGGCTAAATAAAGATTTTTTAATTTGGATTTATCTTCTACGACACGCATCCCCCTTCCGCCCCCACCAGCGGCCGCTTTAATGATGACAGGGTAGCCGATTTTATCAGCGATTTCTTCAGCTTCTTGATAGCTTTTAAGCAACCCTTCACTGCCCTCAATCACAGGCATGCCGGCTTCTTTCATCACGCTTTTGGCTTTGGATTTATCGCTCATTAAAGCCATGACTTTCGCGCTCGGGCCAATAAATTCCAAAGAATGGTGCGAGCAAATCTCTACAAAATTCTGGTTTTCACTCAAAAACCCATACCCGGGGAAAATCGCATCGGCTTCAAACAATTCCGCCGCACTGATGATCGCAGGGATATTCAAGTAACTCTCGCTGGATTTGGCCCCCCCTATGCACACTTTTGCGCTAGCCGTATTGAGGTAGTGGGCGTCCTTATCAGCGATAGAATAAATGGCTATGGATTCTTTACCCATTTCTTGAATGGTTTGGATCGCTCTTAAAGCGATCTCGCCTCTATTAGCGATCAAAATGCGTGAAAGCTCTTTTTTTTCTACCTTTTTATTTTCTTTATTCACTTTATTCATGGATTTTAAAGCTTTTCCACTTTGATGAGTTTCGTGCCGTATTCTACCGGTTGAGCGTCTCCCACTTCAACAGAAACCACCTTGCAAGGGTATTCCACTTCAATTTCATTCATGATTTTCATCGCTTCTACAATGCCCACGATCTGCCCTTTTTTAAGCGTATCGCCCGCTTTGACATAAGGCTCAGCCCCAGGGGAGGGCGCATGATAAAAAGTGCCTACCATAGGCGAAAGCACGAAATCTTCTTTTTTATCCACAATAGGGGTGCATACCATAGGCACAGGGGTTTGAGCGTTTGGCATGCTCGCTTCTACCATGATGGGGGCTTGGATGGAGGCTTGAGAATGAGCGGGACTTAACGCATTTTTTTTCGCATAAGCGGATTCTTTATCCAAAACCAGTTCAAAATGCTCATGCTTTAATTTCAAATGCCCTAAATCAGAAGCTTTAAATTCTTTGATCAACTCTTCAATTTCAGAAAGGTTCATAACGATCTATTCCTTATATTATATATTATTTTAAAGTATGCCACAAACGCACAATCTTACTAACCATAAGCGTTTTTAGCAAAAAATTATTGTTATAATAACATAATTATTAACAAACTTTAAAGGCTTTGTGCGTATGGGATTAAAAGCGGATTCTTGGATTAAAAAAATGAGTTTAGAGCATGGCATGATTAGCCCTTTTTGCGAAAAGCAAGTCGGTAAGAATGTGATCAGCTATGGTTTGAGCAGTTATGGGTATGATATTAGGGTGGGGAGTGAGTTCATGCTCTTTGATAACAAAAACGCTTTAATTGACCCTAAAAACTTTGATCCTAACAACGCGACTAAAATTGATGCGAGTAAAGAAGGGTATTTTATCTTGCCGGCTAACGCGTTCGCCCTAGCCCATACGATAGAGTATTTTAAAATGCCTAAAGACACTTTAGCGATTTGTTTAGGTAAAAGCACTTACGCCAGGTGCGGGATTATTGTGAATGTTACGCCTTTTGAGCCGGAATTTGAAGGCTATATTACGATTGAAATTTCTAACACCACTAATCTACCGGCTAAAGTCTATGCCAATGAAGGGATTGCGCAAGTGGTGTTTTTACAAGGCGATGAAATGTGTGAGCAAAGCTATAAAGACAGAGGCGGTAAGTATCAAGGGCAAGTGGGCATCACTTTGCCTAAAATTTTAAAGTGATTTGAAGAAAGATAAAAGCACTTATCCTTTGGGCGTTGTTTAATTTTTAATACAAACAATACCGCAATTTCTTAAAAATGTATTATAATACGAAACTTCAGTTTTATTGAGTTACAAACTCTTTGAGAACAAAACGCTAAACCATTTAGGAAATTACCATGCTAAGGCTCGTTAGTAAAACGATTTGTTTGTCTTTAATTAGCTTGTTCAACCCTTTAGAAGCCTTTCAAAAACACCAAAAAGACGGCTTTTTTATAGAAGCCGGGTTTGAAACCGGGTTATTAGAAGGCACTCAAACTAAAGAAGAAACAACAGCTCAAAACACCCAAAAAATCTATGAAAACCCCCTAACCCACCCCCAAACTAAAGAGCAACCCAAAGAACAAAACAAAAGCGATACAGCCACCCCCCAAAGCGTCTATGGGAGATACTACATCCTCCAAAGCACCATTTTAGAAAAAGCGACTGAGTTATTCACAGCGGCTAATATCAACGGCAACGGCTTAACTTTTTATTCTCAAAACCCTGTGTATGTGATGGCATACAATAAGGATAATGCCGAGTTTGAAGGCTATGGCAATAACAGCGTGGTCGTGATACAAAACTTTCTGCCCTACAATTTAAACAACATTGAGCTGAGCTATACAGACGCTCAAGGCAAGGTGGTCAATTTAGGCGTGATAGAGACTATCCCTAAGGATTCTCAAATCATTCTGCCGGCAAGCCTGTTTAATAATTTTTCCAACGATTCGCCATTCAACTCTGATGGCCTCCAACAACTCCAAACCACTACCACCCCCTTTTCTGATGCTAACACACAGAGTTTGTTTGAAAAGCTCAGTCAGATCACAACCAATCTTCAAATGACTTATGAGAATACAGATCCGTTTTCTAGCGGCAACAATGATCCTAGTGGCCCTCTCGCTTCTCCTAAACCTCATTATGAATGCCCTGGTTATAAAAAGAGCTGTCAAGTTGCTTCGGTGGATTTCACCCCACAAACCGCAGAAGAATTGACCAATTTAATGTTAGATATGATTGCGGTGTTTGACTCTAAATCGTGGGAAGAGGCCGTTTTGAACGCCCCTTTCCAATTTTCTAACAGCCCATCAGAGTGCGGCATTGATTACCCTAAATGCGTTAATCCCTTTAATAACGGGCTTGTTGATCCTAAAGATGAAAAATACGCGCTAACCCCAGAAGAAGTTATCAATAGTTATAGAGTCGCTAATGAACTTACGGTGAATCTCTTGAATGCGGCCAAGGGGTTTCTGGGGCTAGGATCCCAACTGGGCAGCGCTAATGCCCCCGGTGATAATGGCTTCAATCAAGGTGTTTTAGGGATAGCGCCTTTTGCCTTAGATCCTGAAAAATTGTTCGGTAAAACTTTGAATAAAGTGGCTATTTTGGAATTAAGAGACATTATCCATGAGTATGGCCATACTTTAGGCTATACGCATAATGGGAACATGACTTATCAAAGGGTGCGTTTATGCCAAGAAGGAAACGGGCCAGAGGTGCGCTGTGAGGGCGGGCATGAAGTGGAGAAAAACGGCAAAGAAGAGCTAGAATTTAGTAATGGGCATGAAGTGCGAGACCATGATGGTTACGACTATGATGTGTGTTCTCGTTTTGGCGGCAAAAATCAGAGCGCTTTCCCTAGCAATTACCCCAATTCCATTTATACGAATTGCGCTCAAGTCCCCGCTGGGCTTATAGGGGCTACTACCGCTGTTTGGCAACAGCTCATCAATCAAAACGCCCTCCCCATCAATTTCGCTAATCTAAACAGCCAAACCAACCATTTAAACGCCGGGTTGAATGCACAAAATTTTGCAACCTCTATGGTCAGCGCGATCGTGCAAAATTTTTCCACCACTTCCACCACCACTTACCGCTCTTCAAGTAAAAATTTTAGAAGCCCTATTTTAGGGGCCAATGTTAAAATAGGCTACCAACATTATTTCAATGACTACATCGGGTTAGCCTATTACGGCATCATCAAATACAATTACGCCAAAGCTAACGATGAAAAAATCCAACAATTAAGCTATGGTGGGGGAATGGATGTGTTGTTTGATTTCATCACCACTTACGCTAATAAAAAGCAAGGCAATCCAACTAAAAAAGTTTTTGCTTCCTCTTTTGGGGTGTTTGGGGGGTTAAGGGGCTTATACAACAGCTACTATGTTTTCAATCAAGTCAAAGGAAGCGGTAATTTAGATATAGTTACTGGGTTTAATTACCGCTACAAGCATTCTAAATATTCCATAGGCATTAGCGTTCCTTTAATCCAAAGCGGTATTAAAATCGCTTCTAATAATGGCATCTATGCGGATTCTGTCATTTTGGATGAAGGGGGCAGTCATTTTAAAGTGTTTTTCAATTACGGGTGGGTATTTTAGGGGTTAAAAATTGGCTTTAACTCAAGCTTTTTAGCAAAAAATTAAGATCTTAAGTTTTTAAAATTTTGTTTTTAAAACTTTTGCGATACCCCTAAACTTGCGCGATACTCGCTACAAACACGCATGCACTCTCAGACTTTAGCACCATATCTAACGGGATGCGATAAATTTCACGCTCTTTAAAATACCCTCTTTCTTGCTCGCTAAAGCCCCCTTCAGGCCCTATGATAACGCCCTTTTCAAAATCTGCGCTTGCGGGTAAGGTTTCGCCCTTAAAATCCAAAACGCTCGCCTTTGGGTAGGCTTTTAATACCTCTTTAGTGTTTGAAAACGCTTCCAATTCCATTAAAGTGCTCCTACCGCATTGCTCGCAAGAGTGAATCAAAATCTTTTGAAAGCGCTCTAATTTGGCGCTGTCTATTTTTTCATTATGTTGGCTAAAATCCGCATAGAATAAACTCAACTTGCTCACGCCTAATTGATTTAAAAAGGGTAGGATTTTTTCAATGTTTTTGATTTCAATCACGCTTAAGATCAAATGCGTTTTTTTACTGGCCATAATCTCTAATAATCGCACGCCCAATAGCTTTAAAAGGGCGTGTTTTTTAGTGATTTCTGCATGCTCATAGGTGTATAAAAAGCCGTCTTTTAAATTCCTTAAATCCAAACGACTCGCGCTTTTGATACGCCTTGAGCGGTATAAATGCGTATAACTCTCGCCTTCTATTTTTAAAACAGGCTCTTTGGCTAAAGGGTGATAGACAAAACGCATTCAAAGGCCCATTAACACAACAATAAGAATCGTTTCTAAAAAATACAAGATTTTAGCCTTTTTGATATACGCCTCCATCCTTTCCTTTTTAGTGATAGCGAATTTCACGCTTTTATGGCGCTTGATTTCTGCTATCAGCATCAACAACAACCCTAAAAGCATAACAACAGCGCTAAAAGAAAATTCAAATTGCTGCATCGCCCAAATAAAAATCCCGCTCAAAAGAGCGATGCTTAAAAGAATGTAAATCGCTGGCATGACAAGATAGATTTTTTTGTTCAATTGGATAAAATTCTTTTCTTTAAAAAGGGTGTAAAGATTGATCATAAAGGCTAGGGCAAGCAAAGCGGCAAAAAAGGCATGGACAAGCAAGGATTGAGCCATCACAGAAGAATCTTGTGTATTTAATGCTTGCAAACTCATCTCTAACATTAACTTCTTTCTAACGATTTATTTTTTATTAATCGTTTTATTTTAGCATGCACTAATGAATTTGATCAATGAAAAGCTCAATAATTTAGAAAATAACGCCACAAAATCCCCCAAAGAAGCAGTCGTTCTTTTGAATATGGGAGGGCCTAACAGCCTTTATGAAGTGGGGGTGTTTTTAAAAAACATGTTTGATGACCCCTTTATCCTTACCATTAAAAATAATTTTATGCGTAAAATGGTGGGTAAAATGATTGTCAATAGCCGCATAGAAAAATCCAAAAAAATCTATGAAAAATTAGGAGGCAAATCCCCTTTAACGCCTATCACATTCGCCCTTACAGAGCGTTTGAACGGATTGGATCCTACTCGTTTTTACACTTATGCGATGCGTTATACCCCCCCTTATGCGTCTATGGTCTTGCAAGATTTAGCCTTAAAAGAGGTAGAAAGCCTGGTGTTTTTTTCCATGTATCCGCAATATTCTAGCACCACCACCCTTTCTAGTTTCAATGACGCTTTTAACGCCCTAAAATCCCTAGAAACTTTCCGCCCTAAGGTGCGAGTGATAGAACGCTTTTATGCTGACAAAAAGCTTAATGAAATCATCTTAAACACGATTTTAAGCACCATAAACAACCGCAAAAGCCAGGATTTTGTCTTAATCTTTTCCGTCCATGGCTTGCCTAAAAGCGTTATTGATGCCGGCGATACTTACCAGCAAGAATGCGAACACCATGTGAGTTTGTTGAAAGGGTTGATGCAACAAAAAAATATCCCTTTTAAAGAAGTTTTACTCTCTTACCAATCCAAGCTAGGGCCTATGAAATGGCTAGAGCCAAGCACTGAAGAGTTGATAGAAAAGCACCGCAAGTCTCATATCATCATCTATCCTTTAGCTTTCACGATTGACAATTCTGAAACGCTCTATGAATTAGACATGCAATACCGCTTGATGGCAGAGCGCTTGGCAATTAAAGAATATTTGGTTTGCCCATGCTTAAACGATTCCATAGAGTTTGCACAATTCATTATTGAACGGGTTAAAAACCTCAAGGAATAGTAAAATGTGCATAAAAAAGCGATTATTGTAGTAAGATACTGAGTTTCAAACCCATTAAAAGATAAAGGTTATTTCATGTTTTCACTCTCTTATGTTTCCAAGAAATTTTTAAGCGTTTTATTATTGATTTCGCTATTTTTAAGCGCTTGCAAATCCAACAATAAGGACAAGTTAGATGAAAATCTTTTAAGCTCTGGCTCTCAAAGCTCCAAAGAATTGAACGATGAGCGAGACAACATAGACAAAAAGAGTTACGCTGGTTTAGAAGATGTTTTTTTAGACAACAAGTCCATTAGCCCTAATAATAAATACATGCTTTTAGTTTTTGGGCGTAATGGTTGCTCCTATTGCGAAAGGTTTAAAAAAGATCTCAAGAATGTCAAAGAATTGCACGACTACATTAAAGAGCATTTTAGCGCTTACTATGTCAATATCAGCTACTCTAAAGAGCATAATTTTAAAGTCGGCGATAAAAATAATGAAAAAGAAATCAAAATGTCTACCGAAGAATTAGAACAAATTTATGCCGTCCAATCCACCCCTACGATTATTTTATCCGATAAGACCGGTAAAACCATCTATGAATTGCCCGGCTATATGCCCTCTACGCAATTTTTAGCTGTGTTAGAATTTATCGGCGATGGGAAGTATCAAGACACGAAAAACGATGAGGATCTCACTAAAAAATTAAAGGCTTACATCAAGTATAAAACCAACCTTTCTAAAAGCAAGTCTAACTAGGAAAGTCTAATGAAGAATCTCAAAAGCCTGCTTTCTTTTTTGCTGGCTTCTTTTTGGGTCGCTATCCCTTTAATCGCACTCTACGCCTTAGCGTGCGCGATAGCCACTTTTATAGAAAATGACTATGGCACGAGCGCGAGTAAGGCGATTGTGTATAACACCCCTTGGTTTAATTTCTTGCATGCGTATTTGTTGGTGGTTTTAATAGGCACATTCATTAAATCTAAAGCTTTGGAGCGCAAAAGGTATGCGAGCCTTTTTTTCCACAGCTCCTTGATTTTAATCATTTTAGGGGCAGCCATCACGCGCTTTTTTGGCGTAGAAGGGCTTATGCATGTGCGAGAAAACAGTGCGCAAAGCTCTTTTGAAAGCGCGGACACTTACCTTAATATCACCCTAAACGACGAAAAAAAACTTTCTTTAAAAACGCCTTTAACTTTTTATTATTCCAAACGATTAAAACCCATTCATGCCACTTTAAATCACAAGCCTTTGATTTTAGAACCTTTAGAGATCTACAAGCAAAACGCTATTAAAAAAGATGACGCTACCATTTTAGTGTTAAAAGCGACCTATAACGGCGTGAGCCACAAATTCAATCTCATTAAAAACAACAGGAATGAAGGCATAGAAGAAAGCGAGGTGTTTAAAGACGACAAGCTCTCTTTAAGTTTTGGATCGGCTTACATTGAACTGCCCTTTCAAATCAAACTGAAGCGTTTTGAATTAGAGCACTACGCCGGCTCTATGAGCCCTTCATCTTACGCTTCAGAAGTGGAAGTTTTGAAATTGGATAACACTTTAATCAAACCTTATAGGATTTTTATGAACCATGTTTTAGATTATGAAGGTTATCGCTTTTTCCAATCTTCCTATGATACGGATGAAAAAGGCACGATCCTTTCTGTCAATAAAGACCCGGGCAAAATCCCCACCTATTTAGGGTATGCGATGCTTATTTTGGGGGCTTTGTGGTTGCTTTTGGATAAAAACGGGCGTTTTTTGAAGCTTTCACGCTTTTTAAAATCCCAACAAGTTGCTAGTTTCTTGCTCGCTTTAATTTTAATCAGCCCTTTTACTTCTTCGTTCGCCAATGAAGGCCAAATTGACATGCATGGGGGTAAAAGCGCTAAAATTGAGCGACAAAGCGTAGAAAATTCCGCCAATAAAGAAGATTCTAAAAGCGCGATTTTAGAGCGTTTGAAACATTTGAGAGAGTATTCCAAAGACCACTTAAAAGCCTTTCAAAGGCTTCAAGTCCAGGATTTTGACGGGCGTATCAAGCCTTTAGACACCATTAGCATTGAATACATTCATAAGATTTTAAAAAAAGATGATTTTCAAGGGCTAAACGCCATGCAAGTGCTTTTAGGAATCATGTTTTTCCCCAATGATTGGCGTAGCGTTAAAATGATTTACACTTCTAATAAAGCCTTAAGAAAGCTTATTGGCACGCCTTTAGACGAAAGCCGTATCGCTTTTAGAGATGTTTTTGATAGCCGTGGGTATAAATTAAAAAATCTGGTTGAAGAAGTCAATCAAAAATCCCCTAACGCGCGCAACGAATTAGATAAAGACGTGTTAAAAGTAGATGAACGCATCAACTTAGTCTATACGCTTTTTAGCGCTCAATTTTTACGCATTTTCCCTAGCGATAAAACCACCGCTTGGCTCTCGCCCATTGAAGCGATCAACAGCCCCAATAAAGAAATTTCAAGCGTGGCAACGGCGTTTTTAAAAAATATTTTTAGCGGGTTTGATGACGCTTTAAAAACCAACCAATGGGATAAAGTAGAAAAAACCCTAAAAGATTTAAGCGTCTATCAGCAAGAGCATGCCAAAAACCTCTATTTGCCCTCTTCTAAAGTGGATTCTGAAATTTTTTTAAACCACACTAATTTTTTTAACCGCCTGACTTTGCCTTATATCTTTCTTGGGTTATTGCTTTTTATCGTTGTGATTAGTTCTCTTGTTAAAAACACGATTCCAAATATTTGGCTCACTAAAATCCTTTATATGGCTATCTTGCTTTGCGCGATCGCTCATTCTATGGGACTCATTTTGCGCTGGTATGTGAGCGGGCATTCGCCTTGGAGCAACGCTTATGAGTCCATGCTTTATATCGCATGGGCTTCTGTTATCGCAGGGTTTGTTTTACGCTCCAAACTCGCGCTATCGGCCTCTAGCTTTTTAGCTGGTATCGCGCTCTTTGTGGCTCATTTAGGCTTTATGGACCCTCAAATCGGCCATTTAGTGCCGGTGTTAAAATCCTATTGGCTCAATATCCATGTCTCTGTCATCACCGCTAGTTATGGCTTTTTGGGCTTGTGTTTTGTGCTAGGGATTTTAAGTTTGGTTTTGTTTATTTTGCGCAAACAAGGGCGTTTCAATTTGGACAAAACCATTCTTTCCATTAGCGCTATCAATGAAATGAGCATGATTTTAGGCCTGTTCATGCTCACGGCCGGGAATTTCTTAGGCGGGGTGTGGGCGAATGAATCTTGGGGGCGCTATTGGGGGTGGGACCCTAAAGAAACCTGGGCGTTGATTTCTATTTGCGTCTATGCTTTGATCTTGCATTTGCGTTTTTTAGGCTCTCAAAATTGGCCCTTTATTTTAGCGAGCAGCAGCGTGCTAGGGTTTTATTCGGTTTTAATGACTTATTTTGGCGTGAATTACTACCTTTCTGGCCTGCACAGCTATGCCGCAGGCGATCCCTTGCCTATCCCTACTTTCTTATACTTTTTGGTAGCGATACCTTTTATTCTTGTGATCTTGGCTTATTTCAAACGCCATTTGAGTTTGCCTAAATTAGTTTAAAGGATAATCATGTTCCAGCCCCTATTAGACGCTTATGTAGAAAGCGCTTCCATTGAAAAAATGGCCTCTAAATCTCCCCCCCCCCTAAAAATCGCTGTGGCGAATTGGTGGGGAGATGAAGAGGTTGAAGAATTTAAAAAGAATATTCTTTATTTTATCTTAAGCCAGCATTACACAATCACTTTACACCGAAACCCTGATAAACCTGCGGACATCGTCTTTGGTAACCCCCTTGGATCGGCCAGAAAAATCCTATCCTATCAAAACGCTAAAAGGGTGTTTTACACTGGTGAAAACGAAGTCCCTAATTTCAACCTCTTTGATTACGCCATAGGCTTTGATGAATTGGATTTTAATGATCGTTATTTGAGAATGCCTTTATATTATGCCAGTTTGCATTACAAAGCCGAGAGCGTGAATGACACCACCGCGCCCTACAAACTCAAATCTGACAGCCTTTATGCTTTAAAAAAACCCTCCCATCATTTTAAAGAAAACCACCCCCATTTATGCGCAGTAGTGAATGATGAGAGCGATCCTTTGAAAAGAGGGTTTGCGAGCTTTGTCGCAAGCAACCCTAACGCCCCTATAAGGAACGCTTTCTATGACGCTTTAAATTCTATTGAACCAGTTACTGGGGGAGGGAGCGTGAGAAACACTTTAGGCTATAACGTCAAAAACAAGAGCGAGTTTTTAAGCCAATACAAATTCAATCTGTGTTTTGAAAACACTCAAGGCTATGGCTATGTAACCGAAAAAATCATTGACGCTTACTTTAGCCACACCATTCCTATTTATTGGGGGAGTCCTAGCGTGGCGAAAGACTTTAACCCTAAGAGTTTTGTGAACGTTTGTGATTTTAAAAACTTTGATGAAGCGATTGATTACGTGAGATACTTGCACACGCACCCAAACGCCTATTTAGACATGCTCTATGAAAACCCTTTAAACACCCTTGATGGGAAAGCTTACTTTTACCAAGATTTGAGTTTTAAAAAAATCCTAGATTTTTTTAAAACGATTTTAGAAAACGACACGATCTATCACAATAACCCTTTCATTTTCTATCGTGATTTGAATGAGCCGTTAATATCCATTGATGATTTGAGGGTTAATTATGATGATTTGAGGGTTAATTATGATGATTTGAGGGTTAATTATGATGATTTGAGGGTTAATTATGATGATTTGAGGGTTAATTATGATGATTTGAGGGTTAATTATGATGATTTGAGGGTTAATTATGATGATTTGAGGGTTAATTATGATGATTTGAGAGCCGATTACGATCGCCTTTTACAAAACGCTTCGCCTTTATTGGAACTCTCTCAAAACACCACTTTTAAAATCTATCGCAAAGCTTACCAAAAATCCTTACCTTTGTTGCGCGCCATAAGGAGATGGGTTAAAAAATTGGGTTTGTAAAATTGGGGGTAAATCAAACCCCTTGCGCTATCATCGCAGACGCTACTTTTCTAAAACCAGCGATATTAGCCCCTAAAACAAAATTAGTAGGATCTTTAAACTCTTTAGCGGTTTGAGAGACATTTTTATAAATCTCTTTCATAATGTGGTGTAATTTCGCATCCACCACTTCAAAACTCCAAGGGTGCATGCTCGCGTTTTGCGCCATTTCCAAACCGCTCACGCTCACCCCCCCAGCATTAGCCGCCTTGCCTATACCATAAGAAATCTTAGCCTGCAAAAACAATTCAACCGCTTCATTGCTTGAGGGCATGTTCGCCCCTTCAGCCACGCATTTACACCCATTAGAAAGGAGGGTTTTAGCGTCTAAAGCACTCAATTCATTCTCAGTCGCGCTAGGAAAAGCCGCAAAACAAGGCACATGCCACACTGCATTCCCCCCTTTGGGGTAATTTTCTGTGGGGGTGTATTTCGCGCTCTTCTTTTCTAAAGCGTATTCTTTGATCCTCCCACGACGCGCTTCTTTAATCTCTTTCAAAAGCTCTAAATCAATGCCGTCTTTATCATAAATCATGCCATTAGAATCGCTCGCCGTTACCGGTTTGGCTCCTATTTGAAGTAATTTTTCAATGGTATAAATAGCGACATTACCGCTCCCAGAAACGCTGCAAACCTTACCCTCTAAAGAGCTGTTCCTTTCTTGCAACATTTCTTCAGCAAAATACACGCACCCATAGCCGGTAGCTTCTTTTCTGCACAAGCTCCCCCCATAAGTGAGTCCTTTACCGGTCAATACGCCCTCAAAACGATTGACTAATTTTTTGTATTGCCCAAACAGATAGCCAATCTCTCTTTCGCCCACTCCAATATCCCCGGCTGGCACATCAGTCGTGGCTCCAATGTGGCGGTATAATTCATTCATGAACGCCTGGCAAAAACGCATGATCTCATGCTCGCTCTTCCCTTTAGGGTCAAAATCGCTCCCCCCCTTAGCGCCCCCCATAGCCAAAGTGGTGAGCGAATTTTTCAACACTTGCTCAAAGCCTAAAAACTTGATCACGCTTTCATTCACGCTAGGGTGGAATCTCAAGCCCCCCTTATAAGGGCCAATAGCTGAATTGAATTCAACCCTACACCCTCGATTGACTTGGATTTGATGGTTATCATCTAGCCAACACACCCTAAAAAAAATCTCCCTTTCAGGCTCAATCAAACGCTCTAAAACCGCATGCTTTTCATAGCTTTTATCGCTGTCTAAAAGGGGTTTTAACGAAGTGATAGCCTCATAGACGGCTTGATGGAACTCTTTTTGATAGGGGTATTTTTTCTGTAAAGATTGGAGAATTTTTTCAACATACATGAGCGGCATCCTTTATTGTTTTAAGTGTTTTTATTGTAACACTAAAAGGGTAATTAAGTTTTAACCTTATTTTAAAAAACTTTTTAAAACGCCCACAAACCCTCTATCAAAGCCGCTCAAATCTTTGTAAAACTCTGCATCATAGCCGCAAAATTCCAAGCATTCTTTCAAGCTTTTTAACTGGTCATACCCCATTTCACAAACCAAAAAAGGGATTTTTAATCCAGCGGCTAAAAAAACGATTTCTTTTAAGATTTCATCGCCTTTAACCCCCCCAAAAAGGGCTTCGTGCGGTTCTTTGAGGACGGATTTTTCCAAAGGATAACCTTTAGCGATATAGGGCGGGTTAGAGACAAGCATTTCTATCGTTGGCATGCGATCCCAAAGGCGTGTTTGTTTTAAAAAAACACGCTCTTTTAAATTAAAGCGTTCAATATTTTTTAACGCCACTTCTAAAGCTTTGGGTGAAATATCGCTCGCATAAATAGAGAGATTAGGGTTTTCTAAAGCCAAACTAATGGACACGCATCCGCTCCCTATGCCGATTTCGCCTATCTCTTTTAAATGGTATTGAGAAATAACATCAAGGGCTTTTTGGACTAAAATCTCCGTTTCAGGCCGTGGGATTAAAACATGCTCATTCACGAAAAAAGAGCACCCATAAAAATCACAGCTTTCTAATAAATACTCTATGGGGCAGTCATTCAAGCGCTTTTCTACTAATTCAAAAAAACACGCCTCTTCTTCGTGGGTTAATTCCAAATGCTCATGCGTGTGCAAAAAAACCCTTTCTTTTTGCAAGACAAAGCCTAATAAAATTTCAGACTCCAAGCCCCCCCTAAAGCCTTTTTGCGATAATTCTTTTTTGGCTTTATTTAGGGCTTGTGAAAGGGTCATTCAATTTCATAATCCAAAGCTTTCAAGCGTTCTAATAGCGGCGGGTGCGTGAAATGCAAGAAAACATAAAAAGGGTGCGAATAGGGGAACGCTTTATTTTCACTCACAATAGACACTAACGCTTTGGCTAAAGTCTCTTTAGAGCTTAAACTCGCCCCAAACTTGTCCGCATTGTATTCGTTCTTTCGGCTAAAAAACCCGATCAAAGGCATGGCGTAAAAGGAAAACACCGGCAAAAACAAGAGTAAAATCGCAATCAAACTCGCTGGCGTTTGCGAGACATTGAAGCCTTCAAAAACCAATGGTGGCAAATGAGCGATCAGAGCAAAAACAAGAGCGAGCAAGCCTCCCATAATCCCTAAACTTTTCAACAAATCCTTATTTTTAAAATGCCCTAATTCATGCCCTAAAATAGCTAAAAGCCCTTCTGTCCCAACTTTAGAGATCAGAGTGTCAAACAACACCACCCGCTTGTTTTTACCCAAGCCCCCAAAATACGCATTCAAACGCCCATCTCTCTTGCTAGCGTCCATCACAAAAATGCCTTGAGATTTAAAACCCACTTTATCCATCATGCCCTCAATTTGACTCTCTAAATCCCGGTTATTTAAGGGGGTGAATTGGTTGAAAAGCTGAGCGATTTTAGGGTAAAAAAGATTGGCTAATATCATAAAAACAAACACGACAAAAAACGAGCTAATCTCCCAATGCTCCACATGTTCAATGATCATAATAAGAGTGTAAATCAACAACAACCCCACGCTTAAAGTGAGCGATAACCCTTTGAAAAAATCCTTGAAAAACAACGACAAGCTCACCTTAGAAAAGCCAAACTCCTTATCCAAATGCATGGTGGTGTAGTAGCTAATGGGTAAAGCTAAAACGCTTTGAATCGCTAAAAACAACAAGGCAAACACCAAGTAGCCTAGCGTTTCAGGAAGGTTTAAATAATGCGTCAAATCTTCTAAATGCGTCAAACCAAAAAAGACCCACCCAGCAAAGATTATCCCATCTAAAATTTGAGAAATAATGGATAATTGCATTTTCCTAATGGCATAATGACCCGCTTCTTCATAATCCTTTTGTGGGAGTAAAACAGGCTTCTCGCAGAGTTTTTGACGGATAAATTTCAATTGCAAAATATCGCCTACAATGTAAGGAGTCGTAAAAAAGAGCAAATAAAAAATACAGATTATCATATCTATCCATATATCAAGCATATTCTAAACTCCTTTTTTTGAATGAATTTACCAATAAAAGTGTAGGAATTATAACAATTTTTCAAAAATTTACCATAAAATTAAATAAATATGGTAGAAAAAAGGGTTGCGTTTGAGCGTTTTTAATCCAATCATAAAAAGCTGTGTTATCCAACCCGCTACCAACAAAAAGGTTCGTCATGCCCCATTCTTTAAAAAAGCGTTTTTTAATCGTTTATACCCTTTCTACCTTGCTTTTAGTGGGGGTTTTGTTAGCGTTGTTTTTCTTTTATGCGAAAAATAACCTTTTAGAAAACACCCAAATACGCATGCAATACACCGCTGATGCAATCGCTAAAAGCCTTTTAGAACTCAATAATGCCTCTTCTTTAGAGCCTTTAAAAACCTTAGAAGAACGATTCAAAAACACCCCCTTTGTCTTATTAGATGAAGACAACAAAGTCAAGTTTTCTAATATCGGGGCGTTTGTGGCCTCTTTTAAAAATGACGCCTTAATTAAAACCCCTTATTTTGCGCTTAAAAAACAGGGCTTTTACCTCACAGACAGCACCCCAACTAACCGCTTAGGGGTTTCTAAAATCATTATCGCAGAAGAAGAAATTCAAAAAAATTTTATCCCCCTTTATAAAATGATAGGCTATGCGTTTTTGGGCGTGAGTTTGTTTGTCGCGCTAATAGCTAGGTGGCTTTATCAAATCCAATAAAACTATAGATTTATTTTCAAATAAGGATAGTTAAAACGACTACTTCTCTACCAACGCAGGCTTATTTTTAAAGCTTTTAGCCGCATTTTCAAGCTGTTTTAGGGCCTCTTCTTTCGTTTTGTAAGGGCCAATCAAATAATGCGTGAGGGAGTCTTTTTTCTTTATTTGGTAGGGGAAAGTTTTGAGCGTTTGCAAAAAATCCTTACTGGGCATGTTCAAAAAAGCCCCAATTTGCAAGTAATACCCTTTAGGGACACTCGCATCTTTTAAGTTAGGTTTTACTAAGCTTTTTTTATTCTCGTTTTTAGGCGACTCTTTTTTTAAGGGCTGGGATTGATTAATAGCGGTCTCTTGCTTATGGGCTTTTTTGATTTTTCTTTTCACCTTTTTGCTTTCTATATAAAAATCATATAGATCATGGATTCTTTGCTTCACATAAGCTTCATAGCAATTCTTATAAATCGGGCTACTTTCAATAGAAGCTTTGGGGCTTATTAGCATAACCAACGCCACGCATTCTTCATGGGCGACTTTGAGCCATTCTTCTTCGCTTTGCTCTAGGATTTCTTTGATTTTAGGGAACTCATACTGCGTGCCTTTCCCCATATTTTCTAACATTTCTATAAGTTCTTCATGGACTTGATTGAGCCTTAATTGGATAGGGGGTAAATTTTTGGGTGTATTTTGAACGCTTTTAAGATCCGCTTTTTTATCCTCTAAACCAACAGCACTTCTTAAAAAGAGGAAAACCAACAACAGAGTTATTTTGAATATACTTTTTTGCATTTATCATTCCCTGTCAAGCTCTCTATCTTGTTATTTTATGGTAATCAAAAATACCAAATACCGCCATAAGAATTGCTTAAAAATAGGATTTAGCTGCTTGATTTTATGGTAAAAGTCATTACCTTAAGGGGATAGGGGTATTTTGCGATAATCAAATAGCTTTGATATAATAACTTTTAAAAACCATGAAAGGCTTATTATGCAATCTCTAAGTTTGTTAAACCAGTTGGGCGCTAAAATTGATGAGTTGATTGAAAAAATCCAAAAACAAGAAGAAGAATTAAACGCTTTACGCCAAGCAAACACCACGCTAAATGCGCAAAACGAAGAAAAAGACATTCAAATCGCTATTTTATACGATGAATTGAGCGCTAAAGATAAGGGCATTCAAGGTCTTTATGACAAAATCTCTGATTTATTGTCATAAACCATTAAAAACATGTCTTTAGAAAACGATAGCTTAGAAATCACTTATTTAGGCAAACGCTATAAAATCTCTCTCAATAACACCTTTAGCGATGAGATGAAACGCACCCTAAAGGAGCGTTTCCATAACCAAGAATTAAACGCTTTAGAGCTTTTAAAGGATTATTTGCATGAAAGTTGCCAGAACGAGTATTTGTGCAATGAACTCCAAAAGCTTTTAGAAAAAATCTCATCATGTTCTACTACTTAATCGCTCCTTTAAAAAATAAAACCCCCCCTTTAACTTACTTTTCTAAAGAGCGACACCTTAAAGGAGCGTTAGTCAATATCCCTTTAAGGAATAAAACGCTTTTGGGCGTCGTTCTTGAAGAAGTTTCAAAACCCTCTTTTGAATGCCTAGAGCTAGAAAAAACCCCTTATTTTTTACTCCCCTTTCAAATAGAACTCGCTATTTTTATCGCTCAATATTACTCGGCCAATCTTTCTTCAGTCTTAAGCCTTTTCACCCCTTTTAAAGAATGCGATTTAGTGGGGTTAGAAAAAATTGAGCCTGTTCTTAATATATTAAGCCAAACGCAAACCAATGCTTTAAAAGAATTGCAAAAACATCCAGCAAGCTTGCTTTTTGGCGATACGGGTAGCGGGAAAACCGAAATTTATATGCATGCAATCGCTCAAATTTTAGAGCAAAAAAAAAGCGCTCTGTTGTTAGTGCCAGAAATCGCCCTCACCCCTCAAATGCAGCAACGCCTTAAAAGGGTCTTTAAAGAAAATTTAGGCTTGTGGCATAGCAAACTCTCTCAAAATCAAAAAAAACAATTTTTAGAAAAGCTTTATTCGCAAGAAATCAAATTAGTGGTAGGCACACGAAGCGCGTTGTTTTTGCCCCTTAAGGAGTTGGGTTTAATCATTGTAGATGAAGAGCATGACTTTTCTTATAAGTCTCATCAAAGCCCTATGTATAACGCTAGGGATTTATGCTTGTATTTATCCCATAAATTCCCTATTCAAGTGGTTTTAGGCTCTGCTACGCCAAGTTTGAATAGTTATAAACGCTTTAAAGATAAGGCTTTAGTGCGCTTAAAGGGGCGCTACACCCCCACGCAAAAAAACATTATTTTTGAAAAAACCGAGCGTTTTATCACGCCCAAACTCCTAGAAGCGCTGCAACAAGTGATAGACAAAAACGAGCAAGCCATTATTTTTGTGCCTACAAGGGCTAATTTCAAAACCTTGCTGTGCCAAAATTGCTATAAAAGCGTTCAATGCCCCTTTTGCAGCGTGAATATGAGTTTGCATTTAAAAACCAACAAACTCATGTGCCATTATTGCCATTTTTCAAGCCCTATCCCTAAAATTTGCAGTGCATGCCAAAGCGAAGTTTTAGTGGGTAAAAGGATAGGCACCATGCAAGTGTTGAACGAATTAGAAGGCCTTTTGAAAGGCGCTAAAATAGCGATTTTGGATAAAGATCACACCAGCACGCAAAAAAAACTCCACAATATTTTAAACGATTTCAACGCTCAAAAAACCAATATCTTAATCGGCACTCAAATGATAAGCAAAGGGCATGATTACGCTAAAGTGAGTTTAGCGGTTGTTTTAGGCATAGACAATATCATTAAATCTAATAGTTACAGGGCTTTAGAAGAAGGCGTGTCACTGCTTTATCAAATCGCTGGGAGGAGCGCTAGGCAAATTTCTGGCCAAGTGTTCATTCAAAGCACCGAAACGGATCTATTAAAAAATTTCTTAGAAGATTATGAAGATTTTTTACAATACGAATTGCAAGAAAGGTGCGAGCTTTATCCGCCTTTTTCAAGGCTGTGTTTGTTGGAGTTTAAGCATAAAAACGAAGAAAAAGCCCAACAATTGAGCCTAAAAGCCTCCCAAACCCTTTCTTTGTGTTTAGAAAAGGGCGTAACGCTCTCCAATTTCAAAGCCCCCATTGAAAAAATCGCCTCTTCTTACCGCTACCTTATTTTGTTGCGTTCCAAAAACCCTTTAAGCCTAATCAAAAGCGTGCATGCGTTTTTAAAAACCGCCCCTAGTATCCCTTGCAGCGTGAATATGGATCCTGTGGATATTTTTTAAAAACTCATGTTTTTATATATTATTTCAAAAAACTCATGTTTTTCTGGCAACTAACAGCGTGAAATTCACCCATTTAAACAGCGCTTCCACATGCTTAAACCCCACGCTTTCTAAAAGAGCGACATTTTCTTTTAAACTATAAGGCACAAGCACATTTTCTAACGCTTCCCTTTTGAAAGCGATTTCATTGTGGCTATAGCCCTGATTTTGTTTATAAAGGTAGTATAGCTCTATCATTTGCTTGTCTAATATCCGATCTTCGCTCATGATCTTTTCGCCCACCAATAAAACCCCATTCAACGCAAGGCTGTTATAAATCTTTTTGAGCAACACCTCTCTTTGCATGGGGCGGACAAATTGCAACACAAAAAGCAATGAAAACGCGCTCGCTTCTTTAAACTCAACCTCTAAAAAATCCATGCATTCAAAACGGACATTGTTAAAATCTTTTAATTTTTCTTGCGCTTTTTTGAGCATGGGCATGGAATTGTCAATCCCTACAAGCTCAATATCCTGTTGGATTTGTTGGTTAAGCGCAATAAAAAAGTTTCCGGTAGAACAGCCCAAATCATAAATCAAGGGCTTAGATAAGGGCTTAGGATAGATATTTTCTTTTAAATTTTGAGCGATAAAATACGCCCCTAGATTCAACATTTCATGATAATAGGGGATGGAACGCTCCAGCATGTCATCAAAAACATGGGCGACTTTCTCATCAAAACAAAAGCGTTTGTTTAGAGATTCATTAAACAGAGTGTCTTTCATTCAAAAAAGAAGCGTGGTTTAAAAATCTTTAAACCACAATAGCCGTAACGCTTAAGCTTTTTTATGCACCAACTCATTGATGTAGTAATCCACTGAGCCTAAGCCTTCTTTTTTCGCCCACTCATAGCATTGAGAAACAAAATGCCAATTAATATGCCCATAGAATTTTTCCAAATACACAGGGCGCGCGTTTTTATGATCAATGTAATAAGCATGCTCCCACACATCCACCACTAAAAGCGGCACTTTTTTATCCGTAACTGGGGTTTGAGCGTTGCTCGTTTGAATGATTTCAATTTTTTGAGTGTCTAAATTATACGCTGCCCAATTCCAACCAGAGCCAAACAAAGTGGTCGCGCTCTTAATGAAGTCTTCTTTAAATTTTTCCAACGATCCGAAATCTTTTTCTAAAGCCCCTTTTAACTCATCGCTTAAAGCGGTCGCTTTGGGGCTTAGGCAATCCCAATAAAAATCGTGGTTATAAATTTGAGCGGCGTTATTAAACACGCCTCCGCTAGACTTCGTCAAAATATCAAACAAAGAACTTTTCTCAAAATCCGTGCCTTTGATAAGGTTGTTCAAATTATTCACATAAGTTTGATGGTGTTTCCCATGGTGGAAATCAAACGCCACAGGGCTTAAAAAATCTCCCATGCTGTCTTTAGCAAAAGGCAACTCTCGTAATGTAAACATGTTTTCTCCTTGTGATCAGATAGCCGTATTGTAATCATTTTTTAATACTTTTTGGTAAATCTTTTCTTAAAAATGGATCGTTATGCAAATTTTGTAGATTTTAAGGGGTTTTTTAAAATGAAAACAACTTTTTAAACAAATTCTCTTTAAACTTGTTAAAAGTTAATCTTAATGGGCTACTATTCTAACGCAATATAGCAATTCAATTAGAAAGGATTTAACCATGCAAAAAGTTACTTTTAAAGAAGAAACATACCAATTAGAAGGGAAAGCCTTGAAAGTGGGCGATAAAGCCCCTGATGTGAAATTGGTCAATGGCGATTTGCAAGAAGTCAATTTGTTGAAGCAAGGCGTGCGTTTTCAGGTCGTTAGCGCGCTTCCTAGTTTAACCGGATCGGTTTGCTTGCTCCAAGCCAAACACTTTAATGAGCAAGCCGGTAAACTGCCCTCTGTGAGTTTTAGCGTTATTTCTATGGACTTACCTTTTTCTCAAGGACAAATTTGCGGCGCTGAAGGCATTAAGGACTTAAGAATCTTAAGCGATTTTAGGTATAAGGCTTTTGGGGAAAATTACGGCGTGCTGTTGGGCAAAGGCTCTTTTCAAGGCTTACTCGCTCGATCGGTGTTTGTTCTTGATGATAAGGGAGTGGTTATCTATAAAGAAATCGTTCAAAACATTTTAGAAGAGCCCAATTATGAAGCGCTTTTAAAAGTGTTGAAATAGGAAATCCTTAAAAGGAGGGGGCTACAATTTAGTGAATCTCAACGCAAAAAGCCCCACTTGTTAAAAAGCGTTGGTGATAAAGACTAAAAAATGAGAGGTTCTTTTTAAATCCGTTTAAAAAATTTTCACGCTATTTTTAAAAGAAAAGATTAAAAAAACTCTGTTTTGAATCAAACATTACCGCTTGATTAAAATCAAGCTTTTTAATGGGGTAGGTCTTTCTCAAAGCCCATAGGGGCTATGGATAAACTAAAATTTTTAAAAGTCTTTCTTTAAGATTTCTTCCACTCTTAAAATGGTTACGAGTCTGTCGTTTTGTTTCCCAATGCCATAGGTTAAATTGTTGTTATCGCTCAAAGTTTCTGGCACCGGGTCAATATCCGTTTGCTTGATGCGAATGGCTTCAGTTAAGCGATCAATGAAAAATCCAGCGATCTGATCGTTATGGCGCACCACCAAATAACGAGTGTCTTTGTTTTGTTTTTCAGCCTTCAAGCCAAATTTTAAACGCAAACTGATCAAAGGGAAGACATTACCCCTTAAATTGAACACGCCAAGCACATAGTTTGGGGTTTCAGGGACTCGCGTGTAACCAATGGGTTTGACGATTTCTAAAATATTCAAAATGGGAATGGCGTATTCTTCATCGCCAATAATAAAGCCAATGAATTGCAAAATTTCTTCATTGTCTTCTGGTTTAGAACCTGCATTAGCTTCTTTTTGTCTTTCAAATAAATCTTTTAATTGGTTGCTCACGATTGGTCTCCTTCTAATTTAATGCTGCGCTTCACTACGGTGGTTAAATACTCACCGCTATAAGGTTTGGTGATGTATTCAGTCATGCCGGATTCAACGCCGCGCATCCTATCGGTTTTGGTTACCCGACTGGTTACTGCGATCAAAGGCAGATTTTTGAATTTATTGTATTTACGCACTTCAGAAGCGAAAGTGTAGCCGTCCATCTTGGGCATTTCAATATCCACTAAAATAGCGTCCGGAATCTTATCGCCATTTTTAAGCATTTCTAAGCCTTCTAACCCGTTAGTGGCCTCTAAAAGCGTGATGCCTAATGGTTTTAAACATTTGCGGATAATCGCTCTGTCCGTGCTGCTGTCATCAATCGCTAAGACAATATAATCGCTAGGGGAATTTTTGCTCTTCGTGTTTTCGGATTCATTCATCAAGGTAGTGATATTGACCTTGATGCTTTTTGCCATATCCATCATCGCTCCCACATCTACAATGAGAGTGATTTTCCCATCGCCTCTCACCGTAGCGCCAGCAATGCCTCTAGTGTTTTTAAGATAGTAACCTAAAGATTTGATGACCACTTCTTCTTGACCGATTAAATAATCCACAATCACGCCAATTTTTTGATCAGCCAAGCCAATGATGACCACATACACATCTGAGTTGGATTCCAAAATAGCATCCACTTTAAAAATATCAGAAAGGCGCACCAAAGAAAGCACCTCATCCCTCAAACGCAACACGCTCTTGCCATCAACGGTGTAGATTTCATCTTGGCTGATGCGCACGGTTTCTAAAACTGAAGAAAGCGGTATAGCGTAATATTCTTCTTGAACGCCCACGAGTAAAGCTTGAATGATAGCCAGAGTGAGAGGGATTTTAAGCTTTTGAGTCGTGCCTACCCCCACTTCTGAATCAATTTCAATGATCCCATTGAGCTTTTCAATATTGGTTTTCACCACATCCATGCCCACGCCTCTGCCTGAAACATTGGAAACGACTTTTGCGGTAGAAAAGCCTGGTTTGAAAATGAGGTTAAACGCTTCCCTATCGCTCATGCCTTCAGCGTCTCTTTCGCTAATCACCCCTTTTTCAATCGCTTTTTCTTTAAGCATCACAGGGTCTAACCCTTTGCCATCATCAGAGATTTTAATCACAATGTGGTTACCCTCATTATACGCGCTCAATTGCACTTTACCGGTTTCAGGCTTGTTAAGCCTTCTTCTTTCTTCTAAAGGCTCAATCCCATGATCGCATGAGTTGCGGATAATATGGATGAGCGGATCGCCAATCTCTTCTACAATGGATTTATCAAGCTCGGTTTCTTCGCCCTCAATGATTAATTCAATGCTTTTGCCTAATTCCCGGCTCAAATCCCTTACCATGCGAGGGAATTTATTGAACACTTTGCCCACTGGTTGCATCCGGGTTTTCATCACCGCAAGTTGCAAGTCTGTCGTTACCGCCGAAATAGAAGAGACCACCTGGTTTAATTCCTCTAAAAACTTTTCCCCATCATAGCGTTCTTCCACATCGCCATAAATCCTGATCAAGCGATTCTTTCCTAACACAAGCTCACCGATTAAATTCATCAAGTGATCCAAGCGGCGCACATCCACCCTAACGGTTTGCTCCACGCCAATAGAGGGGGCTTTATTTTCTTCAGTATCGGCTTTAGCCTTAGCTTTAGTTTCTGTTTTAGGGGCTTTAGGAGTTTCTGTTTTAGGAGTTTCTGTTTTAGGAGTTTCTGTTTTGGGGGGTTCTTTTGTTGGGGTAACTTCTTGTTTGGCTTCTTGTTTTTTTTGGGCTCTTCGTTCTTTATCGGCCTCTTGGCGTTTGTTAAGCAGGCGTTCAATTTCCGCTTCCACTTCTTCAGCGCTCATGTTAGCGTAATCCAAATCCGGCTCATCGGCTAGCGGGTTATCGCTTGCGGGGTTTTCTGCAGTAGGGGTTTTATTTGCTTTAACTTCTTCTTTCGCTTTTTCTTTAATTTCTTCTTTTACTTCTTTTTCTGGGGCTTCTTTAGCCCCTGAAGTTTCTTTAGCACCCTCTAAATTTTGGCTCGTAATGGCTTGAAGCTGTTTGACTACTTCTTCAATCTCGTTTTCCTTGCCGTTATTGGTATCTGATCCGGTATCTCTAATCGTTACGAGCAAGGTTTTCATCAAATCAATGGAGCGCAACACGACATCCATAATATCAGGCGTAATCTTGATTTCGCCCTTTCTGGCGCGATTTAAGACATCTTCCATGTTGTGCGTGAGGTGCGTGAGGATATTAAGATTCAAAAATGAGCTAGAGCCTTTAATGGTGTGGGCCACTCTAAAAATGCGATTGAGCAAGTCCAAATCCTCAGGGTTATGCTCCAATTCCACTAAATCCTGATCCAATTGCTCGTTCATTTCAAAGGCTTCAATCAAGAAGTCTTCCATTATTTCTTGCAAATCATCCATTTAAAACCCTTTTTAGCGTTTGAGATAAGAGTATTTTACAATTTTATAAAAAGAATTATGCATTCTTGTCTAAAATCTTAGAAATTTCTTCGGTGAATTTTTCTGCGTCAAACTTGACTAAATACGCTACAGCCCCCATTTCTTTAGCCCTTTCAGCGCTGTAATTGTCGCAAATAGAAGAATTAAAAATCACAGGAATATAAGCAAACCTAGGGTCTTTTTGGAGCTTGAATAAGAAATGATAGCCATCCATTTTAGGCATTTCAACATCTGAAATAATGAATTTCAAATGTTTCCTCAAATCGTCCCCGTATTTTTTGAATAACATTTCTAATTTGTTCAACCCGTCTTCCCCATCCACAGCTTCCGTGATGCTAAAACCCAATTTGCTCAAATGGTTTTTTAAGGTTTTCCTCGCCGTTCTGCTATCGTCTAAAAACAACACTTCGCCTTCAAAACGCTCTTTAGGGGTATCTTTAGTGTTTTTAGCGTCTTCATTAAGTTTTAAATCGTCTAAAATGCTTTCTAAATCCAAAATAAGCAGGGTTTTGTCGTTTTCAATGCGGGTCGTGCCGGTGATATTTTCTTTATTGATGCTATTAGAGGCGCTAAAGGATGCAGGCTCCACATCTTTCCAGCTAATGCGCCTGATACGCCTAGCCGAATGGACTAAAAAGCCCAATTTAATGTTGTTAAATTCAGTGATAATGACGATTTTTTCGTTTTCCTTGCTTTTATCCGGGACAATCCCTATCCATTTAGCCAAATCAATAAGCGGAATGATCGTGGAGCGCAAATCAAACACGCCGATGATGTAATCCAAATTCGTGGGGTATTCAAAAAGGGTGGGCATGGGGATGATTTCTTGGACTTTAGCCACATTAATGCCATAAATCCCCTCATAAGGGACGCCCTCTTGCATGCCATAAATACGAAAATCCACGAGTTCTATCTCACTTAGTTTTAAATCGTTAGCTGTTTTTTCTGCCATGATTTAGGCGTCCTTATTTTGAGATGGTTCTAAAACGCTTGATGATACCTTAAAAAGGCTTTGTTCGTAATAAAAGGAGGGCAGTGGGCAATAAATCGGCGCATTCAAGGGGATTTTTGCGCCGCTTTTGAGGTGAAAATGCCCCTCTATAATGCCGTCAATGCTACCAATGTTAAGATTTTTAATGTAGTTTTGATAGGCTTTTAGGCGCTTTTCAATAAAGGCTTTTAATTCTTTTGGATCTAATTCCCAAAGGCGGATGGGTTTTTGATAGATGCGTTTTTTCAAAAAAGGGTATAAGGTTTTAAAACTTAATAAATTTAAAAAAGTTAAAAAAAATCTAGCCCAAGTGGAAGTGAGCTGCGTGATGTAAAATTCATACGCTTTAGTAATGAATAAATCCCCATGGGCTAGTAAAAAGCGTTTGTTATCGTATTGGAATAATACGGGCTGGTTTTGGCGCTCAAAAACCATCACTTTGGAATTGAATACAAAACGCATGGAAAAATCATGGTTACCTTCAAAATAAAAGACCTGTGAAATTTCGCTTAACGCATGGATTAAATCAATGATTTTTTGCTGATCTTTATCTAGGGGTAAATAGCCCACAAGAACATGGAAAATATCGCCCATGAAAAAGACTTGTGGGGGTTTGGCGCTTAAAAGTTCTTTAAGCGTATGGATTAAATGAGGGCTTTTGGGCAAAAAATGCGCATCAGAGATAAAAACAGCCCCATTTTTAAGCACATAAGTTTCTAGCATCTTACTCTTTGAACAAAAAAGAGCCAATCCTTAAAAGATTCGCCCCGCAAGCAATCGCTAATTCAAAATCACCACTCATGCCCATTGAAAGAACGCTCGCATTCTTTATTTGGTCAAAAAGCTTTTTGGTGGTGATAAAGGATTTTTCAATTTTCTTTTCATCATCAGTGTGCGCCCCTATACACATCAGCCCCTTAAGCTTGAGATGCTTGCAAGTTTCACTGATTTGAGAATAAGTTTCTAGTGCTTCTTCAGGCACCACCCCGCTTTTACTTTCCTCATACGCGCTATTAACCTGTAAAAGAGCGTTTAAATTGACGCCCAATATTTCGCAACGCTTTTCTATTTTTAGGGCGAGTTTTAAAGAGTCTAAAGAATGCAAAAGAGCGGGTTTTAAACTCAAAAGCGCATTGATTTTATTTTCTTGTAAAGAGCCTATCATGTGCCATTCAAGGGGCAAATGCTCTAAAGAATGCATTTTAGTTTTTAAATCTTGAACTTTATTTTCTCCAAAAGCCCTTTGAGAGCAGTTGTAGTAATGTTGGATAGCTTCTGGGGGAGCGTTTTTTGAAACAGCCACGATTTTGACAATATGGTGTCTTGAATAGGCGGTGCGGGCCTTTTCTATTTTGGTGATGAGGGTATCAATCCTTTGGCTATAATCTGTCATAACTCTTCTTTATAACATAACTCTTCTTTACAGCTCTTGTTGATGCGTGCTAAAAGAATGCGTGAGGTGGAATTTTTGGTTCAAAGTTTCAAAATCTTTTAAAAGCCCTTTCTTTTTCAAATTTTCTATGACTTCCATGGAGCAATTGGTTTCGGTGGGCCATTCTCTAAAATGTTTGTCCATAACGCCCTTATTGGTAGCGTCTATAAAAAAGCAATGTTTAGAGGTGAGGATATCGCGCTTGGCGTCAATATTATTAACGATGCGCCATAACAGCATGTAAGGGTTGTTTAAATCGTTGCTGGTATGCTCTACAAAGATGACGATGCGTAAATGCTCTTCAAAACCGAGCAAGTTTTTAGCCAATTCAATGACGCTTTTATCTTTCTTTTCCACGCTAATCACGCAAATGGGGTTACGAGTGTGCGGGTAATATTGCTTCAAAAGAACGATATTTTGCATTTTATCTTGTAAAAGTGCTAATAAGGCGCTATCGTTTAAAAGCGTGGGGTAGGGGGTATTGCTTTTAGAGGTCGCATCAATACCGAGTTTCCCCCCCATAGCGTATTCAGGGCTTGCATGATCTAGTGCGTCGCATACGCCTTGAGAGATGAGCGCATTTTCTTTAGAAAAATTTTCTAATATGTATTCAATGATAGCGTTGGTGTCCCTTAGATTAGGAGCGTCTTCATTGACAAAAATCGCATGCTTGACAAAGCTCATCTGCCCCACGCCCCAAAAAGCATGCATGACTTGCTTGGCATGAGCGTTATAGCGCGTGTGTATTTTGGCTAAAATCAAATTATGAAATACCCCATTTTCTGGCATGTAATAATCTATGAGATTGGGGGCGTTCATTTGAAGCAAGGGCAAGAACAAGCGTTCAGTCAAATACCCCATGTATTTGTCTTCTAAAGGGGGCTTACCCACCACAGTGGCTAAGTAAATGGAATCTTTTTTATAGCTAATGGTTTTGACTTCTAAAACAGGATAAGGCTCAATGGGGGTGTAATAGCCAGTGTGATCCCCAAAAGGCCCTTCAAGCTCTAATTTCTCGCAATCCACAAACCCTTCTATCACAATATCGCAATCGCTTGGCACGCTCAAAGGATTGCTCAAGCATGGCATCACTTGCGCTTTTTTTCCTCTCATAAACCCATAGAGCATGAGTTCATAAATCCCATAAGGTAAGGGGGCTGTCGCGCACCATGTATAGAGCAAATCCCCACCAATAGCGATACTGACAGGCATTTTGACTTTAGCCTTAGCGTATTCGTGGAAAAAGAGTTGGGAGTCTTTATGGATTTGCCAATGCAAGCCTAAATGGTTTTTATCATAAACTTGCAAGCGGTACATGCCTAAATTCTTTTTTTTATGATCCAAGCTTTGGGTATAGACTTGCCCCATAGTGATAAAAGCCCCGCCATCTTTTTCCCAAGTTTTTAAAACGGGTAGATCCCACAAATTGACTTCTTTGTCTTGCTTGATGATGAGATCTTTAGGGCGAGTGGTTTTTTTAGGGAAAATGTGTCTTAAATCCCATAAATCTTTTAAGACTTTCAAACCCTCAGTGAAATTTTTAGGAGCGTTAAAGTGCAAGAAAGCTTGCATGCGTTGTTGCAGACTTTCTATGGGGGTTTTTAACAAAAGATCCAAGCGTTTGAAAGAGCCAAAAGCGTTCATCAAAACAGGCATGCCAAAGGTTTTGATCTGGTCATGCTCTTTTCTTATGGGTTGCGTGAATAAAAGGGCTTTGCCTCCATTAGGCTTTTTCGCTTCTATATAGGCCAGATGAGCGATTTCTAAATCCACTTCAAGGGGGGTGTCAATGATTTCTAATTCATTATGTTTTTTTAAAAGCTTTAAAAAATCTCGCATCCAACTACCTTAAATAACCACATAATGAACGCTTAAGCATGCAGGAATGTTTTTAAGCTCTTCTAAAACTTCCAAAGAAACTTCTTCATCTACAATAATGAGCGCTAGGGCTTCTTTTTGCGTGTTACGCCCCAAACGAAAATCAGCGATATTAATGCCATGCCTAGCGAACGCATTCCCCACGCTCCCAATAACGCCTGGAATATCCGTATTCCTAAATAAAAGCATTTTACCCTTTGGCTCTATATCAATATGGAATCCATCAATCTCAGTGAGTTTTAAAATATCTTCTTCAAACACCGTGCCGCTCACGCTGATTGCGCCATTAGCCGCATTTAGAGTTAAAGAGAGCATGTTTTTATAGGGCGAAGCGCTTTCTTTAAGGCTAACCTTAATCTCAATGCCTCTTTCTTTAGCCACAAAGGGGGCGTTAATGTAATTGATTTTATCCCCTACAACGGGTTTTAACACCCCTACTAGTGTAAAAGCGACAATGGCGTCTTTAAATTGGTTGATCTCCCCACAAAGACTAAGCTCAATTTTTTGGCACACGCCCTTATGGATTTGACTGGAAAAATAACCCAGTTTTTGCGCTAAATTCAAGTAGGCTTTTGCGTTTGCATCAAAAGCTTGCATGGGTAAATTCAAAGCATGCGGATGGCTTGAACCCCTTAAAGATTCCATAACCCCTTGAGCGGCTTGTTTGGAAATTTCTTCTTGGGACTCTAAAGTGTTCGCGCCAATATGGGGGGTCGCATACACATTAGGTAAGTCTAAAAGCTTGTTATGAATGCCAGGCTCTTTAGAAAAGACATCAATGCCAAGCCAACGCACTTTTTTGGTTTCTAAAGCTTCATAAAGAGCGTCTTCATTATAAAGCCCGCCCCTAGCGCAATTGATCAAAATAACCCCTTTTTTCATGCGTTCAATCTCTTTAGCGCCTATCATGTTAATGGTTTCTTTATTTTTAGGGGTGTGGATAGTGATCATATCGCATTGCAAAATATCTTCAAAATTTTTTGTGTAAATGACCCCTAAATCAGTGGCTTTTGAAGAAGGGATATAAGGATCATAGGCTAGGACTTCCATTTCAAAAGCTTTTGCTCTAATGCCCACCCTAGAGCCAATGTTTCCAAAACCAATGATGCCTAGTTTTTTATTTTTCAATTCCGTGCCATACCAATCTTCTCTTTTCCATAGCCGTTGGTGTTTGATTTGATCGTTCGCGCAAGGGAACGAGCGCACTGCATTGATCAAATGCGCCATGGTCAATTCCACAGCGGCAATCGTGTTAGCGGTAGGGATATTCATCACTACAATCCCTTTTTGAGAGCAACTTTCTAAATCAATATTATCCACTCCCACGCCCGCTCTCACGATGGATTTTAAGTGGGTTAGGGGCTTTAAAAAATCGCTTGTGATAGGGGTCATGCTGCGAGTGATGAGTGCATCCATGGGAGTGAGTTTTTCTAAAAGCTCCTTTTTAGGGCATTTGGAATAATCATGCAAGACAATGTCTTTTTGAGCTTCTAAAATTTGAATGCCTTTAGCATGGATGGGGTCGCAAATGGCTACTTGATACATTTTTATCCTTTGAATTTAAAAAACAGCATGATAGCGTATTTTATAATAGTCTAAATCAGCTAAAAAGCGTTCTTTTTTGTTTTTGTCTAAATAGATGATGAGATTGGATTGGTTTTTGGTGTTATCGTAAGCGTAATCAATTTGTTCTTTTTTAAGGATTTCTTTTAAACACCACCATTGATAGTCCTTTAAATCCTTAATGATAAGCTTTGAATATTCCCTTTTTTTTTCTTCAAAAGGGATTTCAAAATGATGCTCTATAACAGGGTAATTGATAGATTCTTGAGCATCAAGATTTTGAGAAAGGGCGTTATTACGATCTTCTTCGTTATGGGAGGCTTTTTCATCGTTAGGGGTATTAGGATTATTGGGGCTTTCTTCTAGGTTGATTTCATGGCTTTTTGCATCTGTTTGAGAGAGGCTTTTATCTGCATGAGAAGTAGCGGGCATTTCTTTTTTAATACTTAAAAACAAATAAGCTAAAACGCCAAGAGCGACAGCTAAGAAAATAAAAGCAACAACACCCTTAAATCTCATGCCATTCTCATGCTTTTAAAATCACTCTTTAGAGTTTTTCTTTAAGAATATCCCCTAAAGTCATTTTATCATCGCTCGTGTTAAAAGCTTGCAATTCTTCTTTTTCTTTTTTGCGCTCTAACCTGTGCACAGAAGCACGCACCTTGTTGTTAGACTTTTCAATCGCAACCACCACGCATGTGATTTCTTGCCCTATTTTGATTTCATCTTTTTTCAAGGGGTTCAAATCTTCATTTTTGATCAGCACATCAATGCCATCAGCATTAATGAAAACGCCAAAATCCTTAATACTCACCACTTTGCCTTGAATCACGCTGTCTGTTTTATGCTTTTGAGCGAATTCTTCTGTAGGGGAAGTCACCAAGTGCTTCGCGCTCAAAGAAATCTTTTTGTCTTTTTTGTTGATTTTAAGGATTTTCACTTTGATCACATCGCCAATTTTATAGTGGTCTTTGCATTTTTTATCTTTATCCCAAAAAGCGTCGTGATTGTGGAGCAAGCCATCCACCCCACCCAGATTCAAAAACGCCCCAAAATCCGTTAAAGTCGCCACTTTGCCCTCTACAATATCCCCCACTTGGTGTTTGGATTCAAAAACATCAAAAGGCCTGTTAGTGAGTTGTTTTAAAGAAACCCTTAAGCGGCGGTTTTTAGGATCAATGTCAATGATCTTCACATCAATCTCTTGCCCCACGCTCAAGTAATGGCTAGGGTGGCTGACATTTTTATCCCAAGAGATTTCAGAAACATGCAAAAAGCCTTCAATATCATTACCAATATCCACAAACACCCCGTAATGTTCAATGTTGCTCACCACCACCTTAATGGCGTATCCGGGTTTTAGCTTGTCTTGGATCTCTTCCCATGGGTCTTCTATAGTCGCTTTTATGGAGAGCGAAAGGCGTCTTTTTTCTGCATCATAAGCGATGGCTTTGACATAGACTTCATCGCCCTCTTTGTAGTATTTTTCAGGGTTTACTGGTCCTTTATGGCTGATTTCAGAATAATGAACCAAGCCCTCAATCCCCTTAGCTTCTACAAAAATGCCAAAAGGGGTGATCTGGCGCACAACCCCTAACACCGGCTCTGTAGCTTCTAACAATTCTTTAGAAACCTCAAGCTGCCGTTTGTCATTGACTTCAAAGAATCGTTTGCGAGAAATATTGATAGAATGGTTTTCCTTATCCACACGAATGATGCACGCTTTAATGCGTTTGCCGATGTGGTTTGCGTCATTCTTTAAAGAAGAGTGCGAGCGGGAGAGGAAATACTCCACGCCTTGAGACTCCACGATATAGCCCCCTTTATTCTTGCCTACAATCTTGCCCTCAATAATGGCGTTTTCATAGTTTTCGCCCAATTCTTCAATTTTAGCTTGAATCTTTTGTTGGGAGATGGCCTTTTTGTAAGAAACGCTAGGGTGCTCGCCTTTTTCGGACACATGCACGACAATGGGGTCATTTTTTTGATACAGCAACTGCCCCTTTTCATCGGTGATCTCGCTTAAAGCCAAACGGCCTTCTGTCTTACCGCCCACGCTCACCATGGCATACCCATCATTCTCATTGATGGAAACGATTAACCCTTCTTTGATAGTGCCTTTTTCTAGGGTTTCTTCTTTTTCTAATTCTTTTTTAAAGAGTTTTGCGAAGTTTTCCTCCTCGTCATTAAAGTTCTGATCATCTGCTATCTTGCTCATTGACTGCCTTACTATAAAATAAATATAAAATCCTTAAGGGCATTGTATCCTTTTTTAGCTTACAAAATCGTTTAAAAATTAACAATAAGCGGTTTTTTTAAAGAAAATTTTCAAAATGTGTTAAATCGTGCTAATTTTTTGCTTGACATTTTCTATAATCCAATCCGGCGTGGAAGCCCCAGCGGTAATCCCGCACAATTTTTTATCCTTAAACCACGCTAACTCTAATTCGTTTTCATCTTCTACCAAGTAGCTGTCTTTGCAATGCTGTTTGGCGATGCTTAGGAGCTGTTTGGTGTTTGAAGAAGTTTTACCACCCACGACTATCATAATATCCACTTCCTTACTCAAATCCAAAGCGGCTTTTTGGTTGTAGGAAGTGGCGTTACAAATCGTGTTGAAAATACGCACTTCAGTGCATCTTTCCACTAAATAGGAAGCGATTTGCAAGAGTTTTGGGGTCTGTTTGGTGGTTTGAGAAACTAAAGCCACTTTCCGTTGGAGCTTTTTTTCTTGCAATTCTTCTAACGAATTGACGACTAAAGCCTGGTTAGTGGCATAGCTTATCACGCCCTTGACTTCAGGGTGGTTAATATCCCCAAAAAGCACGATTTGATACCCTTCTTTGCTCATGGATTCCACAATTTGCTGAGGTTTGATCACATACGGGCAAGTCGCATCAGTGATTTTGACCCCCTTATTTTTCAAGTATTCTAAATCCTGCTTAGGAATGCCATGGGTTCTTATGATCACGCTCTTATTTTTAGGGATTTTTTTAGGGTCTTCTTCAATTTTCACATTGAAGTTTTTTTCCAAACGATTGATTTCTTTAGCGTTATGAATGAGCGAGCCAAAAATCAAGCTGTTTTGATTTTTTTCAGCGATTTGTATCGCTCTTTTGACGCCAAAGCAAAAACCATAATCCTTAGCCATTTTAATTTCCATTAAAACTCCCTTTTTTGAATAGATTGAGTAAGCGTTTGAATTGCGGGAAAGAAATGTTTGCGCATTCTAAATTATCAATTTCTAAAGGCAACGCTAAAGTTAAAACAGCAAAACTCATCGCAATCCTGTGGTCATTAAAGCTTTTAATAAGGGGGGGTTTTTTTTGAAAAAAGCGCTGTTTTAATGGGCTTATATCTTCTAATCCCTCTATGTAAAACCCGTCTTCAAACTCTTCGCACTCAATCCCTAAAGCTTTGAAATTAGAAATAACCGCTTTAATCCTGTCGCTTTCTTTGGCTCGTAAATCTTTAGCGTTTTTAACCATGCTTTTGCCTTTTGCAAAAAGCATAGCGATACTTAAAGCAGGGATTTCATCAATAAGACTAGCGATATTTTGATTAATAGCGATCGCTTTTAAAGGGGCATGCTCTATATAAATATCGCCAATCATTTCTAAATCTTTGGATTGAATCGCATACTCTATGGAAGCGCCCATTTTTTTCAATACTTCAAAAGCTTCTATGCGAGTGGGGTTGAGCAAGACATTTTTTAAAAGAAGGCGGCTTTTTGGCGTAATCGCGCAAGCGAGAGCGAAAAAAAACGCGCTAGACGGATCATTGGCTATCTTAAAATCAAAAGCTTCTAGGGGTTTTTCTAGGGGTGAAATTTTTAAAACGCCGTCTTGATTTTGAATGTTAGCCCCCAAACTTTTAAGCATGATTTCTGTGTGGTTACGGCTAAGCTCGCTTTCTTTATAAGTGCTTGCGCCTTGAGCTTGTAAGGCGCTTAAAATAAAAGCACTTTTGACTTGAGCTGAAGCGATAGGGCTTTCATAATGGCAAGCTTTTAAAGGGCTCCCTACAATCACTAAGGGGGCGAAATGGTTATCCTCTCTCCCTAAAATCTTTGCCCCAAAAGCCTTCAAAGGCTCAATGATTCTTTTCATGGGGCGTGCGTTTAAGGAATTGTCCCCGCTTAAAACAAAAAGGCCTTTTTGAGCGCTTAAAAGCCCGCTGTATAAACGCATGCTGGTGCCAGAATTGTTGCAATTTAAAATCTTGTTAGGCTCTTTTATAGCCGTTGGGGGCGTGATTTTAAAAGAATTTTTAGCGGTATTTTCCACTTTAGCCCCTAAATTTTGAGCGATTTCTAAAGAGCTTAAACAATCTTCTCCCATTAAAAAATTCCGCACGAAACAAGGCTTTTGAGCGAGCAGGCTAAAAATAACGGCTCTGTGCGAGAGCGATTTATCGCTAGCGTTAATGTCAAGCTCTATCACATATTATCCTTTATATTATCCCTTAAGGCGGGCGTTAAATTCTTTTTCTAAAATTTCAAGCGCTTTTTGCACGGCTGAATTGACCTCTTCATCATTTAGGGTTTTTTCTAAAGAATGGATCACGCAACGCACGCTTAAGGCTATGGTGTTATCGCTTTCTTTAAAAATATCAAGAGGTAGAATCTCGCTTAAATTAGGGATTTGAGCGTCCTTTAGGGCTTTTTTAATCCCACTAAAAGCGGTATTTTCATCAATGATGAGAGTCAAATCCCTCACACTACTAGGGTAAATGCTAAAGGGTTTTAACAGCATGGCAGGGCGTTTGAGTTTAGAAGCGTCTATCTCAGCGTAATAGCTTTCAAACAAATCCAATTCCTGGATCACTTTAGGGTGGATTTTAGCGATCACGCCTATGATTTCATTGTTTTGAATGATTTTAGCGCTCTGGTAGGGGTGGTTAATGGGGGTTTGAGTGGTTAGTTTTTCTAGGCTGAAATCCCCTATAACTTTTGAAACGCATTCAGCGAAAGAGTAAAAATCCCACGCCTTGCCCTTAGCGTCAGGATAGCTTTCTTTTTTTTGTAAGCCGCTCGCTAAAAAGCCTAGTTTTTGGATTTCTTCTCTTTTAGAGTTATACACGCTCCCCTTTTCATAAAGGGCGATGCTTTTAAACCCTAAATTTTTATTCCTTAAACTAGCGTCTAAAAGCCCGCAAACAAGGCTCGTTCTTAGGGTGTTGAGATCCGTTGTGATAGGGTTTTGCAATTCTAGAGAATCTTCTAAAACTTCAAAGCCTAGTTTTTGCTGTTTTTCTTTAGAGTAAAACACATAATGAATAACTTCTTTAAAACCGCAAGCGAGGGCCTTGTGTTTAAGGTTTTCAAAAAAGCGGTGCGTGTCATAATGGGGGTTTGAATTTTTGCTACTGACACAATGAAGAGGCTTTGAAATCAAATGATCAATCCCTACAAAGCGCAAGATTTCTTCAGCAATATCTTGGATCGTTTTAATGTCATGCCTGAAATTTGGCGCAATAACCTCTAAAATTGGGGGGTTTGAGTTTGGCTCTTTTGTGCTGACTTTAAAGCCTAAATTTTTTAAAATGCTTTGAATTTTTTCTTTCTCTACAGCAAGCCCCAAAATTTCAGTAATGTCTTCAAGCTGGAATGTAAGGGTGCGATCTTTTAAAGAATGCTCAGTTTGTTTGCTTTCTAAAATCGTGGCTTTCAAATGAGTGCTTAAAAAATTCAAGCCGTCTGATAAATTAGGGTTACTCCCCCTAGCGCTTCTATAAATAAGGGCGTTGTCTTTTTGAAGCGTTTTATCTTTTAGGGCGTGTAATTTTAAAGACAGGCTTATCGGATCAGTATAACTCGCTTCTAAAAGCAAACACTCGCTCAAATCTTTTTGAACTTGATGCTTGATAGCGATAATGGAGCGTTTTTGATGGTTGATATAAACGCTTTCAAGGTTGTTTTTATCGTTTTTCACGCTCAAATCCATAGGGGTTTTATTCAGGCTATGAGCGTTCAATATTACCCCACTAAAATGCGTGCTAAATTCTATGAAATTGTTCAGATCGTTCTCACTCAAGGCGTTATTATGAGCGAGCGAAAGCTTGATATTTAAAGGGGTTTTTAAAGAATGATTGCAAACCAAATAATAAGCCAGATGCGATTCAATATTTTCACCCGCACTAAGCGTGATCAAACCGCTTTTTGGCGTAAAATTTAAAGCCTTGATAGGTTTTAGGGGCGTGTGATAAAAGGCGCTAATTTCTCTGGCAATACCTAAAACACTCAAGCAATCCCCACGATTGGGAGTCAATGAAATTTCTAAAACATGCGTGTTGAAAGGGGCGTATTCATTTAGTTCTTTCCCTAAAACCAACTCCCCAACGCTCTCATCTAACTCCAAGATGCCATCATTGATTTTAGGGAAGCCTAATTCGCTACTAGAGCAAATCATACCACAGCTTTCAACCCCCCTAAGCTCCGTTTTAGCGATGGTTGTTGATCCGATTAGTGCCCCGTTTAAAGCGACTGGCACGAATTGGTTTGGCGCGACATTTTTAGCCCCACACACGATTTGCAACACTTCCTTGCCCACATCCACTTGACACACGCTGAGTTTTTCAGCGTTTTTATGGGGGGCTTTTTCTAAAACCTTACCCACAACCACATTTTTAGGAGCGATACAAGGGATACAGCTTTCCACTTCTAAACCTAAGCGACTCAAATTTTCACAGAGTTTGGCTATATCTTTAGGCGTATTGACAAAAACATTCAAATCATTGACGCTCAGTTTCATTAAAAGCTCTCCAACACTCTCAAATCAGTTTCAAAGAAACTGCGCAAATCATTGATTTGACAAGTCAGCATGGCTAATCTTTCAATCCCCATGCCAAAAGCAAACCCGCTCATATTCTCATACCCTATGGCTTCAAACACCGCATTATTGACCATGCCACAGCCCAACACTTCTAGCCAGCCTGTGTGCGAGCAAACCCTACAGCCTTCCTGCTTGCAAAACACGCAACTAATATCCACTTCAGCGCTTGGCTCTGTGAAAGGGAAAAAGCTAGAGCGCCACCTTAATTTCACGCCGCCAAAGAAATAATGCAAAAAGTCTTCGATCACACCCTTTAAGTGCGTGAAACGGATATTCCCTTTTTGATCCACGACAAGCCCTTCAATTTGATGGAACATGGGCGTGTGGGTCAAGTCATAATCGCGCCTAAAGGTTTCGCCTAAACAAATCATCTTAATGGGTGGGGTTTGTTCTTGCATGGTGTGGATTTGCACGGGCGAAGTGTGGGTCCTTAAAAGCTTGTGATCTTTAAAATAGAAAGTGTCTTGCATGTCTCTTGCAGGATGGTAAGGGGGCAAGTTTAAAGCGCTGAAATTATGGAAATCATCTTCCACTAAAGAGCCGACTTCAAGCTTGTATCCTAATGGGGTAAAAAATTCAATGATTTTATTTTTAGTATAATTCAAAGGGTGAGAAGAACTTGTTTTGATAGCGTTAAACAAACTCACATCAATTTTTTCTTTTTTCAAGCGTTCTTCTAATTCAAGCTCTATAATAGCCTTTTTTTTCCATTCAAAGGCTTTTTCAAACGCTTGCTTATAATGGTGGATTTCTTTAGCAAAGGCGTTTTTTTCTTCGCCGTTTAGATTTTTGAGCTGGTTGAATTTATCCGCAAAAACCCCCTTTTTACCCAAAGCATTCAAGCGCGCTTCTTCTAATTCTTTGCTGTTAGTAACCTTTTCTAAGCGTTCTATTAAGGTGTGCAATAACGATCCTTATATTTTATTTTTAAAAAGCTATAATACAACTTTAATAAAAGAAAAACCTTAAAAGGGAGCAAAAAAGCATGAATGTGTTTGAAAAAATAATCCAAGGCGAAATCCCTTGTTCTAAGATTTTAGAAAACGATCGTTTTTTATCCTTTTATGACATTAACCCTAAAGCTAAAGTGCATGCGTTAGTGATCCCCAAACAAAGCATTCAGGATTTTAATGGCATCACCCCAGAGCTTATGGCACAAATGACAAGTTTTATTTTTGAAGTGGTGGAAAAATTAGGCATCAAAGAGAAGGGTTACAAGCTTTTAACCAATGTGGGTAAAAACGCCGGGCAAGAGGTGATGCATTTGCATTTTCATATTTTAAGCGGAGATAAACATTAAAAGCGTTGGTGGTATTTCGTGCAAGCGTTTTTAAATAGGAGTTTTGCCCCCTTACTCAACCCTAACGAGAGCCCTTTAGAGCAGGTTAAATCCAGCATTATTTTAAAAAAAGGGGTGTCTTATTTTGACTGGGGGGCTTCAGGTTTAGCGAGCGTTTTAGTGGAAAAGCGCGTGAAATCCTTACTGCCTTATTACGCGAACGCTCATTCTGTCGCTTCTAAACATGCGATTTTAATGGGCATGCTTTTAAAAGAGTGCCAAGAAAAGTTGAAGCGTTCTTTAAATTTGAGCGCTAATCATTGCGTCTTGAGCACAGGGTATGGGGCGAGTTCAGCGATTAAGAAATTTCAAGAAATTTTAGGGGTGTGTATCCCTTCAAAAACGAAGAAAAATTTAGAGCCGTATTTGAAAGATATGGCTTTAAAGCGTGTGATTGTAGGGCCTTATGAGCATCATTCTAATGAGATTAGCTGGCGTGAAGGCTTGTGTGAAGTGGTGCGTATCCCTTTAAATGAACATGGTTTATTGGATTTAGAAATTTTAGAGCAAACTTTAAAAAAATCCCCTAACAGCCTGGTTTCTATGAGTGCGGCTTCTAATGTAACCGGACTGCTTACGCCCTTAAAAGAAGTTTCATCATTGTGCAAGAAATATAAGGCCGCTTTGGCTTTGGATTTAGCGAATTTTAGCGCGCATGCTAACCCTAAGGATTGCGAATACCAAACCGGTTTTTATGCGCCTCATAAGCTTTTAGGGGGTATTGGAGGGTGCGGTCTTCTAGGCATTTCTAAAGATCTGATTGACACGCAAATCCCTCCGAGTTTTAGCGCAGGGGGTGTGATTAAATACGCTAACCGCACACGGCATGAATTTATTGATGAATTGCCTTTAAGAGAAGAGTTTGGCACGCCAGGATTGTTGCAATTTTACAGGAGCGCTCTAGCGTATCAATTGAGAGATGAATGCGGTTTGGATTTTATCCATAAGAAAGAAAACAACCTTTTAAGAGTGCTTATGCATGGCTTAAAAGACTTGCCCGCTATTAATATTTATGGGAATTTAACAGCGCATCGGGTGGGGGTAGTGGCTTTTAATATTGGCGGGATTTCGCCCTATGATTTAGCGAGAGTTTTAAGCTATGAATACGCTATTGAGACCCGGGCAGGTTGCTCTTGCGCGGGGCCTTATGGGCATGATTTATTGAATCTTAACGCTCAAAAGTCAAGCGATTTTAACGCTAAACCCGGATGGCTTAGAGTGAGCTTGCACTTCACGCATTCCATAAACGATATTGATTATTTGCTAGACAGCTTGAAAAAAGCGGTTAAAAAATTGCGTTAAGCTAAAACTATTTTTAAGGAAAAATTTGGATATTTTAGATTTGAATAAAGCGCAAGCGACACAACAAAATGAGCAAGAAGTAGAGGATAAAGAAAAAGAGTCTAAAGAGCCGGTGGTTTTAGAAGATTTGAGCGCTTTAGCATGGCTTGAATTAGAAGAGTTTAGCCGCCTTTCAGGGCTTCCTAAAGAAAGGATTTTAGAATTAGTGAATCTTGGTAAAATCAAGAGCAAAATAAGCCACAACAAGCTTTTAATTGATGCGAGCAGCGGGACAAACGCTTTAATTAAAAAGGTAGAAAATAATTTGATTTCTATGGATATGAACGGGTGTTCTTTAGAGCCTGTGTTTGTGGAAAAGACCATTAACACGATTTTAAATTTGCATGATAAAGTCATTAGCGCTAAAGATGAAACGATTTCAGCCTTTAAAAATGAAAACATGTTTTTAAAAGACGCTTTAATCTCTATGCAAGAAGTCTATGAAGAAGATAAAAAAACCATTGATCTTTTGCGCGATGAACTCAATCAAGCGAGAGAAGAAATTGAATTTATGAAGAGGAAATACCGCTTGATGTGGGGGAAAGTCGCTGACATGAGCAACATGAATAAAAAGTAGTTTAAATTAACGCCTATGATGAGGGCTTATTAGCGGTAATTTTAGGTGAATATGTGTTAGAATTTGGGGTGTTTTAACAGAATGCAAGCTTGAAGGAGAACCATGTCCATTTCACGCAGAAGTATCCTAACAAAAATCCCAATTGCGCTCGCTAGTGCTAATTGTTTGAAAGCTGTTGGTGTTTTTGAAAAAGTAGAATCCATTCCGCATGCAACGCATTTTGGCCCCTTTATCGCAAAGGTTCAAAATGGAGTGATTAAAGATATTGTCCCCCAAAAGAGCGATTATAACCCTACCATGATGTTAAAAGCGATGGCAGATAGGGTGTATTCAGATAGTAGGGTGAAGTATCCTTGCGTGCGTAAGAGTTTCTTAGAAAACAAAAAAAACCACAAAGAATTGCGCGGGAGAGAAGAGTTTGTGCGCGTGAGTTGGGATGTGGCGTTGGATTTAGCGGCTAAAAAGCTTAAAGAAATCCCTAAAGAAAACATTTATAACGCCAGTTATGGTGGCTGGGGGCATGCGGGCAGCTTGCATCGTTGTCATCATTTAACATGGCGTTTTTTTAATACGACTTTAGGGGGGGCTATTGGCACTGATGGGGAATATAGTAATGGCGCGGCCGCAAGAATAAACCCTATGATTGTAGGGGATATGGAAGTTTATTCGCAACAAACCACGCATGAAGAGATGATTAAAAATTGTAAGGTGTATGTCATGTGGGGGGCGGATTTACTCAAGTGCAACCGCATTGATTATTTTGTGCCAAACCATGTCAATGACAGCTACTACCCTAAGTATAAAAGAGCCGGTATTAAATTCATTAGTATTGATCCCATTTATACCGAAACCGCTCAAGCCTTTAATGCTGAATGGATACCCATTCGCCCTAACACTGATGTAGCGTTAATGTTAGGCATGATGCATTATCTTTATACGAGCAATCAATATGATAAAGCGTTTATCGCTAAATACACTGATGGTTTTGATAAATTTTTACCCTATTTGCTAGGAGAGAGCGATAATGCACCTAAGAATTTACAATGGGCGTCTCAAATCACTGGAGTGAGCGCAGAAAAAATCAAAGAATTAGCGGATTTATTTGTCTCTAAGCGCACTTTTTTAGCGGGTAATTGGGCCATGCAAAGAGCTCAGCATGGCGAGCAACCTGATTGGGCGTTAATTGTTCTAGCCAGCATGATTGGTCAAGTGGGCTTATCGGGTGGGGGCTTTGGCTTTTCTATGCATTATGGAGGAAACGCTCAAGCAAGCTCTGGGGCAAGAATTGTTCCTATGATTTCGCAAGGGCATAATTCTGTAAAAAGCGTTATTCCAGCATCTAGAATTTCTGAAGCGATTTTAAATCCGGATAAAGAAATTGATTTTATGGGTAAAAAACTCCAATTGCCTAAAATCAAAATGATCTACAATTGCGGGACGGATTTGTTGGGGCATGAAGCTGATACAAACGAGCTGATTCGCGCTTTAAGGACCTTAGATTGCGTGATCGTGCATGAGCCTTGGTGGACGCCTACAGCGAAATTTGCTGATATTGTCTTTGCTTCCACTAGCACTATGGAAAGAGATGATATTACTTTTGGAGGGAGTTATTCTAAGAATGTGGTTTATGCCATGCGTAAAGTGGTAGAGCCTGTTTATGAATCCAAAGACGATTATGAGATTTTCAGGCAGCTTGCTTTGCGCATTGGGGGCAATGAAACAGAGCAGAAATTCACTGAATCTAAGAGTTACATGGAATGGATTAAGGGCCTTTATGAAAAAAGCGATGGCCCTACTTTGAAATCGTTTGATCAGTTTTGGAGGGATGGCTTTGTGGAGTTTGAAATCCCTGAAAATGCGAGAAAGTTTGTGCGTCATGCGAAATTCAGGCAAGACCCTATTAACAATAAACTGGATACAGAGAGCGGGAAAATTCAAATTTTTTCTCAAAAATGCGCGGATTTTAAACTGGCCGATTTTAAAGGGCATCCTGCTTGGTTTGAGCCAGCTGAGTGGCTAGGCTCTAAAATGGCTGAGATTTATCCGTTCCATTTAATCTCTCCGCACCCAAAATACCGTGTCAATTCACAGCTTGATAACACTTGGGTTAGGAATGTGTATAAAATTCAAGGCAGAGAACCTGTAATGATCAACGAACTAGACGCTAATAAATTAGGCATTAGGCATGGTGAAATTGTAGAAGTGTTTAACGCTAGGGGGAGGTTGTTAGCAGGGGCGTTTGTAACTAAGAATATCCGTCAAGGGGTTTTGAGTATCCAAAAAGGGGCGTGGTATGACCCAGAAGATGTGAGGGTTAGAAACCCACGATGCAATGCGGGGCATGTGAATACGCTCACTTCTTTGCGCCCCACAAGCAGCATGACACAAGCCATTTCAGCCAATACCGCCTTAGTCAATATCAGAAGACTTAGAAGGTATGAATTAGTCAAACCCTATCATTCCATTTCAACACCAAGCATCATTGGGGCTTAAACGGAGTGAAAATACTAGCATGAGAGTGTTTTTACCCAATAAAGGCTTAATAACTAAAGACTTGACTACTAGCCAAGCCAAAGCGTGGGGTGATTCTCAATTTTTATATTATAATACTTTGTGCCATGCAGCCTGTAGTTATGCAACCGATGATAAGTCAAGGATTATAAAAGATGAGCGTTTTTCAAATGAGTTTGAAATGTTGCGTGGGGTTGGTTTTGTTTATGGGGGTCTTATTAGGGGATTTTAAAGCTTTTAAGATTAGGGTGGATAAAAGTTTAGCTCTGCCCTTTTTAAATGTGCTTTCATTAGCTTTTAAACAAGACATGAAAACAGATCTCATTTTTGTGGTTACCAAAAGCAACAAATTGAGTAAAAAAGTCCTTTGTGGTTTTGACGCTTTTTTATTGCCTGAGGCCCTAATGAGCGGCATGCCTAAAAAAGCGCTATTCCATAAGGAGTTTTTATTCCAGTCTAAAGAAAATAAAACGCTCTATGCGTTTTCGCTGATTGATTCTCAATATTGCTCAAAAGGTGGAAATTACAGATACGAACTAGAAAAATTAGAACGCTGGTTTGTGCAAAAAGCGCCTGAGTTAGCTGAGAGCCACAGAGTGGATTATAAGAGCCAGTATGATAAAACACAAACAAAAAAACAAAAATAAAGAATGAGCGATGATTTTAGTATTAGATTTTGGGAGCCAATACACACAGCTGATTGCTAGAAGATTGAGAGAGAGCGGGATTTATACAGAAATAGTCCCTTTTTTTGAAAGCATAGAAAACATTCAAAAAAAAGCCCCTAAAGGTTTGATTTTGAGCGGGGGGCCAGCGAGCGTGTATGCTAAAGACGCTTATAAGCCCAATGAAAAAATCTTTGATTTGAATGTGCCGATTTTAGGGATTTGCTACGGCATGCAATATTTGGTGGATTTTTTTGGGGGGGTGGTGGCTTGTGCGAATGAGCAAGAATTTGGTAAGGCTGTTTTAGAAATCGCTCAAAATTCCGTGATTTTTGAAGGCGTGAAGATTAAAAGCCTTGTGTGGATGAGTCATATGGATAAAGTCATAGAATTGCCTAAAGGTTTTACTACCCTTGCAAAAAGCTCTAATTCGCCCTATTGCGCGATTGAAAACGGCAAGATTTTTGGCTTGCAATTCCACCCAGAAGTCGTTCAAAGCGAAGAAGGGGGTAAGATTTTAGAAAATTTTGCCCTTTTAGTTTGCGGTTGTGAAAAAACTTGGGGGATGCAGCATTTCGCTCAAAGAGAAATTGCGAGGCTGAAAGAACAAATTGCTGACGCTAAGGTGTTGTGCGCGGTGAGTGGGGGCGTGGATTCTACGGTGGTCGCTACGCTATTGCACAGAGCCATTAAGGATAATTTGATCGCTGTTTTTGTGGATCATGGCTTGTTGCGTAAAAATGAAAAAGAAAAAGTCCAAGCGATGTTTAAAGACTTGCAAATCCCTTTAAACACGATAGACGCTAAAGAAGTCTTTTTGTCTAAATTAAAGGGCGTGAGCGAGCCTGAGTTGAAGCGAAAAATCATCGGCGAGACCTTTATTGAAGTGTTTAAAAAAGAAGCCAAAAAGCACCATTTAAAAGGCAAAATTGAGTTTTTAGCTCAAGGCACTTTATACCCTGATGTGATTGAATCCGTGAGCGTTAAAGGGCCTTCAAAAGTGATCAAAACGCACCATAATGTGGGCGGACTGCCTGAATGGATGGACTTTAAACTCATAGAGCCTTTAAGGGAATTGTTTAAAGATGAGGTGCGCTTGTTGGGTAAGGAATTGGGCGTTAGCCAGGATTTTTTAATGCGCCACCCCTTTCCAGGGCCTGGGCTTGCAATAAGGATTTTAGGCGAAATCAGTGAGAGTAAGATCAAACGCTTGCAAGAAGCGGATGCTATTTTTATAGAGGAGCTTAAGAAAGCCCGTTTATACGATAAGGTTTGGCAAGCTTTTTGCGTGCTGTTGAATGTCAATTCTGTGGGGGTTATGGGGGATAATCGCACTTATGAAAACGCTATTTGTTTAAGAGCAGTAAACGCGAGCGATGGCATGACAGCGAGCTTTTCATTTTTAGAGCATTCTTTTTTAGAAAAGGTTTCTAACCGCATCACTAATGAAGTGAATGGCATTAATAGGGTGGTGTATGATATTACCTCTAAACCACCAGGAACGATTGAATGGGAATGATTATCTTAAAAATAGCGCTAAAAGTGGGATTTTTTGGGTAAGATTAGGAATTGATTTTAAATAAAAAGAAAGAAAGGAATTTAATGAAAAAAGGTAGTTTAGCAATCGTTTTAGGATCGTTACTAGCAAGTGGGGCGTTTTATACGGCTCTAGCTGATGGGATGCCTATGAAGCAGCAACACAATAATATGGGTGAGTCAGTGGAGTTGCATTTCCACTATCCTATTAAAGGCAAACAAGAGCCTAAAAATAACCATTTAGTTGTCTTAATCGATCCTAAAATAGAGGCTAATAAAGTTATCCCTGAAAATTATCAAAAAGAATTTGAGAAGTCTTTGTTCCTCCAATTGAGTAATTTTTTAGAGAGAAAGGGCTATAGCGTTTCGCAATTTAAAGATGCTAGTGAGATCCCTCAAGACATCAAAGAAAAAGCGTTGCTCGTTTTACGCATGGATGGGAATGTGGCTATTTTGGAAGATATTGTAGAAGAGAGCGATGCGCTTAATGAAGAAAAAGTGATAGACATGTCTTCAGGGTATTTGAACTTGAATTTTGTTGAGCCAAAAAGTGAGGATATCATCCATAGTTTTGGTATTGATGTTTCAAAGATTAAGGCTGTGATTGAAAGAGTGGAATTGCGGCGCACCAATTCTGGAGGTTTTGTCCCCAAAACTTTTGTGTATAAGATTAAAGAAACCGATCATGATCAAGCCATTAGAAAGATCATGAATCAAGCCTATCACAAAGTGATGGTGCATATCACTAAAGAGTTGAGCAAAAAACACATGGAACATTATGAAAAAGTTTCTAGCGAAATGAAAAAACGAAAGTAGTTTTTAAGAAACAAAAAGCTTAAAAATCCTTTAGAGCTGTTTTTAAAAAGTAGCTTTTTAAAAGGGTGGGGGAGTTGGAATTAATACAATTTTTGAGTGTCGCTTTTGATTTTAGCGGCATTTTTGAAAAATTACGCTCAAAAATCAAAAAATTCAGCTATAATAACGCTTCATGTGAAAATTTCGGGGCGTAGCGCAGTCTGGTTAGCGCACTTGGTTTGGGACCAAGGGGTCGAAGGTTCGAATCCTTTCGCCCCGACCACTTTTTTGCATAATTTATTGTTCTGTTTAAGATTCTTTGGTAGAATATCGCTTCCTTTCATTGAATGGTGGGAGTAGCTCAGTCGGTTAGAGCATCAGATTGTGGTCCTGAGGGTCGTGGGTTCAATTCCCATCTTCCACCCCATCTCGTTAAATAAGCGTTTTACCAAGTTTATGTTAGTCATTCCTTTATTTGAATTGTAAGCGTTCGTAGCTCAATTGGATAGAGCACCAGACTTCGGATCTGGGGGTTAGGGGTTCGACTCCCTTCGGGCGTACCACCTAACATTAATACCATTCAATGCGCTTGTAGCTCAGCTGGATAGAGCAACAGCCTTCTAAGCCGTAGGTCGCAGGTTCGAGTCCTGCCAAGCGCACCACTTTTGACATTCTTTAAAGAGGAGTTATGGATTCTTTAGAGTGGGGATTACTCATTTTCTTAATTCTTGTTTTTCTTATAGGCATAGGATACTACATTTTTATGGTTCTTTCTTCTAAAGATTGATCATTAAAAATAGCTCAATCACAAGAAGTAGGGTTGGAAACTCCTAAAACACAAATCTTGCATGAAAACATTCAATAAAAGCGGTTATAAAAACCTAAAAAGTGAAACATGTAAGAATAAAAGATATGCACATTATCCGTGACTTTATCGCACCGAACAGGGAAAGCTTTTTGACTACGACCTGTGCGAAATCCTGCTATAAAAATATTAAATCAAAGCAAGATTTGTTAAAAATTAAGGCTGTATTTTAATTGTAAAATGTAAAAATACTCAAAGCCATCAAGCAATATAGCGATCTAAAAAGAGGCTCACAATTGAGCTAAAGCCCGCTTTTTAGGGATAAATAAAAAGCGTTTTCAAATTGCATGAGTAACTTTATGGGGTGGAGCGTTTCTAATTTTTGGTATAATCGCTAGAAATTATGAGAAAGATTTTATCTTGTTTTAGTGGGGTTTCGCATGCGTTTATTATTGTGGTGGGTATTGGTATTATCGCTCTTTTTAAATCCTTTGAGAGCGGTTGAAGAGCATGAAACAGATGCGGTGGATTTGTTTTTGATTTTCAATCAAATCAACCAGCTCAATCAAGTCATTGAAACTTATAAGAAAAACCCTGAAAGAAGCGCTGAAATCTCTCTGTATAACACCCAAAAGAACGATTTGATTAAAAGTTTGACTTCTAAAGTGTTGAATGAAAGGGATAAAATTGGCATTGATATAAACCAAAATTTAAAAGAGCAGGAAAAAATCAAAAAGCGTTTGTCTAAAAGCATTAAGGGCGATGATTTCTATACTTTCATGAAAGACAGATTGTCTTTAGATATTTTATTGATAGATGAAATTTTGTATCGTTTTATAGATAAAATCAGGAGCAGTATTGATATTTTTAGCGAACAAAAAGATGTGGAAAGTATCAGCGATGCTTTCCTTTTGCGTTTAGGGCAATTCAAACTCTACACTTTCCCTAAAAATTTAGACAATGTCAAAATGCATGAATTAGAGCAGATGTTTAGCGATTATGAATTGCGTTTGAACACTTACACCGAAGTCTTGCGTTACATCAAAAACCACCCTAAAGAAGTGCTTCCTAAAAACTTGATCATGGAAGTGAATATGGATTTTGTGTTAAACAAGATCAGCAAGGTTTTGCCTTTCACAACCCATAGCTTGCAAGTGAGTAAAATCGTGTTGGCTTTGACGATTTTAGCCTTATTGTTGGGTTTAAGGAAGTTGATCACTTGGCTTTTAGCTTTATTACTGGATCGTATTTTTGAAATCATGCAGCGCAATAAAAAAATGCATGTCAATGTGCAAAAAAGCATTGTTTCGCCGGTTTCTGTCTTTTTAGCGTTATTTAGTTGCGATGTGGCTTTAGACATTTTCTACTACCCTAATGCATCGCCTCCTAAAGTTTCTATGTGGGTGGGTGCGGTGTATATCATGCTTTTAGCATGGTTAGTGATAGCACTCTTTAAAGGCTATGGGGAAGCGTTAGTTACGAATATGGCTACCAAAAGCACGCACAATTTTAGAAAAGAAGTGATCAACTTGATCTTAAAAGTCGTGTATTTTTTGATCTTCATTGTCGCGCTTTTAGGGGTTTTGAAACAACTAGGGTTTAACGTTTCAGCCATCATCGCTTCTTTAGGGATTGGGGGGTTAGCGGTGGCTTTGGCGGTTAAAGATGTGTTGGCGAATTTCTTTGCTTCGGTCATTTTATTGTTAGACAATTCGTTTTCTCAAGGGGATTGGATTGTGTGCGGTGAAGTGGAGGGCACGGTGGTGGAAATGGGGTTAAGACGCACCACGATCAGAGCCTTTGATAACGCTCTTTTGTCCGTGCCTAATTCAGAGTTAGCCGGAAAACCCATCAGGAATTGGAGCCGTCGTAAAGTGGGAAGGCGTATTAAAATGGAAATAGGCTTAACCTATAGCTCCAGCCAAAGCGCTTTACAGCTTTGCGTGAAAGACATTAAAGAAATGCTAGAAAACCACCCTAAAATCGCCAATGGAGCCGATAGCGCTTTGCAAAACGCGAGCGATTACCGCTACATGTTTAAAAAAGATATTGTTTCTATTGACGATTTTTTAGGGTATAAAAACAATCTGTTTGTCTTTTTGGATCAGTTTGCGGACAGCTCTATTAATATTTTGGTGTATTGCTTTTCTAAAACAGTGGTTTGGGAAGAGTGGCTAGAAGTTAAAGAAGACGTGATGCTAAAAATCATGGGGATCGTAGAAAAGCACCATTTGAGTTTCGCTTTCCCATCACAGAGCTTGTATGTGGAGAGTTTGCCAGAAGTTAGCCTGAAAGAAGGGGCTAAAATCTGAAATTATTGGTAGATGTATTCTTTGGTTAAGGGGAAAGTGTTATCCACGCTGTTGGTTAAAAGCAATTGGAATAAATCCGCGCTCCCCACCCTGAAAGCGGATGCGCAAGTCCTTAAATACAGATCCCACATGCGGATAAAGCGTTCGTCATAGCCGAGTCTTTTCACTTGATCTAGATTGTGGTTGAAGTTATCTCGCCAAATGTCTAAAGTCTTAGCGTAATGGATGCGTAAGCTTTCAGCCATGAGCAAGTGGAAGTCGCATTCGCTCATCACGCTCATCACTTCTCTTAAAGAGGGCAAATAACCGCCTGGAAAAATATATTTATCCACCCATGCGTTAGTCTTGCCTTCAAAACAGCATAAAATGGAGTGGAGCAAAAACATCCCGCCTCTCTTTAACACTTCTTTAACTTTCTTGAAATAAAAGGGTAAATTATCCTTACCCACATGCTCAAACATGCCCACGCTCACCACCTTATCAAAGCGGTATAAGCGCCCGTCTAAATCCTGGTAATTCAATAACTTGATCGTTACTCTATCTTCTAACCCTAGCTCTTGGACTCGTTTGTTAGCCTGTTTGTATTGCTCGCTAGAAATGGTGATCCCCATCACTTCCGCCCCGTATTCTTGTGCAGCTTTTACAGAGAGATAGCCCCAACCACAGCCTATATCCAGCAGTTTTTCGCCAGGTTTTAGGTGGAGCTTTTTTAAAGTGTGATCTAATTTTTGGAGCTGGGCGGCATGGAGGGTGTCATCGTCTTTTTTGAAATAAGCGCATGAATAGCTTAAGGTTTCATCCAGCCAGATAGAATAAAAGTCATTCCCTAGATCGTAATGTTTAGAAATGTTGGAGCTTTCTTTGATGGGCTTTTGGATAGCTTTAGCGTTATCATGTTTATGCAAATGTTCGTAATTGGTTTGCAAATACAAAGAATGCATCACCTCATCCATAGAGCCTTCAATATCAATCACGCCGTCCATATAAGCCTCAGCGATCGTCAAAGACATGTCTTTTTTAATATCGCTAAATTTTAGGGGGCGATGGATTTTAAGGGTGAATTTAGGCGAATGTTCGCCATTCCTATAAACGCTATTATCCCAAAAAACGACCTGATAATCGCCGTTTTTCCACTGCTTGAACATGCTTTTGAGCAAAAATTTTGAAATCATCTGTCTATTCCTTGAACTCTTTTTCAATTTTTTGAGCGTTAATTATAATGAATTTTAAGCTAAAAACACCCCACAAATAAGCATAAATTCAATCTCTATTCTCTAAATTTTTAAAAGCATGTTAAAATTAAGAGATTTAAACAAATTTAAGGTAACACGATTATAAAGATGCAAAAATCACTGATCACAACCCCCATTTATTATGTGAATGACATCCCTCATATTGGCCATGCTTATACGACTTTGATTGCGGACACTTTAAAGAAGTATTACACGCTTCAAGGCGAAGAAGTCTTTTTTTTAACCGGCACCGATGAGCATGGGCAAAAGATCGAACAAAGCGCAAGACTGAGAAATCAAAGCCCCAAAGCTTACGCCGATAGCATTAGCGCGATTTTTAAAAACCAGTGGGATTTTTTCAATTTAGATTATGATGGTTTTATCCGCACCACAGACAGCGAGCATCAAAAATGCGTGCAAAACGCCTTTGAAATCATGTTTGAAAAAGGGGACATTTATAAAGGCACTTATAGCGGGTATTATTGCGTGAGCTGTGAGAGTTATTGCGCGATCTCTAAAACGGATAATACAGAAGGTAAAGTCTTATGCCCTGATTGCTTGAGAGAGACCACGCTTTTAGAAGAAGAGAGTTATTTTTTTAGATTGAGCGCGTATGAAAAACCTTTATTAGAGTTTTATACCAAAAACCCTGAAGCGATCTTGCCCATTTATCGTAAAAATGAGGTTACTTCTTTCATTGAACAAGGCTTATTGGATCTATCCATCACGCGCACGAGCTTTGAATGGGGCATTCCTTTACCTAAAAAAATGAATGATCCTAAACATGTGGTGTATGTTTGGCTAGACGCTTTATTGAATTATGCGAGCGCGTTAGGGTATTTGAATGGTTTGGAAAATAAAATGGCGCATTTTGAGTGCGCTAGGCATATTGTGGGTAAGGATATTTTGCGCTTCCATGCCATTTATTGGCCAGCCTTTTTGATGAGCTTGAATCTGCCCTTATTCAAACAGCTTTGCGTGCATGGGTGGTGGACGATAGAGGGCGTGAAAATGAGTAAGAGCTTGGGTAATGTTTTGGACGCTCAAAAGCTCGCTATGGAGTATGGGATTGAAGAATTGCGCTATTTTTTGTTGCGTGAAGTGCCTTTTGGGCAAGATGGGGATTTTTCTAAAAAAGCGTTAGTAGAAAGGATCAACGCCAATTTGAACAACGATTTAGGGAATTTATTGAATCGTTTGTTGGGCATGGCTAAAAAATATTTTAACCATTCTTTAAAAAGCGCAAAAATCACTGCGTATTACCCTAAAGAGCTAGAAAAAGTGCATCACATTTTAGATAACGCCAACTCTTTTGTGCCTAAAATGCAGTTGCATAAAGCGTTAGAAGAATTGTTTGGTGTTTATGATTTTTTAAACAAACTCATCGCTAAAGAAGAGCCATGGGTTTTGCATAAAAATAATGAATTAGAAAAATTAGAAGCCTTATTGAGTTTGATTGCAAATGCGCTTTTGCAATCAAGCTTTTTGCTTTATGCGTTCATGCCAAAGAGCGCTATGAAATTAGCGAGCGCTTTTAATATAGAAATCACGCCTAATCATTACGAACGCTTTTTCAAGTCTAAAAATTTACAAGACATGATCTTGCAAGACACCGAGCCTTTATTCTCTAAAATGGAAAAAGTGGAGGAAACAACCCCAGCCAAAAAAGAAGAAAAAAAGCCAGAAGAAAAAATCTCGCAAAAACAAGAAAATTATATCAGTATTGAGGATTTCAAAAAGATAGAAATTAAAGTAGGGCTTATCAAAGAAGCCCAAAGGGTTGAAAAATCCAACAAATTACTGCGCTTAAAAGTGGATTTAGGCGAAAATCGTTTGAGGCAGATTATTTCAGGGATCGCTTTGGATTATGAGCCTGAAAATTTAATTGGTCAAATGGTGTGCGTGGTGGCTAATTTAAAACCTGCAAAGCTCATGGGCGAAATGAGTGAGGGCATGATTTTAGCGGTGCGAGATAGCGATAATCTGGCTTTAATTAGCCCCACCAAAGAAAAAATCGCAGGAAGTCTCATCAGCTAAATGCGATTAGGGGTGAATGAAGCGGTAGAGTTGAGTTTGGGCGAATTGCAAAACACGCCCTCAATCAGCTATTTTAATTCTATTGTTTTGTCTTTAAATAAGGTGCAAAAAGGCTCTTTGTTTGTGGCCAAAGATCATGCATTCATTCCTAAAGCTTTAGAGTTAGGGGCTTATGGGATTTTATACACAGGAGAGTATCCTTTAAGCGATAAAGATGTGGCATGGATCAAGCTTAAAGATATAGAGCATTCTTTGAACCATTTGTTTAAATTTTGTTTGTTGAATGAGCGCGTGGTCGGGGCGCTATTAAGCCCCATAGAATTAGAGATCGCTTCTAAAATCATAGTGAGCGACTTTGTGTGGTGTTTGAAAGAGAGTCTTGAAGATTTATTCATTTTAGAGGGGTGTAAAATAGCGTTTTTTGATAAATTGGAGTGGTTCCATTTGTTTTATAAGCAGGAGCGTTTAGAAGAAAACTTGAAAGAAAACTTAGAAGAAAGCGATTTAGTTGTTTTCAACCAATCCTTTTTTTGCAGCGCTCTAGTTTATGAAAAACAAGAATATGAATTAAAAATGCCATGCATTTTTTTAGAGCCTTTAAAAAGGGTGATCCGATTGTGCGAGAAATTAAAAATTGAATTTGACTTGAATCTTTTAGCTAAAAAAGAATATTCTTTAGATCATTGCAAACCCTTTTTTGTGAATAAAAATTTAGAAATCGCTCCTTATGGGACAACAGCAAGGGTGGTTGTCGCTGAGGGTTCAAAAGAATTGTTTGAAAGGCTGCTTCAAAAGGCCCTTGAAACTTTATCGTGGGGGAAAATTGTCGTGTTTTATCGTAAAAATAGCGTGGTTTTTTTTGAAAAAGCCAACAATTATTTTTACACCACTCAAAACAATTTGAAAGAGCAATTAAAAAATTTAGCGTTTAATTTCGCTTTTATTTATGGGATTAGCTCCCATCATTTAGAATCCCTTTTAAACCCCCCCTTTTTAAAAAAACCCCCACGCTATGGTAAGTCATGCTCATTTGTAACGATAAATTCAATCCAAAAACCCTTTTAGAAGAAATCATGGCGTTAAGGCCATGGCGTAAAGGCCCTTTTGAAATTTCTCAAATCAAGATTGAGAGCGAATGGGATAGCTCTATTAAATGGGATCTAATCAAAAACGCCACTCCTTTAAAAGACAAAATAGTGGCTGATGTGGGTTGCAATAACGGCTATTACTTGTTTAAGATGCTAGAACATAAGCCTAAAAGTTTGGTGGGGTTTGATCCGGGCGTTTTAGTCAAAAAACAATTTGAATTTTTAGCCCCCTTTTTTGATAAAGAAAAAAAAATCATTTACGAGTCTTTGGGGGTAAAGGATTTGCATGAAAAATACCCTAACGCTTTTGATGTCATTTTTTGCTTAGGGGTGCTATACCACAGGAAAAGCCCGCTAGAGGCTTTAAAAGCCTTGTATCATGCTTTAAAAATAAAAGGGGAGTTGGTGTTGGATACGCTTATTATTGATTCGCCCCTAGACATCGCCCTTTGCCCTAAAAAAACTTACGCTAAAATGAAAAACGTTTATTTTATCCCTAGCGTTAGTGCTTTAAAAGGGTGGTGCGAAAGGGTGGGGTTTGAAAATTTTGAGATTCTTAGCGTTTCAAAGACCACGCCTAAAGAACAGCGTAAAACGGATTTTATTTTGGGGCAGAGTTTAGAAGATTTTTTGGATAAAACGGATCACTCTAAAACTTTAGAGGGGTATGACGCTCCTTTAAGGGGGTATTTTAAGATGCTTAAACCAAGCAAGCGTTAAAATAAAGGATAAGATAGTGCAAGAATCAGTCGTTCATGTGGATTATGACTCTTTAGAGACTTGTAAGAATTTCAAACCAAGCGTTGGCACTGAATTGGTCGTTTTAGAAAAAAACATCGCCCATGTCCGTTTCAAGGGCAATGAAAACATGGTGTATGAAGAAAATTTTGTGCATGCCGGGTTTGTGCTTCTTGCGTGCAATTATGCGGCCTTGTGCGCGTTGAATAAAAAATACAGCGTGGTGGTTTCTAATAACATCAATTTTTATGCCCCACTAGAATTGAATCAAGAAGCGCTCATTAAAGCGCAAGTGATTCAAGATGGCGTGAAAAAAGCTGAAATAAAAATAGAGGCGTTTGTGTTAGACATTCAGGTTTTAGAGGGAATGATAGAAATCGTGGTGTTTGATAAAAAGCCTTTTAAATTCAATTTTAAAGAAGAGTAGTTAAATGGTTATTGTTTTAGTCGTGGATAGCTTTAAAGACACCAGTAATGGCACTTCTATGACAGCGTTTCGTTTTTTTGAAGCACTGAAAAAAAGAGGGCATGTGATGAGAGTGGTCGCCCCTCATGTGAATAATTTAGGGAGTGAAGAAGAAGGGTATTACAACCTTAAAGAGCGCTATATCCCCCTAGTTACAGAAATTTCACACAAACAACACATTCTTTTTGCTAAACCGGATGAAAAAATTCTACGAAAGGCTTTTAAGGGAGCGGATATGATCCATACTTATTTGCCTTTTTTGCTAGAAAAAACAGCCGTAAAAATCGCGCGAGAAATGCAAGTGCCTTACATTGGCTCTTTCCATTTACAGCCAGAGCATATTTCTTATAACATGAAATTGGGGCAATTTTCTTGGTTCAACATGATGCTTTTTTCATGGTTTAAATCTTCGCATTACCGCTATATCCACCATATCCATTGCCCATCAAAATTCATTGTAGAAGAATTGGAAAAATACAACTATGGAGGGAAAAAATACGCTATTTCTAACGGCTTTGATCCCATGTTTAAATTTGAGCACCCGCAAAAAAGCCTTTTTGACACCACACCCTTTAAAATCGCTATGGTAGGGCGCTATTCTAATGAAAAAAATCAAAGCGTTTTAATCAAAGCGGTTGCTTTAAGCCGATACAAACAAGACATTGTATTATTACTCAAAGGCAAAGGGCCTGATGAGAAAAAAATCAAACTTCTAGCCCAAAAACTAGGCGTAAAAACGGAGTTTGGGTTTGTCAATTCTAATGAATTGTTAGAGATTTTAAAAACCTGCACCCTTTATGTGCATACGGCCAATGTGGAGAGCGAAGCGATTGCGTGTTTGGAAGCCATTAGCGTGGGGATTGTGCCTGTTATCGCTAATAGCCCTTTAAGCGCGACCAGGCAATTCGCGCTAGATGAACGATCGTTATTTGAGCCCAATAACGCTAAAGATTTGAGCGCTAAAATAGATTGGTGGTTAGAAAACAAGCTTGAAAGAGAAAGAATGCAAAACGAATACGCTAAAAGCGCTTTAAACTACACTTTAGAAAATTCAGTCATTCAAATTGAAAAAGTTTATGAAGAAGCGATCAGAGATTTTAAAAACAACCCCAACCTCTTTAAAACCTTATCGTGATAAAAGGATAAAAAATGCAAGAAGTCCATGATTATGGGATTAATTTTTGGAGCAATAACGAATTTAAGATAGAAAAAGGCTTGGTTAAAGTTTGTCATGGCAAAAACCCCTCGCTTTTAGAAATCGTTCAAAGCGTGCGCGATAAGGGTTATAGAGGGCCTTTGTTGGTGCGATTCCCCCATTTGGTGCAAAAACAAATCAAAAGCCTGTTTGATGCGTTTTCTTCAGCGATTAAAGAGTATCAATACAGCGGGGCTTTTAAGGCGGTTTTCCCTTTAAAGGTCAATCAAATGCCCTCGTTTGTTTTCCCTTTAGTGCAAGGGGCTAAGGGTTTGGATTATGGTTTAGAAGCCGGGAGCAAGTCTGAACTCATCATTGCGATGAGCTACACGAACCCTAAAGCCCCTATCACCGTGAATGGCTTTAAAGACAAGGAAATGATTGAGCTTGGCTTTATCGCTAAAAGCATGCAGCATGAGATCACTTTAACGATTGAGGGTTTGAATGAGTTGAAAACCATTATCGCCGTGGCTAAACAAAACGATTTTGTAGCATGCCCTAAAATTGGCATCCGCATCCGTTTGCACAGCGCTGGCACTGGCGTTTGGGCAAAGAGTGGGGGGATCAATTCTAAATTTGGTCTTAGCAGCACTGAAGTTTTAGAAGCGATGCGCCTTTTAGAAGAAAACGACTTGTTAGAGCATTTCCACATGATACATTTTCATATAGGCTCTCAAATCAGCGATATTTCGCCCTTAAAAAAGGCTTTAAGAGAAGCGGGAAACTTGTATGCAGAATTGCGTAAAATGGGCGCTAAAAATCTCAATAGCGTGAATATTGGAGGGGGGTTAGCCGTAGAATACACCCAACACAAGCACCACCAAGATAAAAACTACACTTTAGAGGAATTCAGCGCTGATGTGGTGTTTTTATTGAGGGAAATTGTGAAAAATAAGCAGGAAATAGAGCCGGATATTTTCATTGAATCAGGCCGTTACATTTCCGCTAACCATGCCGTTTTAGTGGCCCCGGTGTTAGAATTGTTTTCGCATGAATACAATGAAAAATCCCTAAAAATCAAAGAAAGTAATAACCCCCCTTTGATTGATGAAATGCTAGACTTGCTCGCTAATATCAATGAAAAAAACGCCATTGAATACTTGCATGATAGTTTTGATCACACCGAGTCGTTATTCACGCTTTTTGATTTGGGCTATATTGATTTGATTGACAGGAGCAACACTGAAGTTTTAGCCCATTTGATCGTCAAAAAGGCGGTGCAATTGCTTTATGTCAAGGATCATAACGATATTTTACGCATTCAAGAGCAGGTCCAAGAGCGCTATTTATTGAATTGCTCGTTTTTCCAAAGCTTGCCGGATTATTGGGGCTTGAGACAGAATTTCCCGGTCATGCCCTTGAATAAATTAGATGAAAAGCCCACCAGGAGCGCGAGCTTGTGGGATATTACTTGCGATAGCGATGGGGAAATCGCTTTTGATTCCACGAAGCCCTTGTTTTTGCATGATATAGACATAGATGAAGAAGAATACTTTTTAGCGTTCTTTTTAGTGGGAGCCTATCAAGAAGTTTTAGGCATGAAACACAATTTATTCACGCACCCTACGGAATTTAGCGTGGTTTTTGATGAAAAAGGCGATTATGAAGTGGAAGATATTTGCGAAGCCCAAACGATTTTAGACGTGCTAGACGATTTAGACTATGACACTAAAGAGATCGAGCGCCTTTTAAAACAAAAAATTGAAGACAACAACCAACTAGACATGGAAGAAAAGAAAGAAATCATGGGGCGCTTGTATGTCATGCTGAGCGAAAATGGGTATCTGCGCACGATTTCTTAAAAGAACGCTATAAATGGATTTAAACGCTTTTTTAACTTTAATCAAAAAACATTGACTAATCAATAAAAGAGCGTTAAAACTAAAATAAGCAAGCAAATTGAAAAATAAAGATACAAGAAAAAAAAGAGAGATTAAAAAAAGACCCCCAAAGGGGGGGTTAGTTTTCTAAATTTTCACCCTCCGCCTCGTTTTCATTAGCGAGATACTCATCAATTTCATTAGTGGTCGCTAAACCGAAATTAGGTTCAATGTCTTTTAACAAGTTTTCAGTAAGACCCGCACAACTTAACCCATATTTATTAATACCGCCATCGCATAAGAGTTGCGCTACAAATAACGCCTCGTTTTTATTTTTAGGTAAATACTTCGCCCAAAAACCATCAGGGGAAAAGTCGTTAAAATCGTTTTGAAGCTCCTCTCTACCCTCCGCATAGTATTTAATTACATTACAATACAAGGTAATCGCGACCCTATCTAAGTTATCAAAACTATCCACATCGCATAATTCCTCGTTACGAGCTTCAATCATTTTAACCCACTCCGCATCGGTATGCTTATTAAAACCTTTCGCATTCGCAAGAGCGGTAATAATAACCGCCGAAATTTGACTACCATTCCCACTAAAGAGCATCGGAGATAATAAAACACCAAGCCTACTTTTTCTCTCTGTTAAAGTATAGTCCCTAATCATAATCTCTGACACACTCACGCCCTCCTCGTTAGCCTCTCTAAATCCAAAAGCGAGTTTAAACCTATCCTCTTTTTCTTTAGGAGTGGTAGTCCTTTCCTTAACACTCGGACCGCTCGTAACGATTTTAACCCCTTTTAACAAGTCATCAGCGCTTTTTTCAGCGTGAAGTTTCATATGCTCGGTCAATGGAACTTTATTGAACCATTTTAAGAATTTTTCGCTATTGAAAGCGTAAGAACCTTGTTGTCCTTTTTGGCTCCTTAAGGTTACACGATTAAACCCAATATTAATGACTTTAGCCTCCACCACTTTGTCATTGATTGTGGCTTTGACTGACGCGCCTACTTTTAATTTATTTTCATTTTGAAAACCCATAAAATACTCCTTGGTAAAAATTTGTTTTAAATTCCGCTATAATCGGTCGTTCAATGTTTTTTAATGTTTTTTATCTTTTTGGCATGGCTTGTTCCTCCTTGTTGTGGGGTGAATTTTATTTAAAATTTCCATGTCTATCGCCCTTTCTTAAGATCGTTTTGAAGACGGTAAGCGCCATTAAAAATACAGCCAGTCAATATTTCTTCAATTTGCGATAATTGCGCATTTTTTAGCACTTCTTTGGGCACTTCAATGATCAGTTTAGCTTGTGTTAATCGCACCCACTCTAACGCTTGCTCTCTAGATTCAAAACTCCCCAATTCCCCAATATGGTTGAGGAACTGCTCGCTCATGGGTCTATCCATGTCAATCACAAGATCAAAGGTAACATAAAGCGACTGAACGCTCAAAGAATCCCCAATAATAAAGGTAAAATCAAGCGTGTCATCAAGCGTGTTGTGTTGGATATTGTCTATTAGCGCGTAGTTAAGCTCTAATTTTTCTACTTGCTTTATCGCTATTACGATGTCTTTAGAAAGAGAAGCGCTGATTTTTTCTAATTGCTTTAACAAATCTTTAGGCGGGATAGAACCACGCTCTATATCAGTGTCTATCACGCTTAAAATCGTTCTTTTATCCACTACCTTATCACGCTTTAAATCGTTAGCGATTTTGTTGATTTGAAGGTTTTGTTTGTAGCTTTGTTTTGACGCTCTCTCTTTTTCTCGCCATTCAATGACTTCCCTCTCTTCTTGTTCTATGTCTGCAACATCAAAGATTCTAGGAAAACCATAACGATTTTTTTTCGCTCTGATAAAACTTTTAATACTCTCTTCAAGATGCTCGCGAAAATCATCAAGATCATCGTTAGATTGCGGCATATAAAGCGCTTCTATTTGAGTTTTAGCTATTTCATTAAACTCCATGCCGTTATGTTTATCAGGGTGTTTTGAAAAGAATGTGCTTAGCTTGTTTTTAAGAGCGTTGAGGGATTGTTCTAATTGATTGGGCGTTGAGAATTTGATGTCTGAAAAGCTGTCTTGTGTCTTGTTAAAGTCCTTACCCGGTGAAGCGTTGATTAATCCTATAGGGCATTTGCTCTCACAATAACAGATCGCTTGTTGGTTGAAGATTTGCGCTAACACCAATAAATAATCCCTTAAATTAAATACGATAGTAGGTTCATTAGCGAACACCAAAAAGCTTATTTCTTCATTGGGTAAAAAAGGATCTTGCGGGTTGTCTTTTAAAGAGTTAAGCGTTTGAACAAACCCTATAAAATCACGCTTATTCTCTAAATACGATTGCAGCTTTTTCGCTCTTTCTGTATTTTGCTTGGGGGTGTATCGGTATTTAGCGACAAACTCCTTACTAGACATAAAGTCTTTCACGCTCGCCTTAGCGTTATTCTTTAAAAATCTGTCCATAAAATGCTTCCCCAATAAAAAACAAAGCCTCCTATAAAGGTAATTATTGCCTTTAAAGAAGTCCTTAATCAAAATGGGTTTATCCCAATCCACTTTAACGGATTTGTCCTGCCAGTAGATTAAGCGCGTTTTTAACTGAGCTAGTTTATCAGCGCTAGATTGAATGCAACCGCTTTTAGTTGCCCCTATCAGTAATTTTTGCTCATTATGATTGAAATCTCTGTAAAAAGCGTCTTTAAAGGGTTTAAAGGCTGAGATGATCCCAAAAGGTAGTGCGCTTTTGATTTTCTCACACGCCTTTTTAAGATCATAACTTCCAATCGTTTCGCTCCCAATAGCAGAAGCTTTCGTGTTAGAAATTTCAATGGCTCTGTTTTTAGTTTTAGAGGCTTTCTCGCTCCCAATGATCTCCTTAACGAATCGCTTCGCTCCATTTTGAGCCACTTTACTAGCCACAAAATCCTTTTCAAAATCTTGTAACAAATAGTAGTATCTGGTTGGATTCCCGCTCTCATCATTCAATAACAATAAAAAATCATAATCCAATAACATGTCAAGTCCTCTTTTTTAAATTCAGCCTTAGCGTTATTTGACTTTATAAGGCTTGTAAGCTTTTGATTACTTTTTTAAAATCCTCTTTTGCAAAGCTCAACCCAAAAGCTTCCTCATGCCCGCCAGCTTGTATTAAAGGAATGGTTTTAATCTGGCTTAAAAAATTCCTATCACCTCTAGCGCTACCGCTATACCCGTCTTTATTGTCTCTATAGATACAAAGAGAGCGATTGAGGGGGTATTTTTTTAAAAAGTTATTAGCCACTAAACCGCTAACACCTACTTTAATAGAACAGCTTTCATCTAAAAGAGCCACTAATATTTTGTTACAAGGAAAAATTTGAGCGTTTTCTTCGCTTTCTTTCACCATTTTCTTTTTAATGTCGTTGTATCTTTTGAATTCCTTAACATTAAAGGCGCTTAAGCGCGGATCGTTTATGGGATTGAAATGCTTTAAAACCAAATAGTGCAAATAGCTATCATAACAACCCTTAAACTCTCTAGCCCCACTCAAACGGCTTAAAGCGTTGATGTAATTGATGCAATTAAAACCGTATAAGTTAGAAATCTCATCTAAATCGTCTTGGGCTAAAGAAAGATCTTTGTCTTTGAAAAAGCATTTAATGCGGTCATGTTTAGGTTGCACTAAATTCAAAACCATATCCAAATTATCCCCATGATCCAAATCAATGCGATCGCTTAAAAGCGTGATAGCGATCAATTCTTCTTCTAAAGGAGTGGTTTGCGTTTGAAAGATTTGACTAAACACTAAAGCACTTGTGAAAGCCCCGCTATAATAGTTAGCGTCTTTTTCATCATTCAGGTTAATGTAGGCGATTTTGTTTTCATCAATCCAATCAACTTCAAAACTCTTATGGTGGTCTGTGATGATGCATTGTTCAAAATGTTCTAATAAGATTTCTTGCAATTGTGTATCAGCGGCCAAATCCGCCCCCAAATCAGCGCTAAACAATAAGGGGTCTTTTTGAAATTGGTTTTTAATGCAATCTAGGCGGACTAATTGGTTGGTTTTAGGGTTAAAGATACAAGGTTGAGACAATAAATCGTTTAGGGCTAAATCAGTGAAACCATAACCATGTGCATTCCTTAAGGGGCTAAAGAAAAAGAAATCTTTAATACCCAGTCTGTAACACATAGACATTAAAACGCTGCCAGCCAACATGCCATCACAATCGTTATCTGTATAGAAAACAATGGGGCGGTGTTGTTTGGCTTCTTCTAAGAAGTTTTTAAAAATCCTTTTCTTTGCTATCTTTAATGGTTCTTTTTTAGGCATTAATTATCCCCTTTGTTGTTTTTATGCTTGATAATCTTTAATCATTCTAGATCAAAATCATCTTCATATTCCTCTTCTTGCCCTTCTATGTGTAAAATAGGCGTGATAATTTCATACAAAAAGTCGTGTCGCTTTTGGAGAGACTTCTCATCCCACTTCCTATAATTGCTATACAATTCTTTAGTGATGTCATAACAGCTAATCACTTTGCTTGGGTCTTTGCCGCCATAAATTTTTCTTTTTTCATCAAAATCCCCATTTAAGGCTTTTGCGTTCTTTTTACGCTTTAAAAGGGTTAGATTTGCGATATTATTTACCCATTCTTCTCTTTTTTCTTTGTTAAAATCCGCGTTCCATTGACTGCCTCTTTTGGGCGTTTGGGGCAAAATATGCTCCACTTGGGTTTCGGCATCCATAGCGATAAAATGGGGTTTCTCTTCATCTGCCATGAAATAGTTAGCGAGGGCTAAGACAGGACGCACCCATTTGCTAGGATAAACCGAAGAGCTCTCCCACAAATTATAGAGGTATTGGTCAAAGGTGTTATAAGATTCTATGTTATCCAGTATAAGCTCTTGGATGGTTTCAATGTCTTTATTGCTTTTAACATTTTTGATAATGTTGATGCTCGTTTGCTTGATGCGCGTGATCGTGCCTCCTGCAATCCAAGTTTGATAATAATAAGACACCAAAAGCTTTTTCAAAGCGTCAAAATCAGGGTATTTGACATAAAGGGCTGTCGTTAAAATACTGGCCCAAAATCTAGAAGGAAGGTATCTTAATAAGTAAATATATCGGTCTTGCTTTTTTAGCAAATCGGTATAAGACTTCATAAACTCGCTGACTTCATAGATAAACTCGCAAGCGTTTTTCTTGCTGTCTTTGAACACCTTTTTTAATCCCTTATCGGCTCTCTTTTTAGACGAACTAGGATCAGCGTATTCTAAATACATGTTAAAAAAGTCTTCTAAATCAATATCTATGCCTTCAACGCTCTTGCAAGCATCAACTATCTTATCCCAAGTGGCTATAAAGTCCTTACGCCTTTCATCATTTTGCTTGATTTCTTGCATCAAACTGGATTTTAAAATATCAATAGGGCTTAAGGGTTGGCCTCTGTCGTTTAACACTTGAAAGATTTGCATCGCACTGTCTTGCTCAAAGCAAATGATCCTAGTCAAAGCAATGTGTTCATAAAACCACTTGACAAAATCATCCATATCGCTTATTGAACCATTTTCCATGCTCTCATTCAATAGCTCTCTAAAATAATAAGCGTTACGCAAATAAGTGTTTCCATCAAACTTCTTATTCCACTCGCTCTTTTTAATGTTGTCTTCAAACTCTAAATTGTTTAACACCGTGTTTTCAAAAATGCTGTTGTAATTTTGAGCGGTTAAAAACTTCAGACGCTCTTTTTCTTTATCGTATCTGTCATAAATGCTCTCTTCAATATAAGCCTTAGATTTTTGCCCAAGACTATCTTTATAAAGCCTTAAAATCGTGCAAGCCAAGATAATAAAACTTGTTAGTCTTTGTTGGCCATCCACAACATCCCATCTTTTATCTTTTGGATTTTCAGCAATCACAATAGAGCCACAAAAATATTGATCTTCTCTGTTGTTGGTATAGCTGCCCACTAAATCATCAATCAAAGCCCCTAAATGATCCTTATCCCACACATAAGGGCGTTGGTAATCAGGAACCTGATAAAAATATTTACTATCCACTAAAATTTCATGGAGTTCTTTTAACTCCACTTCTACTTTTGCCATCATCTTCTCCTTGTATTGAATTTAACTCTGTAAGCCCCACTGATTTAAAAATGGGGCTTATGGAATCAAATTTTTTAAAAATGTGGTGCGGGTTAATGAAAAGGTTAATAATAGAGGGAATAATAAAAAGTAAAAGATTTTTAAGCGGATTTTTGTAAAAGGGATAAAAGTTATGGTAGCGTTGCTTGATCGCTTGATCGCTTGATCGCTTGATCGCTTGATTGGATGATTGGATGATTGGATGATTGGATGATTGAATGATTGAATGATTGAATGATTGAATGATTGAATGATTGAATGATTGAATGATTGAATGATTGAATGAATGCCATTTCTACCCCTTTTTTGAAAAAAAAATGACTTGCGGTATTGTATCTAGCGGTATTTAATCAATGGTTAATGATGCGTTTTATTTTAATGATGCACTTTATTTGATGAAATGTTTGATTTAATGATGTGTTTTATCTTAAAGCTTTATTCTCTACCCCCTTAATTCCAATCGCTCCCCCATCATTTCCAATAATTTTTATCTATCCATTCCTTTCAAACTCTAAATTTTCTTTCAAACTCTAAATTTTCTTTCAAATTCTCAAAACTTTAAGCAAACTTTAAGCATCATATGTCTATAATTACATTTCGTTTTTAAAGACAAGCTTTAAAAAGTTCTTTAATTTGACAACCAAACAAGCTATATAGCAAGCTAATATAAAATATATAAAAGCTAAAGCTAGTAACTTGATAAGCAAAGAGATTAAAGGTTAAACATTTTTAGTCTTCTTAAAAGGGTTTAAAATTTAAACTTATTATAGCGGGTTTTTGAATAAAACGGAGTTATTTGATTTAATATTGTTAATAGCCTATGTAAAAGTAAAGTAAAACTACAATAACTCTGTCTTATATTCACTAAGGCAGTGGTAGCGCTAAAGAATATTGGTGCAATTGTCGTTATTCATTATAAAAGGGCGGGTTTTAAAGGATATTTTAAAATTTAAAACAAGCTTTTAAGAGCAGATGGCGGATGCCTTGCCAAAGAGAGGCGATGAAGGACGTACTAGACTGCGATAAGCTATGCGGAGCTGTCAAGGAGCTTTGATGCGTAGATGTCCGAATGGGGCAACCCAACTAATAGAGATATTAGTTACTCTTTAATAGAGAGCGAACCTAGTGAAGTGAAACATCTCAGTAACTAGAGGAAAAGAAATCAACGAGATTCCCTAAGTAGTGGCGAGCGAACGGGGAAAAGGGCAAACCGAGTGCTTGCATTCGGGGTTGAGGACTGCAATATCCAAGAGAACGCTTTAGCAGAGTTACCTGGAAAGGTAAGCCATAGAAAGTGATAGCCTTGTATGCGACAAGGCGTTCTTAGGTAGCAGTATCCAGAGTAGGCCAGGACACGAGAAATCCAGGTTGAAGCCGGGGAGACCACTCTCCAACCCTAAATACTACTCTTTGAGCGATAGCGAACAAGTACCGTGAGGGAAAGGTGAAAAGAACCGCAGTGAGCGGAGTGAAATAGAACCTGAAACCATCTGCTTACAATCATTCAGAGCCCTATGATTTATCAGGGTGATGGACTGCCTTTTGCATAATGATCCTGCGAGTTGTGGTATCTGGCAAGGTTAAGCGAATGCGAAGCCGTAGCGAAAGCGAGTCTTAATAGGGCGCTTGAGTCAGATGCTGCAGACCCGAAGCTAAGTGATCTATCCATGGCCAAGTTGAAACGCGTGTAATAGCGCGTGGAGGACTGAACTCGTACCCATTGAAACGGGTTGGGATGAGCTGTGGATAGGGGTGAAAGGCCAAACAAACTTAGTGATAGCTGGTTCTCTTCGAAATATATTTAGGTATAGCCTCAAGTGATAATAAAAGGGGGTAGAGCACTGATTGGGCTAGGGCTGCTCGCCGCGGTACCAAACCCTATCAAACTTCGAATACCTTTTATCGTATCTTGGGAGTCAGGCGGTGGGTGATAAAATCAATCGTCAAAAGGGGAACAACCCAGACTACCAAATAAGGTCCCTAAGTTCTATTCTGAGTGGAAAAAGATGTGTGGCTACTCAAACAACCAGGAGGTTGGCTTAGAAGCAGCCATCCTTTAAAGAAAGCGTAACAGCTCACTGGTCTAGTGGTCATGCGCTGAAAATATAACGGGGCTAAGATAGACACCGAATTTGTAGATTGTGTTTGACACAGTGGTAGAAGAGCGTTCATACCAGCGTTGAAGGTATACCGGTAAGGAGTGCTGGAGCGGTATGAAGTGAGCATGCAGGAATGAGTAACGATAAGATATATGAGAATTGTATCCGCCGTAAATCTAAGGTTTCCTACGCGATGGTCGTCATCGTAGGGTTAGTCGGGTCCTAAGCCGAGTCCGAAAGGGGTAGGTGATGGCAAATTGGTTAATATTCCAATACCGACTTATGGAGCGTGATGGGGGGACGCATAGGGTTAAGCGAGCTAGCTGATGGAAGCGCTAGTCTAAGGGCGTAGATTGGAGGGAAGGCAAATCCACCTCTGTATTTGAAACCCAAACAGGCTCTTTGAGTCCTTTTAGGACAAAGGGAGAATCGCTGATACCGTCGTGCCAAGAAAAGCCTCTAAGCATATCCATAGTCGTCCGTACCGCAAACCGACACAGGTAGATGAGATGAGTATTCTAAGGCGCGTGAAAGAACTCTGGTTAAGGAACTCTGCAAACTAGCACCGTAAGTTCGCGATAAGGTGTGCCACAGCGATGTGGTCTCAGCAAAGAGTCCCTCCCGACTGTTTACCAAAAACACAGCACTTTGCCAACTCGTAAGAGGAAGTATAAGGTGTGACGCCTGCCCGGTGCTCGAAGGTTAAGAGGATGCGTCAGTCGCAAGATGAAGCGTTGAATTGAAGCCCGAGTAAACGGCGGCCGTAACTATAACGGTCCTAAGGTAGCGAAATTCCTTGTCGGTTAAATACCGACCTGCATGAATGGCGTAACGAGATGGGAGCTGTCTCAACCAGAGATTCAGTGAAATTGTAGTGGAGGTGAAAATTCCTCCTACCCGCGGCAAGACGGAAAGACCCCGTGGACCTTTACTACAGCTTAGCACTGCTAATGGGAATATCATGCGCAGGATAGGTGGGAGGCTTTGAAGTAAGGGCTTTGGCTCTTATGGAGCCATCCTTGAGATACCACCCTTGATGTTTCTGTTAGCTAACTGGCCTGTGTTATCCACAGGCAGGACAATGCTTGGTGGGTAGTTTGACTGGGGCGGTCGCCTCCTAAAAAGTAACGGAGGCTTGCAAAGGTTGGCTCATTGCGGTTGGAAATCGCAAGTTGAGTGTAATGGCACAAGCCAGCCTGACTGTAAGACATACAAGTCAAGCAGAGACGAAAGTCGGTCATAGTGATCCGGTGGTTCTGTGTGGAAGGGCCATCGCTCAAAGGATAAAAGGTACCCCGGGGATAACAGGCTGATCTCCCCCAAGAGCTCACATCGACGGGGAGGTTTGGCACCTCGATGTCGGCTCATCGCATCCTGGGGCTGGAGCAGGTCCCAAGGGTATGGCTGTTCGCCATTTAAAGCGGTACGCGAGCTGGGTTCAGAACGTCGTGAGACAGTTCGGTCCCTATCTGCCGTGGGCGTAGGAAAGTTGAGGAGAGCTGTCCCTAGTACGAGAGGACCGGGATGGACGTGTCACTGGTGCACCAGTTGTTCTGCCAAGAGCATCGCTGGGTAGCTACACACGGATGTGATAACTGCTGAAAGCATCTAAGCAGGAAGCCAACTCCAAGATGAACTTTCCCTGAAGCTCGCACAAAGACTATGTGCTTGATAGGGTAGATGTGTAAGTGCAGTAATGC
>NZ_CBOO010000004.1:0-100538 GCF_000476015.1 Helicobacter pylori SA37A | reverse complement strand
CGGTCGCTAAATTCACATATTCAGAATTAAGCCATGAAGTGCCCGCTAACGCAATCCCACCAAAAAGCCCCACAGAAAGCTTGTTGTTTTTGCCTAAGAAATTGGTGGCTTTATCGTTGATGAAGTTATAAAGAGCGTCCGCTCCAAAGCCATAAGTCCACACATCAGAAGCCGAGTTGAAAAAGCTGGATTTGATATAGGCATGGTTATAATCAAAGAAGCCGTAATACCTAGCGCCCCATCTTCTTTTTTGGCCAAAGAATTGCTTGTAGCCCACTTGGATACCAATCCCGTTCATCGCGCCGTTGTTGGTTTGAGAACTGACGATGCCCACTTTCCTAAAGGGGTTTCTGCCTAACTCTTGATTGATGGTTTGGATTTGGTTATAAGTGTTTTGGTTAAGGTAGAAGTTTTCTTGTATGCCTTGAGGGCTATAGGGGTTGTTCTTTTTGCTCACCACATTTTGCAAGCTTTGCGCGTTAGGGATGCTGGAGAGCGCAGTAGTGATGCTGTTGTAAGTGTTTCCTAGCTTTTTGTATTGGCTGCTGAAGTTTGCTAGAGTGTAGGCGAGATCTTCGGCTTGCTGGATTTGCTCGGCTTGAGTGCCAAAATGCGCGATGCTGTTGTTTAAAGCGGTTATGGTTTCTCCCACATAGGCGCAACCGGAAGCGAAAGTTTGAGTGGTAACTGTGCCTGGAGGTGAACCTTGTGTGCCACCAGTACCAGCTGTTGAGGGGTTATTGCATGTGGCTAAAAAGCCTGTAACAAAATTTTTAAAGGTCCCAGTGAGATTATCAGGGTTAATGGTTTGCCCCACTTGATTAGCTAAATTGAGCATTTGCGCTTGCGCTTGCGCGTTTTTGAGCATGCCTTCAGCAAAGCTTGTATTCCCTGTGAAAGGGTTGAAATGGCTATCTACCGGATTTGATGATTGCCCGTTAGCATTAACGATGTTCGCTTGATTGAGCATCTCTTGAGCGTCCGTGATCATTTTTTGGATCGCACCGATCTCTTCTGAAAAAGCGCCGCATAGCTTGTTAGAGGGCCATTCCCACTTTGGACCATTAGCCTGACTATTAGGAGCACGGAAATACGGGCATGCACTATTGATGGTGTTGATGAGCGTGCTCGCTTGCGCTAACAGCGCTTGCGCGTTGTCGGGGACACCTTCCATTTTGGTAGTAATATCGGTGTAAGATTGCTTCAGGGTGTTACCGGATGCGTTCCAATCAACCACTTTTGAACTGATCGTGGTGTTCACGGTTTTGCCGTCTATGGTTTGGGTTGTGGTTTTGCTCCCGCCATTTCTATTGGAGTTTAACACATCACAGTTATTATTCCATTCTCCTGCGCATTTATAGCTATAAGTTACGCTCACTGTCCCATTCTTTTCATTCAGCGTCGGTAAGCCTTGTTTTAAAGCCGTTTGCAAGATCTGATAGGCTTCGTTGAGCTTTTTAAAATTCTCAATACTCATAGGACCATAGTATCCAGGAGTATACCCGTTCAAAGAACAAGTAATAGAAGTGGATCGATACCCTGGCTCGTTGTCAAAGACGGTGGTTGAAGAAGTGCTTGCTTGACCATTTGCATTACCCCCGCATTGCGTCACATAGCCCACGATATTCCAAAACCCCACCGCCGCGTTGATCGCTAAAAGCACCGCTTGATACGCCGGGGAATTCTTTTTGTCATTGAGCAAACCAGCCGCGCTCGCGCCTAGATCGTTACGCACCCCATTGATTGCACTCGGATCAGAGGAGAGCTTGATAAGGGTGTTTAGGGTGCTGTATTTGGTTAAAAGGTTGTTCAAGTTTTCATAATTGTCTGAAAGCTCTTGAATGCCTTTGGTGTTTTTCACCATTTGAGCGGCTTCACCGATCTGATAGCCTGCACTCATGTAAAAGCCGTCGTCTTCAGCGCTCAAAGTGGAAACTAGAAGCGATCCTAAGGTTAATGAAAGGATGTGTTTTTTCATTAAATCTCCTTTTTTGAAATTAAATTGATTTGAGTAGTGGTTAAAATCCATACATTGATATGTATTTGGAGCATTATAGCATAAAAGTCGTTTTTTTTTTTTTGTCATTTTTGAAAAATTTTAGAATTTTTTTGATTTTAGCGTTTTTTGTTTCGTTTGGTGGTGTTGGAACTCATTTTCTTCATTTGAAATTCGCTTTCTTCATTTGAAATTCATTTCTTAAGGGGATAGGGGGTTTTGTTAAAATTAAGATTGGTTGCGGAGAATGGATTTGAACCACTGACCTTTGGGTTATGAGCCCAACGAGCTACCGGACTGCTCTACTCCGCGACACGCTAATAAGAACGTGCTAAAAGGAAAAATGGCTGGGGTGCAAGGATTCGAACCTCGGAATGCCAGGACCAAAACCTGGTGCCTTACCGCTTGGCGACACCCCAAAAACCAATAATATAAAATAAAAGAAGCATTATACAAAAGCTTTTTAAAAAAGTCAAGCTAAAACGCTATAATCCCACTATGGAAAAAAATTTTAACCCTCTCATTTATAAACGCTATTTGAAAAAGAAAGAAACCTTTTTGCTGTTTAAAAGAATCGCTCAAATGTCTGCGTTTAAAAATTTAAAGCTCCAGCTCAAGCGAAGAGAGGTTATTAATCGTTATGTGGCTGGAATTTTAGGGGATTTAAAAAAAGGGTTTAGATACGCCAAAATGGAACACCAAATCCTAAAAATCTATTTCACGCACCCGAGTTTCTTAAAAGCCTTTGAAACAGAAAAAGACCATTACACCAACCGCCTGAAAGCCCATTTAAAAGAAACGCAAAAAACCCTAAAAGCCCTAAATTACCCTTTTGATTTTAAAACTATCCAAGCGAGCGTTAAGAAAAGGCCTTATCACAAACCGGTTGTCAAAAAAGAAAACCCCCCTAAAAAACCGGTTAGCATCAATGTCAATTGCGAAGGTTTGAGCGATTTCACTAAAAAGCAATTTTTAAAGCTCAAACGCGCTTGTAACGATAATACGCCGCGCACGCCCCCTCAGAGCTGACCATGCAACTGCCGATCGGGTTTTGTGGGGTGCAAGTTGTAGCGAATAGCGAGCAGTCTAGGGGCTTAGCGATGCCTTTTAAAATCTCCCCGCACTTGCATGCTTTGTTTTCTTTAGAGGTTTTGTGGCTTAAGTGTTCTTTAAAGACTTTTTCAGCGTCATAGGAGGCGAACGTTTCTTTGAGTTTGAGGGCGGAATGTTTGATATTCCCTAACCCTCTCCATTCAAAATTTCCCCTAACTTCCATGCAAGCATTGACTAACTCTTGCGCTTTCACATTCCCTTCATAGCTCACCGCTCTTTTGTATTGGATTTCTAGCTTGGCTTCTTTGTTTAGGGCTTGTTTGATAAGCATCAGCACGCTTTCTAATATATCCACCGGCTCAAAACCGCTCACAATAATAGGGATTTTAAAGCGATCCACTAAAGGAGAATAGATTTGAGCGCCGCTGATCACGCTCACATGGCTAGGGGCTAAAAGGGCGTTAATCTGGCATGCTGGATCTTTTAAAATCGCGCTCACGCTTGGAGGCACTAAAATGTGGTTGATGTGGAAAAAAAGATTTTTTAATTTTTCTTTTTTAGCGCTCCATAAAACGCTAGCCGTCATCGGCGTGGTGGTTTCAAAACCGATCGCAATGTAGATGACTTTTTTAGTAGGGTTTTCTTTAGCGATCTCTAAAGCTTGCATGGGCGAATACAAAAAGCGCGCATCCAGCCCCTTTCCTCTGGCTTGTATCAAACTCCCATAGCTCCCAGGGACTCTCATCATATCCCCTAAGCTCAAAACAATGCTATCTTTCATGCTAGCGAGTTCGTAAGCTTCATCAAGGCGCGCTCTTGGCATCACACACACCGGACACCCCGGCCCATGCGCAAACTCTAAATTTTTAGGCATCAAATCCAAAAGCCCGTATTTCATGATAGAATGCGTATGCCCTCCGCACACTTCCATGATGACTAATTTTTTTTCAAGTTTGAAAGCGAGTTTTTTGATTTCATTAGAGAGCGCTAAAATAACTCGCTTGTCCCTAAAGGGTGAAATGAGGTGATCAACGCTCATTGTTTTTATTGCGTTTCGTTCATTTTGGCGATCATTTCTTGGTAAAGCTCAATGGATTCTAGGGCTTCTTTTTCATCAATCTTACTCATCACATAGCCGATGTGGAGCAACACATAATCGCCCACTTTAACAGACTCGCCCATTAAATCCAAGCTCGCCTCTCTTTGAACGCCCAAAGTCTCCAAAATAGCCACATTATCGTTAATGGCTATGACTTTAGAGGGGATCGCTAAACACATTAAAACGAATGCGTGGATTGGTAATTTTCACGCTTTTTTTCTAAAAGGAAGTTTTTAAAATCTTCCAAGCTTTTAGGGTCTTTGGAGCTCATTAAAAAAATAGGCGCTTCAGGCTTTAATTTTTGCATGTCTTCTTTGACTTGAGAAACCCTAAAATTAAACACTTCAATCATGTCCGCCTTACTGATAATGACCGCATCCGCGCACATAAACATCGTAGGGTATTTTAGCACCTTATCATCGCCCTCTGGAACGGAGAGTAAAACGATATTCATCGCCGCCCCTAGATTATAGCTTGAGGGGCAAACCAAATTCCCCACGTTTTCAATGATTAAAAAATCGCTTTTTTCTAACGCTCCCTCATCTTTTAATAAATCAAACGCCCCCTCAATCATGCTCGCTTCCAAATGGCACGCTTCGCCGGTGGTGATCTGGTGCGCGCTCACGCCTTTTTTACGCAACCTGTCCGCATCTCGGTTGGTTTGCAAATCGCCCTCTACCACGCAAAACTTAAAGTCTTTAAAATCCGCTAGATTTTCTAGCATCGTGGTTTTACCGCTGCCAGGAGAACTCATGAAATTCAGCACATACAGCCCTTCTTTTAAATAGCGTTCTTTCATTTCAGCGGCTTTAATGTCGTTCTTGCTCAAAATCTTTTCTACGATTTTGATGTCTTTTTTACTCAAATTAGGGTTATTTTGTAAAGATTCTTTTCGTTGTTCGCTCATGCTTGTTCCTTTCTTTTAAAATTTTCGTATTGTAGCGTGCTTAATTAAACGACTATGATTTAACAACTTCTTTTATCTTCTTGGTGATTTTTTTAGATCAGTAATCCGCCTGTTTTAACCCCTTTCGTCGCTATCGTTTTTATCTTTTAACACTAATTTAATGATCCTCCATATGATGATTAATAAAATGATGGTTAAAAGCAAATACCAAACATTGATAAAAACAACTTTCATCATTTGATTTTCCTTATTTTTTACTTAAAGATAGCCTTATAACGCTATTTTCTAAAGCGTCCAAACGATGCGAAACTTGGGCTTCCAGGCTGATTAACGCTCCCTTTGGCATTTCTATTTTTTCATCTCCCACTTCAAAAACGATTTTACCCTCTAAAACCTGCACGCTAATCGCTCCCGGGGCCTTGTGTTTGTCCATGACAGCTCCCTTGGGCATGCAAATACGGATTTCTTTAGTCAAAGAATTTTCATTCAGAGCTTCAATATGAAGTTTCTCAAAACAAACGCCCTCTAAAAAATTAATTACTTCCATCAAAAACTCCTAGTGTGATATTTTCTTAATTTAGAACTTAATTTAAGAAAGCTAATTTTTTACCCAAAAATTTCTTATAGATTTCTTAAACAATCCTTTATTCTGTTTTTTCCAAAACCTTTTTGGTTTGCAAAGCGATTTCTAATTCTTCATCAGTAGGGATTCGTAAAACTTGGACTTTAGTATCAGGCTGGCTTAAATTCACTAACCCACTTCCCGGATTGTCGTTCGTGGGCTTACATAAAGCGATCCCTAAATTTTCTAAGCCTTCACACACGCTCTCTCTTAAAGCCGAATAATTTTCCCCTAATCCCCCTGTAAAGATGATCGCATCTACTTTTTTTAAGACTACCATGTAAGCCCCAATGTGCTTTTTAATGCGATAAGTGCACATTTCAAAAGCGAGCTTGGCTTCTTTATCGCCTTTTTCCTTTCTGGCTTCTATGTTTCTCATTATCCCCACAAATGCCTTTCAAACCGCTTTCATGATTTAAAATTTTCATCACTTCTTCTAAGCTCTTATTTGCACATTGCGCAGTGTATTCCACCACAGTGGGGTCAATATCCCCACACCTTGTGCCCATAATCAAGCCCTCTAGTGGGGTTAGCCCCATAGAAGTGTCCACGCTCTTGCCATTTTGAATGGCGGCTGCGCTTGAGCCGTTCCCTAAATGCAAACTGATCGCGTTAAATTCCTCATAAGGGATATTCAAAAACTTCGCCGCTTCTTTGGCCACATAATGGTGTGAAGTCCCATGGAAACCATAGCGGCGGATTTGATACTTTTCATACAATTCATAAGGCAACGCATACATGTAAGCGTAACTGGGCATGCTGGCATGGAATGCGGTGTCAAAAACAGCGATTTGAGGGATATGGGGGTGCGCTTTTTGAACGAACTCAATACCGGCCAAATTCGCCGGGTTGTGTAAGGGGGCTAAAATAGAAAGATTGCCAATTTCTTGCATGACTTTTTCATCCACTAACACCGGGGCATGGAATTTATCCCCCCCTTGAACCACACGATGCCCTATAGCGTCAATTTGATTGAAATCTTTGATGATCCCCATTTTCGTCAAATTCTCACGAATCATTAAAAGCCCGCTCGCATGATCTTTAATCACAAGCTTTTCTTTTAATTCTTGATCGTTATGGTGCAAATGCGATTTGATTTTCAACTGCCCTATTTCTTCGCCGATTTTTTCAGCCAAACCGCTCGCTAAGGGCTTATTTTCTTTCATGCCAAACAACTTAAACTTAATAGACGAACTGCCCAGATTCAAAACTAAAATTTCCATCATTTCTCCTAATCAATTAATCTTGCGCTTGAATGGCGCTAATCAAAACGGTGTTGATAATATCTTCCACTAAAGCGCCCCCTACTCAAATCGTTAATGGGCTTGTTCAAGCCTTGTAAGATAGGCCCTATCGCCACGGCTTTAGCGCTCCGTTGCACCGCTTTATAAGCGATGTTTCCGGCGTTCAAATCCGGGAAAATAAAAACGCTAGCTTGCCCGGCCACTTGGCTGTTGGGCCTTTTTTTCTTCGCTACGCCTTTATCAATGGAAGCGTCAAATTGTAAAGGGCCATCAATTTCTAATTGTGGATCTAAATGTTGCGCGATTGTTAGGGCTTCTTTGATTTTGTCTATCATTTCGCCTTGAGCAGAATTTCCTGTCGCATAAGAGAGTAAGGCCACTTTAGGTGCGATATTGAATTGTTTTGCGGTTTGCGCGGAAGTGGTAGCGATCTCAGCCAATTCTTTAGGGCTAGGGTTAGGGATAATCGCGCAATCCCCAAAGACTAACACTTGAGTGTCCAAACACATTAAAAACACGCTTGAAACCAAGCTCACGCCAGGCTTAGTTTTAATGATTTGTAAAGCGGGTCTAATGGTCTCAGCTGTGATTGACCCCAGAAACCATCGCATGCGTATATCCTAAATGCACGAGCATGGTCGCAAAATAAGTCTTATCCAGCGCTAATTGCTCGGCTTCTTGCTCACTCAATCCCTTTGATTTTCGCAATTCATACAAGCTTTTAGCGAATTCTTCTCTATAATGAGAAGTGTTGGGATCGATGATTTCTGCATTTTCTAAATTCAAGTTCAAATTTTTCGAATTAATGGCTTCTTTATCGCCTAATAAGATCAATCTCACCGCACCCATTAAATTTAAACGATGCGCGGCTTTTAAAATCCTTTCATCTTCACTCTCTGGTAAAACCACTTTTTTAATCTGTTTTTTAGCCTTTTTTTCCAAACTCATTTGAAAGGCTAAAGGGGTAATAATCTCGCTTTTTGTTTGCAACACGCTTTCTATCAGATCCTCTTCTAATTCGCATTGTTGCTTGCAAAGAGACGCGCTCAAAAAATCCGGTTTTTCAAGCATTTCGCCCGCAAATAACCCTACAGCGAAAGGGGCTTCTTTTTTAATGATGTGAGAGTGCATGGCTTTCAAATATTCTAAGCTCGTTTGCGCGACAGCCACCACAGGAGCGTTTAAGTGTTTGGCTAAAGTGGTGTTTAAATCTAAAAGAGCGTTTAAGAAAAACTTCGGTGCATACCCCAAATTAATGACAAAATCATGCGTGGATTGTAATGCATCATAGCGTTTGAGAATCGTTTCAAATAGTAACTCTTCTTGAGCAGTGCTCACAAGCTCTAAAGCCTTTTGTTTGTCTATGGCACTATGAAACTCTAAAGGGTTCAAGCCCTCGCACTCCCCAAAGCCCTCACACCCCCCATCAATGGGCGAAAACAAGGCGATTTTTTGATAGCGTGGCTTCAATGCTTTTAAAAGGCTCTTACAAGCAACCCCTAAAACTTCCATATCCTCTGGGTAAATCCATAAACTTTGCATGCCAATCTCCCTAAAATCATCGTTTTTATTTAATTGTAGCAAATTTTAATTAAACCTAAACGAAACCATAGTTTTAAAAACCTCTGTTCTCATTAAGCGCGAATAACGACAACTTTTATTTTTAAAAAATGGGGTTTTTCGTTTTAAAAAACACCTTTAGCATTTTTTAGATTTGATCACACATATTAAGGAACTCTTTTTGCTTAACTACTACCATGTAAAATAAAAGAGTTGTTTTAAAGGATAGTCATGCCATCTCCTATTAATCCCATTCACACCAACGCAAACGCTTTAAATAGCGGAGCGAAAAACGAAGTTAAAGACGCCAAAAACGCCCCTAAAAGCGCATCAAAGGATTTCAGTAAGATCTTAAACCAAAAGATCTCTAAAGACAAAACCGCCTCTAAAGAATCGCCAAATCCTAACGCTTTAAAAGCCACGCCCAAAGACGCTAAAGAGGACGCTAAAGCGCTTGAAAAAACCCCTACCCCACCCCACCAACACGCTCAAAATCCCGCTAAAGACCAACAAGCCCCTACCCTAAAAGATTGGCTCAACCACAAAAAAATAACAGCCCCACATGAGACTCAACATGAAACCCATGAGACTAATGAAACTAACCCCAAAACCCCTAACGAAACTTTAAACAAGAATGAAAAAAAGCCTAATAGAGTCACTTCTAACGCTCATCAAACAAACTTGCCTAATAAAAACCCACTAACCCCCACTAATCACGCTAACAACGCTATCAAAAACCCAACCACCCCAACCCATAACGCTAAAGAGCCAAAAACCCTTAAAGACATCCAAACGCTCAGCCAAAAACATGACTTAAACGCCAGCAACATTCAAGCGGCCACAATTCCAGAAAATAAAACCCCCTTAAATGCAAGCGATCAGCTTGCTTTAAAAACAACGCAAACGCCCATTAACCACACCCTTGCAAAGAACGACGCTAAAAACACCGCTAACCTTTCTAGCGTTTTGCAATCTTTAGAAAAAAAAGAATCGCACAATAAAGAACACGCAAACCCCCAAAATAATGAAAAAAAAACGCCCCCTTTAAAGGAAGCTTTAGAAATGAACGCCATTAAAAGGGATAAAACGCTTTCTAAAAAAAAGTCAGAAAAAACCCCTACTAAAACCCAAACTACAGCCCCAAGCATAGCGCCAGAGAATGCCCCTAAAATCCCCCTTAAAACGCCCCCTTTAATGCCTTTAATAGGAGCTAACCCTCCCCCTAACGATAATATTCCAACGCCCCTAGAAAAAGAAGAAACAACTAAAGAAGCAAGCGATAATAAAGAAAAAACTAAAGAAACTAATAACAGCGCTCAAAACGCGCAAAACACCCAAGCTAGCGATAAGACAAGCGACAATAAAAGCGTTACCCCTAAAGAGACGATCAAGCATTTCACCCAACAATTAAAGCAAGAGATCCAAGAATACAAACCCCCCATGAGCAGGATCTCTATGGATTTATTCCCTAAGGAATTGGGCAAGGTTGAAATAACCATTCAAAAAGTGGGTAAAAACCTTAAAGTGAGCGTGATTTCTCATAACAACAGCTTGCAAACCTTTTTGGATAACCAACAAGATCTTAAAAACAGCCTGAACGCTTTAGGTTTTGAAGGGGTGGATTTGAGCTTTTCGCAAGATTCTTCTAAAGAGCAACAAGCCCCCAAAGATCAACCAAAAGAGCTATTCAAAGAGCAGGAATTAACCCCCTTAAAAGAAAACGCCCTAAAAAGCTACCAAGAGAACACGGACCATGAAAACCAAGAAACGAGCATGCAAATCACTCTTTATGCGTGATTTTAAGCGAGTTTGCTCTATAATAAGACATCTTTAACAAGGAAGAGATCATGGCCATTGATTTAGCAGAAGTTACAGGAGCTAAAGCCGCGCAAGAAAGGAAAAAAGAACAGCCCACCATCGCTAACGGGTTGGATAAAAACGCTTTCATGAAACTCTTTTTAGAACAATTGAAAAATCAAGACCCCACCGCTCCTATGGAAACGGATAAGATCATCACCCAAACCGCGCAGCTCACGCAAGTGGAAATGCAAGAAGAAAACAAAAAGACCATGCAAGAAGTCGCCAGTGCGATGAAATCCAATAAAGAAACTAACGAATCTTTAAAAGACTTTCAAGGCGCTTTAAAAGACACCATGGAAAACTTGAATAAAGGCATGGACGATAGCCTGAAGGCTAATAACGCTTTAAGGGAAGTAACCGCGCTTAATTCTGTAAGCATGATAGGCAAAATCGCTGAAACCGATGTGAGCGGGGCGAATTTTGACGGCAACAACAAGCTTTCTTTCTCGCTCTTTTTTGATGAAAAAATTGACGCTTCTAAAGGAGTGCCAGCGATTCAAATCTTAAACGAAAACAATGAATTAGTCAAAACGATTTCTTTAAAAGATTATAACGGGCAAAAGGGGTATATCAATTTTGAATGGGACGGCACAAACGAAAAGGGCGAAAAAGTCCCTAAAGGCAATTACAAAATCAAGGCTGAATACAATTTAGACTCTCACAGCAAGCAGTATTTGCAAACGCGCATTGGTAGGGGCGAAGTGGAAAGCGTGATTTTTGATAAAGGCAAGCCCATGTTAAGAATGGGCGAAATGATTTTACCCATAGACAGCGCGATAGAGTTTTACAAGCCGGATCAAAAGCCGATTGATCAAAAACTCTCGGATCAAAAACTCTCGGATCAAAAACCGCTTGATCAAAAACCCCTTGAACAGAAACTCTCCGATCAAAAACCCCTTGATCAAAAACTCTCGGATCAAAAACCCCTTGAGCAAAAACCCCAAACCCCCCCTAAAGAGACAGCATGAACGACACCTTATTAAACGCTTATAGCGGGATTAAGACCCACCAGTTTGGTATTGACAGCCTTTCCAATAATATCGCCAATGTCAATACTTTAGGCTATCGCTCCAATGATCCGGAGTTTAAGACCTTGTTTTCTTCGCATTTAGACGCTTTGAACGCCAAATCCGTTGTGGCTAATGACCGAAATTACGGCGTTACAGGCTCAGGCAATGTCCTTTCTAATAAAGACGGCGAATACATGCCTAGTGAGGGGGAATTCCACATGGCGTATCAAGGCAAGGGTTGGTTTGTGATAGGGCCCAATAAAAATGGGGAAATGACCATTAATAAAGACGGCTTTAGCAAAAAACAGGATAATTTTCTCACGCGCGCCGGGAATTTCGCACGAGACGCCGATGGCTATTTGGTAACCCCTGAGGGCTATTATGTTTATGGTATTGATTTGAAAAAGATCAAAGACGGCACGCTCAATTCCACCGCTAGAGATGAAGACATTGAAAAGTTGCATGGCAACACCCTTTCGCCCTTACAAATCCCCCAGGATTTGACTTACCAGCCGGTGCTTAGCACGAAAGTGAATATCAGCGTGAATTTAAACCCTAAAGACCATTTAAAGGGCGTGCAAGATTTTTTCTTAAACGACAAGGGCGAAATCATTAAAGAGCGTTTTTTAAACCAGGATATTAACGCTTTAGCGAATGACGATAACGAGCCAATAGACGCGATCACTAATCGTAAATTAAATATCAGTATCCAAAAAGAAGATGGCAAAAAAGAGGATTTGGTTTTCACTTATGGGGACGCTGAAAAAGGCGAAAACCAGTTCAAAACTTTAGGCGATTTGCAAAAACTCCTTAAAGAAAAAACCGGGCTAGACTTAAACCTCATCAAAAGCGAAAAAGACGCCAAAAGCCCCCCCCTTTTATTAGAGATCGCTAATCCTAGAGAAACGCCTATCACATTCAGTTTGAGTGGGGGCATTGCGGATAAATTGGGCTTGAAAGCGGACGGAATGGAATTAAAAAAAGGCATCAGCAGGGATTCAGTAGCGATTAAAATCCCTTATTACAGCACAGAAGTGGATATTTATGATAAAGCCGGGGATAAATACTTGCTCCAAAGCGAATATTACATGACCAACTCCAACGATCCCACATCAAGCCCCACGAGTAAAAGGAAAAACCAAACTTGGGAAGTGAAAAGCTACATCGTGGATCCCAAAAACAAAGCCCCTATCAATGATCCTACTTGGGAAATTGTCGGCTTTGATTCAGCCACGCACAAAATGAAATCCGCCCCCATGACTTTGGATTTTAAGGGCAATAAGCTCACCTATTCACTAGATAAGAGCGAAAACCATGATTCTAGCGATTTGTCTTATCAAGACTCTAAACTCTTAGAAGCGAGTCAAGACGGCAAGCCTAGGGGTATTTTTAGAGACATGCGCATTGAAGAAAATGGCGTGATTTCTCTAGCCTTTAGTAACGGGGTGGTAGAGCCGGTCGCTCGCATCGGTATTTTAGCTTTCACTAACGATCAAGGCCTAAGGAAAATCGGCGGTAATCTCTATGAAATGCAAGAAGGCACCATTAATGGCGAAAACAGACCCCTAAGCGGTAACCCCATTTTAGGGTGGGACGAAGAGGGCAAGCTCAAGTTTGGGAAAATCAGGCATAAATATTTAGAAACGAGCAACGTGAATGCCGGGAACGCCCTAACCAATCTCATTTTAATGCAAAGAGGCTATTCTATGAACGCTAGAGCCTTTGGCGCGGGCGATGACATGATTAAAGAAGCCATTAGCTTGAAAAAATAAGAGGCTAAAATAAGGAGTGTGGTAAAATATCCTTTTTAATAAGGATATTTAATGATACCCACACAGCTTAATGAAATTGCAGAATTTTTAAGAACGAACCCTTATAATTTGTCTCAACCCTTACAAGATGGGCGATTAAATTCATCTGTCAATGAAGAAGAAATTTTAAATACCATTAAGGATTATTTTCCTATCCAACTGCCAAAAGCCAGAGAGTGGTGGGATTTTAGTTTTGAAGAAAACGATATTTTTTATCCTGTTAATATTAAAACCACCACCACAAAAACCGCTGACAATCTTAATTGCAAATTAGGGATTTATTACGCGTTGTGCGGCCTATTGCCGACTTTCAATAACGAAATTGCATGGGAAAAATACTTTCAAAAACTGCATAAAGACTTAGGCAAAAACACCGATAGAGACTATTATTTTTTAATTATCAACAAAAACGATCCTAAAGATATTTTTATCAATTCCTTAAAAGGCATTCAAACTCTTCAGCCCAATGGCAATAACTTGCCCTTCCAATGCAAGTGGGATAACAACAGAAAAATCGTTCAAAGAAGCTTTATTGAAAGTAAAAACTTCATCTTAAGCGCTTTAGCTAAAAGTGTAACTCTAAGGGCTAATATTTATTTAGCGTTCAAAGAATTTTTTGGAGAATTTTTTGAATAATTTAGACATTAAAACTTTAGGGCAGGTTTTCACCCCTAAAAATATAGTGGATTTCATGCTCACTCTCAAGCAAAATCAAGGGAGTGTTTTAGAGCCAAGCGCTGGCGATGGGAGTTTTTTAAAGCGCTTAAAAAAGGCTGTAGGGATTGAAATCGATCCTAAAATCTGCCCTAAAAATGCCCTTTGCATGGACTTTTTTGACTATTCTTTAGAAAATCAATTTGACACCATTATCGGTAACCCGCCCTATGTCAAGCACAAGGATATTGCGCCAAGCACCAAAGAAAAACTCCATTACAGCCTTTTTGATGAAAGGAGTAATCTCTACTTGTTTTTCATAGAAAAAGCGATCAAGCATTTAAAGCCTAAAGGCGAATTGATTTTCATCACCCCAAGGGATTTTTTAAAATCCACTTCTAGCGTGAAATTAAACGAATGGATTTACAAAGAAGGCACGATAACGCATTTTTTTGAATTAGGCGATCAAAAGATTTTCCCAAACGCCATGCCTAATTGCGTGATTTTTCGTTTTTGTAAGGGTGATTTCAGTAGAATCACCAACGATGGTTTGCAATTTTTGTGCAAAAAAGGCATTTTGTATTTCCTCAACCAATCTTACACGCAAAAATTAAGCGAGATTTTTAAGGTTAAAGTGGGGGCAGTGAGCGGGTGCGATAAGATTTTTAAAAATGAAACATACGGGAATTTAGAATTTGTCACCTCAATCACCAAAAGAACCAATGTTTTAGAAAAAATGGTTTTTGTCAATAAGCCTAATGATTATTTACTCCAGCATAAAGACAGCTTGATGCAAAGAAAGATTAAAAAATTCAATGAAAATAACTGGTTTGAATGGGGGAGAATGCATCACATATCCCCTAAAAAACGCATTTATGTCAACGCCAAAACGCGCCAAAAAAACCCCTTTTTTATCCACCAATGCCCTAATTATGACGGCTCTATTTTAGCGCTATTCCCTTATAACCAAAACCTGGATTTACAAAACCTCTGCGACAAACTCAACGCTATCAACTGGCAGGAATTAGGCTTTGTATGCGATGGGCGTTTTTTGTTTTCGCAACGCTCTTTAGAAAACGCCCTTTTGCCTAAAGACTTTTTAAACTAGGATAAAACTTGTTAGAAACCTTACAATTAAACCCTGAGCAATTAAAAGCGGCCAAGGCTTTACAAGGGCATAATTTAATCATTGCGAGCGCTGGCACAGGGAAGACTTCTACCATTGTGGGGCGCATTTTACACCTGCTTAATAACGGCATCAAGCCTGAAGAAATCTTGCTTTTGACTTTCACCAATAAAGCGAGTAATGAAATGATCGCTAGGGTGGCTAAATACTCCAAATTAAGCTCCAAAATTGAAGCGGGCACTTTCCATGCGGTGGCGTATCGCTATTTGAAAGAGCATTACCCAAACTTAAGCCTGAAACAACCTAAAGAATTGAGAAAACTTTTAGAAAGCATTGTGGACACTAAAAACGCCATAGATGACGATAAAAAGCCCTACACTTCGCAGCATCTCTACGCCCTTTATTCGCTTTACACTAACGCTCTAAAACAAGAAGATTTTAGCGCTTGGCTTTCTACTAAAAACCCTGAACACGCGCCATACGCCGCCCTTTATGAAAACATTTTAGACGAATTTGAAAACACCAAAAAAAAGCATGATTATATTGACTATAACGACTTGCTGCTGCTCTTTAAAAAAGCGATGCTAGAAAGACCTAGCCCTTATAAAGAAGTGCTTTGCGATGAGTTTCAAGACACTAACCCCTTACAAGAATCCATTTTAGACGCCATCAACCCTCCCAGTTTGTTTTGCGTGGGCGATTACGATCAGAGCATTTACGCTTTTAATGGGGCGGATATTTCTATCATTTCTAATTTCACTCAAAAATACAAAAACGCCCGAGTTTTCACGCTCACTAAAAATTACCGCTCTTCTAAAGAAATTTTAGATCTCGCTAATCAAGTGATACAGCGCAACGAGCGCATTTACCCTAAAAATTTAGAAGTGGTGAAATCAGGGAAATTCAATAAACCCACGCTTTTAAATTACAACGACAATATCGCACAATGCCAAGACATCGCTAAACGCATTGTCATGCGAAAAAATTTTAAAGAAGTGGCGGTGATTTTTAGGAATAACGCCAGCGCGGATCAATTAGAAGCCGCTTTAAGATCCCATAATGTGCCAAGCAAACGAAAAGGGAGCGCGAGCTTTTTTGAATCCAAAGAAGTGGCGTTAGCGTTAGATATTTGCGCGCTCATCTTTAACCCTAAAGACATTATGGCAGCGATTCACATTTTAAGCTGTATCAGCGATATTGGCTCTAACACCGCTAAAGACATTCATGAAGCCTTGATGCTTTTAGGCAATGGTGATCTCAAATTGGCCCTAACCCACCCAAGCAAAGAAGCCAAAATTTACACGAAGAAAAAAGAAATCACCTCCATGGGGCTTTTTGAAGAAATTTTTGCTTTAGAAAACAGCTCAAGGTTTAATAGCGTGATAGATAGAGCGTTTCATTCGCACCCGGTGTTGATGCATTCTAAAATCTCACTCAATGGGGCTAAAATGCTGAGCGATTTTTTCACTCTTTATACCAAAGCCCCTACCCATTCCCCTAGCGCTTTAATCAAACACATTCTAGAAAGCGCGTTTTTTCAAACCTTTAAAACACGCCTATTAAAAGAGCGATCCAAAAATAAGGACGGCTCTTATAACGAGTTTAAAAAACTCCAAGCGCAAAAACGCTTCAATGAAAAAATGGACTTGCTGAGTTCTTTGGCGAAAAATTACCAAAATTTAGGGCGTTTTTTAAACGGCACTTTAATAGGCTCAAATGAAGCCACGCAAGGTGAGGGCGTGAATCTATTGAGCGTGCATGCTTCTAAAGGCTTAGAATTTAAAGATGTTTATATTATAGATTTAATGGAGGGCCGTTTCCCTAACCACAAGCTCATGAATACCGGTGGGGGCATTGAAGAAGAGCGGCGGCTTTTTTATGTCGCTATCACAAGGGCTAAGGAAAACTTATGGCTTTCTTATGCGAAAAACGAATTGAGAGAAAACGCCAAACCGAAAGAGCATAAGCCCTCGGTGTTTTTGTATGAAGCGGGACTTTTGAAACCCGATTCAAAATAAAATTGGTTTTTGTATTGTTTGTTTAAAACGCTAGTAAGATTTTAACTCTAGCTTGCGCTAGAGCCAAAATTTTAGTATAATGTAATGGCGTTGCGAGGGCCATTAAAACTATGATCACTAATAGTAATTTCATAGTCGGTTATCTCCTTTCCGGGATAACCACCCACTATTATCCCAAACCCTAACATGCTCCAAATTTTCACAACAAAAGAGAAACCTAGAAATTACTATTTGCGTTGGCGTGATTATAGTTTAAAAAACCTAAAAATGCCAAAAAGCGTTTTTAAAAACCCCTAAAATTTAAGGCTAATCCCCCCATGAAATCCCGTTTTTTTTTTTTTGTAAAAAACGCTCCAATTGCTGTAACTTTATTTCCTTGATAGGGGGTTTTTAAGGGGATTTTTAAGGTTAATTTAATTTTCATTATGTGAAAATATCACAATTACATCTAACAATTTGTATTACTAAACATTATTTACAAGCTCTGATGTAACTAAATCCCAAATTTAATCTCAATCAAGGAGCATCCCATTGATAAGGAAAATTATGATAAAGAAGAATAGAACGCTGTTTCTTAGTCTAGCCCTTTGTGCTAGCATAAGTTATGCCGAAGACGATGGAGGGTTTTTCACCGTCGGTTATCAGCTCGGACAAGTCATGCAAGATGTCCAAAACCCAGGCGGCGCTAAAAGCGACGAACTCGCCAGAGAGCTTAACGCTGATGTAACGAACAACATTTTAAACAACAACACCGGAGGCAATGTCGCAGGGGCGTTGAGTAACGCTTTCTCCCAATACCTTTATTCGCTTTTAGGGGCTTACCCCACGAAACTCAATGGTAACGATGTGTCCGCGAACGCTCTTTTAAGTGGTGCGGTAGGCAGTGGGACTTGCGCGGCTGCAGGAACGGCCGGTGGCTCAACTCTTAACACTCAAAGCGCTTGTACCGCTGCGGGCTATTACTGGCTCCCTAGCTTGACTGACAGGATTTTAAGCACGATCGGCAGCCAGACTAACTACGGCACGAACACCAATTTCCCTAACATGCAACAACAGCTCACCTACTTGAACGCAGGGAATGTGTTTTTTAATGCGATGAATAAGGCTTTAGAGAAGAATGGGACTGCTACTACTAGTGGTGCTAATGGTGCGACTGGTTCAGATGGTCAAACTTACTCCACACAAGCCATCCAATACCTTCAAGGCCAACAAAATATCTTAAATAACGCAGCGAACTTGCTCAAGCAAGATGAATTGCTCTTAGAAGCTTTCAACTCTGCCGTAGCCGCCAACATTGGGAATAAGGAGTTCAATTCGGCCGTTTTTACAGGTTTGGTGCAAGGCATTATTGATCAATCTCAAGCGGTTTATAACGAGCTCACTAAAAACACCATTAGCGGGAGCGCGGTTAATAACGCTGGGATAAATTTCAACCAAGCTAACGCTGTGCAAGGGCGTGCTAGCCAGCTCCCTAACGCTCTTTATAACGCGCAAGTAACTTTGGATAAAATCAACGCGCTCAACAATCAAGTAAGAAGCATGCCTTACTTGCCCCAATTCAGAGCCGGGAACAGCCGTTCAACGAATATTTTAAACGGGTTTTACACTAAAGTGGGCTATAAGCAATTCTTCGGGAAGAAAAGGAATATCGGTTTGCGCTATTATGGTTTCTTTTCTTATAACGGAGCGAGCGTGGGCTTTAGATCCACTCAAAATAATGTAGGGTTATACACTTATGGGGTGGGGACTGATGTGTTGTATAACATCTTTAGCCGCTCCTATCAAAACCGCTCTGTGGATATGGGCTTTTTTAGCGGTATCCAATTAGCCGGTGAGACCTTCCAATCCACGCTAAGAGATGACCCCAATGTGAAATTGCATGGCAAAATCAATAACACGCACTTCCAGTTCCTCTTTGACTTCGGTATGAGGATGAACTTCGGTAAGTTGGATGGGAAATCCAACCGCCACAACCAGCACACGGTGGAATTTGGCGTGGTGGTGCCTACGATTTATAACACTTATTACAAATCCGCAGGGACTACCGTGAAGTATTTCCGTCCTTATAGCGTTTATTGGTCTTATGGGTATTCATTCTAAGAAAGGGGGGAAGAGACAAACATGAAACAAAATTTAAAGCCATTCAAAATGATTAAGGAAAATTTAATGACACAATCTCAAAAAGTAAGATTCTTAGCCCCTTTAAGCCTAGCGTTAAGCTTGAGCTTCAATCCAGTGGGCGCTGAAGAAGATGGGGGCTTTATGACCTTTGGGTATGAATTAGGTCAGGTGGTCCAACAAGTGAAAAACCCGGGTAAAATCAAAGCCGAAGAATTAGCCGGCTTGTTAAACTCTAATACGACAAACAACGCCAATACCAATATTGCAAGCACAGGAGGCAATGTCGCCGGGACTTTGGGCAACCTCTTTATGAACCAATTAGGCAATTTGATTGATTTGTATCCCACTTTGAACACTACTAACATCACACAATGTGGTGCTACTAATAATGGTAGTAGTGGTGGTGCGGCCGCAGCTGCTGCTACTACTAGCAATAGCCCTTGTTTCCAAGGTAACCTGGCTCTTTATAACGAAATGGTTGGCTCTATCAAAACTTTGAGTCAAAACATCAGCAAGAACATCTTTCAAGGCGACAACAACACCACGAGCCAAAATCTCTCCAATCAGCTCAGTGAGCTTAACACCGCTAGCGTTTATTTGACTTACATGAACTCCTTCTTAAACGCCAATAACCAAGCGGGTGGGATTTTTCAGAACAACACTAGTAAAGATTATGGGAATGGTGTTACCGCTCAACAAATCGCTTATATCCTAAAGCAAGCTTCAATCACTATGGGGCCAAGCGGTGATAGCGGGGCTGCCGCAGCGTTTTTGGATGCCGCTTTAGCGCAACATGTTTTCAACTCCGCTAACGCCGGGAATGATTTGAGCGCTAAGGAATTCACTAGCTTGGTGCAAAACATCGTCAATAATTCTCAAAACGCTTTAACGCTAGCCAACAACGCTAACATCAGCAATTCAACAGGCTATCAAGTGAGCTATGGCGGGAATATTGATCAAGCGCGCTCTACCCAACTGTTAAACAACACCACAAACACTTTGGCTAAAGTTACCGCTCTAAACAACGAGCTTAAAGCTAACCCATGGCTTGGGAATTTCGCTGCTGGTAACAGCTCTCAAGTGAATGCGTTTAACGGGTTTATCACTAAAATCGGTTATAAGCAATTCTTCGGGGAAAACAAGAATGTGGGCTTACGCTACTACGGCTTCTTCAGCTATAATGGCGCGGGCGTGGGTAATGGCCCCACTTACAATCAAGTCAATCTGCTCACTTATGGGGTGGGGACTGATGTGCTTTACAATGTGTTTAGCCGCTCTTTTGGTAGCCGAAGTCTTAATGCGGGCTTCTTTGGGGGGATCCAACTCGCAGGGGATACTTACATCAGCACGCTAAGAAACAGCCCTCAACTTGCGAGCAGACCTACAGCGACGAAATTCCAATTCTTGTTTGATGTGGGGCTACGCATGAACTTTGGTATCTTGAAAAAAGACTTGAAAAGCCATAACCAGCATTCTATAGAAATCGGTGTGCAAATCCCTACGATTTACAACACTTACTATAAAGCTGGCGGCGCTGAAGTGAAATACTTCCGCCCTTATAGCGTGTATTGGGTCTATGGCTACGCCTTCTAAAAAAGCTCAAGGCCTTTTATAGGCTTTGATTTTAACCCTTTAACCCCCATTTTAAAAACAACCTAAAATCCCTATCAAATGTTGTCAAATAATGGGATTAACCCCCCTAAAAGAACGCTTAAAAATAAGAACGCTTGATTAAAAGCTAGCATTCACAAAAGCTTAACGCTCAAGGCTTATTGAGATTTTAAAACGCTTGATTAAAAACTTTTAAAAAGCTTTAGCGCTTCAAAATTTTTATACTTAGAAAAACAACCCAAAATATTTATTAAATGTTGAGATTAACCCCCCTACTAATAACGCTTAAAAAATTTGCTTGCGCAAGCTCTTTTATATTTTAATGGTGAAAACACTCAAACGCTAAAGATATTTAGGATTTCTGTGGTTTAAAACTTTGTTTTATCATTCTAAAATTTTATAGTAAAACCCATTTTTTAAGGGGATAGGAGATATTTTGAAACCCACCCCAAAACTAAATCCCCCCTAACCCAAGAAAACCGCTTTTAAAACCCCTAAGCAGAAATCCTAAACATCTTTAGTGTTTGGGGTGAATGCCGCTAATTTGTAATATGATACCCCCATACATTTGTATTTAGCGTAGGAAGCGCGCAAAGTTACGCCTTTATAGATATGATGCGTGAGAGCTGTAAGGAATGCGTTGGAGCTCAAACTCTGTAAAATCCATTAGGCACACAGAACAAGAACCAAACTCTCCCCCAACATCAGCCGAGAAAGCCCAATCGCTTTAGCGTTTAATCACTTCACAAAACGAGCCACGCAAAGTATCAGATTTTAAAAAATGCCTTGGAGTGTTTTTAACTTGCTGTGATTGGAAATCAAAACTTCAGCGTGAGGTTGGTCATCATGTAACTTCTGTCTTGGTAATTAGCGCTAAAATCGCCATCAGGGTTATTGAATTTGGGCGCTCCAAAATACCCTGCTTGATACCCTTTATTGATCCTAGCCCCATAATAAGTGATCCTAAAGTTAAGGAGAACCGATTCAGTGAACGCATAGCTCGCATTGAATTGCAAGGAGTATTCATTAGCCCTCCCCACTTGCCCTAACGCATTTTTATTCGCATGAGAGACGCGCCCAAAAACATGCCATGCAAAACGCTTATGGATCCCTCCAACAGAAGTGTAAAAAGTGAAAGTGTTCGCGTTAGTGATCGCATCAGCCAGCCCATCATAAGCCGTATTGTCCCAAAAATCATAGCCAATCATTCCGGCATGCCTAGTCGTTATGGAGATTTCACTACCGATATAGGAAGTGTTATTCCCCCTTGGCATCGTGTGAGAGCCTAAAAAAGCGTCCGAATTGCCAAAGGTGTTATAAAAGCCAATGGACCAGTTGAAATTATCCCACCAAAAAACCTGGCGGATATTCAAAGTAACGCCATTCCTCCCCAACAACGATCCATGAGGCGTGCTGTCTTCTAAACTATAAGTGTTTGTCTCTGGGTTATACCACCCCCTATAGTATAAAGGGAAAGTTGTCATGATCATGCTTTGAGAGCGAAAGCCCACATTTTCAAAATTCCTATTCGTGTCATAGACTAGCTTAAAACCGGGAGCGTTATAAGTCTTAGGCGCAAAATAATAAAAAAATTGAGCGTCTAAACCTTTATAAGAATAAGTCGTGGTGATCCCATGCCAGCCATAATTGATGAAATCGTTGCTGTTACTAGGATTGCCTCCCTTTTTCAAATAAGGCACCGTCGCAAAAAACTCATAAATCCAAGAGTTGAACGCTAAACCTCTCCCAAAAGAACTCCACCACCAAAACCTTAACCTTTGCGTCTCAGTCTTATAGGGCTGATAATACACTTCCCACCCCTGATTCGATCCGCTCATAAAATCAATATTCGCTTCATAACGCCCCGCTTTAAACCCAAAAACATCTTTGTAATCGTATCGTAAAAAAGCGGTATCCACCACATAAGGCCTTGCATGATAGCTCGCTGATTGAGAAGTCCCCGCATAAGCAGGGCCAAGATACTTATTGAAAAAGTATCCATGATAGCCCCCAATGAAATTCTCTACAATTGAGCCAAAAACCTTCCCATTAGCTTGGTTAATATAATATTTAGTCTTATCGTAAGGAATGGCTGCAATCGCCCCACCCAAAGAAACAGAGAGCCTATGATTTTCAATGCCTTTAGGGAGTAAATTGACTTTGACTTGCGCTAAAGTAACAATATCTATAAAACTTTCAGTAGGATAAATCCCTTTTTTAGTATTGATTTGAGAATTGTTAAAACCAATCTTAGAAAAATTCTCCACACGACCACTAAACCGATAATCAAAAGCTTCTACAGGACATAATAAAAACGATAAAAGCGATAAAGAAGAAGTCAAAAAATACTTTTCTTGCCTCACTAAACTCTCCCTAATTTTAATTGTATGATCTTTTTTGTTGAGATTATAATTATAATCAAAAAAAAAAAATAGCATGAAGTTAAAATATTAATTAAAACCCACAACCCTATTTTACAAAAAATAACCCTTCATTGTAAATTGGTTTAAAATTAAAGGATTAAAATCATATATTTGTTACTTCTAAAGAATGTTTTATTTTTGATTAGATCCGCTACCCATGAAATCCTCATTTTTAGATCCATTATTAAAACTTATAAGAAATTTCAAATCTAGCGTTAAAGCCAGGCTCTGCCATGCCCCTTGCGTATTTGTCTTGATTGGGTTCATCAGGGCTCATCACCGGGCTTGCTTGATCAATATATTGTTGGTTAAAAACATTGTTAAACACCGCATTCAGGCTCAACCCTTTGAGTTTTTTATAAGTAGGCTTGTAAGTGATAAAAAAACTGCTCACCCCATAGCCGGGCTTATGCACATGAAAAATCCCGGGGGTTTTAGGGCAATCGCTAGGCCGTCTGTCAATATCCGTAGGGCCGTTACGATAAGGGCTATAAGAGCAATAACTCAAATCCGTAACGAAGCGTGAAAGCCAAGTGATGCTAAGGCCGGTGCGTGGGATTGTATAGCTTGCCGTTAAAATAAACACATTGCCTGTCGTAGCCGCCAATTCATACACATCAGCGATCAAACGCCCCTTTAAAGAAGGCCATGATCGCGCCACGCTCAAGCCTAAAGAAAAGCCCTTGTATTTAGCCGTCCCTGAAACTTCATAACCCGGCACATAAATAATATCTTGCGCGGGCAAGTTGGTTACAAAAAGCGTTGAAGAAAATTGATTGATGTAATTAGAAATCAATTGGACAAAACCGGCGGCTCTGAAATCAAAATACTGACTGCTGTATTCGGTGTTAAATTCCGCATTTTGCCCAATTTCTGGCTTTAAATTGCGGTTGTAGCGTAAATTGTCTTGACGCATCCACACCAAACCTCCAGGCATAGGGCCTCTGGTTACATACGCGTAAGAAAGCCTGAAATTCAAATTTTCTAAAGGCGAGACGTTTAAAGCCGCGCTAGGACTAAACCCTTGAGTTACATGCAATTGCCAGTCTTTATCCACTAAAGTATAGACATCATAACGAGTCCCTGCCCCTAAAGTTACCATAGGATGCAAGGTGTAATTCGCTTGCGCATACACCCCAACCACATTCGCCGTAGCGCCATTTCGTTGGCAGCGCCCGTTCATGTTAGGATCATCAGGGCCCATAACCCTTAAGCACGCATCAGGGGCATCGCCGGGTTTGACTAATTCGCTATTGGGGATCGCTTTATCAAAAGTGGTTAAGTTTTGGTAATTCAACCCGTATTCCAAAAGATTGTCATTTTTATGATCTATGGTGTGGATCACGTTCGCATTGAACCCGGAATTGATGATGAATAAATTTTTATTAGCCACCACAGAACCCCCTCCAAGGCTTTTAAAAGTGATGGAGCAAGTTTGTTTAAGAGCGTTATAAATACCCCCTTGCGCCACGCATTCATTCTCTTCGCCACGTTTTGGGTTTGGGGTGAAAGGAACACTAGCCGCTATATCGTTAGGCTTAAAAAGCGGATCAATTTGGACATTCCTGATGCTTGTATAGCCATTGATTTTTAATTTAGGATCGCCAAAGCGACTCCCCCCTTCCCTTTCATAATTCAAGCTCACGTTATGCACTAAATTGACGCTATAAGTTTTAAACAAACTGGCGTCATTTTCAAACAAACAATCGCTAGGGTTTTTCTCGTTAGGGAAAGCGTTGAAATCACCGCAAGAATAGGGTAAAAAAGTGCCTGTAAAATTCGCTCTTAAAGGGCGATTAGCGTTATCTCTAGTCATGTTATAACTGAGCGTTAAGGTATCTCTATCGCTCAAATAACCATTGATCTTAGCCATCACATTGTTTTGCTCGCTAGGGCTTGCTGTAACTTTATTATCCGCTTTAGGGTCAAAAAGATTTTTCATCGCGTTATCCCCATCACGATAATAAAAAATATTTTGGTGCGTGTAATACAAAAGCATATCAAAATGATTATGACGATAAGCGCCCATAATGGTTTCCCTGTCCCCAAAGTTGGTTAAAAAAGTTGCAGCCCCACTTATGGCGTAGTCTTTGCCTTTAGGGATAAAATCGCTCGCGCTCCTAGTCTCCATTTTGATCGCGCCAATCAAAGCCATAGGCCCCGCACTCGCTTGAGCCGCCCCCTTAGTAACCACCACGCTTTTGAGCATTCCAGGATCAATGATCGTATTGCCTTGATGCCCATAGCTCGTGCCCATTTGCGCCGCGCCATCCACCGTAACCCTAGCCAATCTGTCTTCAATACCGCGCACATAAATTTTTTGCGCTATCACTGCGCCACCGCCCACATTGATATTGGGGTTTCTTCTAAACATGTCGCTGATCTGGTTGGCTTGCCTTCTTTCTAATTCCTTACTTGAAATGGTTGTCTGGTTGTTGTAATTAAAGATTTTAGCCGCTTGAGTGGTAACCTTACCTAGAGTGTGTTGGGCGTTCTTTTCTTTTTTCCTTTCTGTCTTTCTTTCTTCTTTTTCTTCTTCTTTGGCCTCTAATTCAAACATGCCTAATAAGGACAAAAAAATAGAAAAACTACAATATTTCCTAAAACGCTTGTCATTCATTCTTAAAATCCTAAATATGATAATAATTTCTCTTAAAAAATAAAGGTGTTATTATAATCAAAAAAATATTACAATCACCTTAAAAGAGCTAGCCATTTTTGATAAACAAATGATAAACTTTTAGAAAAATCCCACAAAAACCCCTTTCAAAACGCGCAGAATGCGAAAGGTCTTTTCTACCTCACCCTCACTTTTTTATTTTTATAAAGCCTGAATATTTTAGAACTAGCGCTTTCAAACAAACCCCTTTCATCGCTCACAATGACATCTGCGAGATTGGAAGCGATTTCTTTATCATAAGCGCATTGGGTGAGGTTGGCTGAGGTGCTATAGAGCGTTTTAAAACGCTTTAAAAAATCCCCATGCCTGCCCCTAATTACACGAACGGCTTTAGAGTTAGGGTAAATAAAAGTGGTTTTAGCGCTTCTTCTAATGAGGTTTTTAAACGCATTGGGCGCGCGCACTAGGCTTTTTAAGGTGCTAAAATCAGCGCTTTCTATTAAAACGCTTTGGTTTTTAGGGCGATTTTTTAAGGCGTTGAGCTTTTCGCTGTCTTTAGAAAGCAGTCCTATAGTAGTATCGCTTTGAACGAGATACACTAACGCCATCAAATTACTTTAAATAATCTTGTAAGGCTAACAACTCGTCTTTTTGAGAGCTTTCTTCTAACGCTAAAAGTAAGACTTCTATCGCGCTTAAAGTCGTGAAATAACTCACATGGTTTTTAAGCACAGAAGCGCGAATGAGTTTGGCGTCATCTTGAGATTTGTGATCGCTAGTGTTGATAGCCATGCTGATTTCCCCATTCATCATTAAATCCATGATATTGGGGCGGCCCTCAGAGATTTTAAGCACTTTTAAAGACTTCACCCCAGCTTTTTCCAAAGCCTTATGCGTGCCTTCTGTGGCGCACAATTCAAAACCTAACTGAACCAATCGCTTCATTAAAACGCATGCTTCTTCTTTATCCTTATCTTTAATAGAAACAAAAATAAGCCCCTTGTTTTTAATGGGGTTAAAGCAAGCCGTTTGAGCCTTAAAAAATGCAAGCCCTAAAGATCTAGCAATCCCCATCACTTCGCCAGTGCTTTTCATCTCAGGCCCTAAAATCAAATCCGATCCATAAAGTTTATTAAAAGGGAAAACCGCTTCTTTTAAAGCCACAAAATGGGGCATTTTAGGCTTATAAACGCCTTTAGAATATTCTACGATATTTTTTTTATCATAAAACTTCAAGGCTTCTTTCAAATCTTCTAACACCATAACCCTAGTCGCTACTTTGGCTAAAGGAACGCCTAAAGCCTTGCTTAAAAAAGGCACGGTTCGGCTGGCTCTGGGATTGACTTCAATCAAATACAGCGAATTTTCATAAACAGCAAATTGGATATTCAATAGCCCTACTACACCTAGATGCAGAGCGATTTTCGCGCTCACTCGCTCAATTTGATCTAAAATTTCAGCCCTTAGAGTGGAAGGGATAAAGCACGCCGAATCGCCTGAATGGATTCCGGCTTCTTCAATATGCTGTAAAATGCCGGCAATATAGACCTCTTTTTTATCGCAAATAACATCCACATCTAATTCCACCGCTTTTTCTAAAAACTTATCAATGAGGAGCGGATTTTTAGGGCTAATCTCTAAAGAATGCGTAACGCTTTCTAAATAATGGCGCAGTTCTTCAATATTTTCTAAAATTTGCATGTGTTGGCCGCCTAGCACATAACTAGGGCGCACGATAATAGGGAAGCCAATCACATTAGCGATGCTATAAGCTTCATCAACGCTCTTAGCCATGCCGTTTTCAGGCTGCTTGATGTCAAGCTCTTTTAAAAAGAGGGAAAACTTTTCCCTGTCTTCTGCAATGTCAATCACCTTAAAAGGCGTGCCAATAATGGGGGCTTGCATTTTAGCCAAATCTTTAGCGAGTTTTAAAGGGGTTTGTCCCCCAAAATGCACGATAATGCCATCCACTCGCTCCCTTTGAATGATGCTCTTCACGCACTCAAAATGAATGGGTTCAAAATAGAGCGTATCGCTCGTATCATAATCCGTGCTCACCGTTTCTGGATTGCAATTGAGCATGACGCTTTTAATGTTCAAATCTTTCAAAGCAAAGCTCGCATGCACGCAACAATAATCAAATTCAATGCCTTGACCGATGCGATTAGGCCCAGAGCCTATGATTAGGATTTTCTTTTCTTGTTTTTCTTGTTTGTTTTCAATAGGGGGCAAAGGATTGGGGGCATAGGTGGAATACAAATAAGGCGTGAGCGATAAAAACTCCGCCGCGCAAGTGTCCACTTCTTCAAAATTGGGCGCAATTTGTAAATTAGATCTAGCTAATTCCACTTCAAAAGGACTCACCTCTAAATTGTCATTTTCTTTGATTTTAGCGGCAATCCTAGCATCGCTAAAGCCTAAATTTTTAAGCCCTCTTAATTTTTTGGCATCCGTTAAAACGCTAGAATTGATGCCCTCTTCTGCTTTGACTAGCTTTTGGATTTGAGATAAAAACCACCTGTCAATCTGGCATAATTCAAACACTTCATCTACAGAAACGCCCAACCTGAACGCATCAGCGATATAGAGCAAGCGCTTGGGATTGGGCCGGCGGATTTCCTTTTTTATCGCTTCTAAATCTTTGCTTAACGATTCAAACCCTAGCCAATTATTTTCCAAAGAGCATAACGCTTTTTGTAAGGCTTCTAAGAAATTCCCCCCTATCGCCATCACTTCGCCAATGCTTTTCATAGAAGTCCCTAAAGTGCTAGAAACACCGGCAAATTTTTCAAACGCAAAGCGAGGGATTTTCACCACGATATAATCCAAACTAGGCTCAAAGCTCGCCGGGGTGTTGGTAATATCGTTTTTAATTTCATCTAAGCTAAAACCCACCGCAAGCATGGTAGCCACTTTTGCAATAGGAAACCCGGTCGCTTTTGAGGCTAGCGCGGAGCTGCGGCTCACTCGTGGGTTCATTTCAATCACAACCATTCTTAAAGTCTCTGGGTGGATCGCAAATTGCACATTACTCCCGCCCGTATCCACGCCAATTTCTCTCAAAATCGCAAAGCTCGCATCGCGCATGCGTTGGTATTCTTTATCGGTTAAGGTGAGGCTTGGAGCGATCGTGATGCTATCGCCGGTATGAACGCCCATGGGATCAATGTTTTCAATGCAGCACACAATGATGCAATTATCCTTGCTGTCTCGTATGACTTCCATTTCATATTCTTTCCACCCCAACAAGGACTCTTCAATCAAAATTTCATTAATGGGCGAAGCGTCTAGGGCGTTTTTAGCCAATTCTTGAAACTCTTCAATATTATAAGCGACCCCACTCCCTCCCCCAGCCAGCGTGAAACTCGCTCTAATAATAGCTGGAAAACCAATTTCACTAATGGCTTCTAGGGCTTCTAACTCGTTATAAGCGTAACGCCCTTTAGGCAAATCCATCCCGATTTTTAACATCGCCTCTTTGAAAGCCTGCCTGTCTTCGCCTTTTTTAATCGCTTCAATCTTAGCCCCTAAAAGTTCCACGCCTTCTAACATGCCCCTTTGGTGCATTTGCATGACCGCATTCAAAGCGGTTTGCCCGCCCATTGTGGGTAAAATAGCGTCAATCTTTTCTTTTTTAATGATAGCGGCGATATTTTCTCCAGTGATGGGTTGGATATAGGTTTTATGAGAAAATTCAGGGTCAGTCATCACGGTGGCTGGGTTAGAATTGATTAAGATCACTCTATAACCTAAAGATTTTAAGGTTTTACAACTTTGAGTCCCTGAGTAGTCAAACTCACAAGCTTGCCCGATCACAATAGGGCCTGAGCCTATCAGTAGAATGTTGGAAATATCGGTGCGTTTAGGCATAACCAATCCTTAAAGAAAGAATATAAAACGAAGCGTTATCAATATTTTAAAATATTTTTATTAGGTTTTTGCGTGGTATCCCCTCCCTATTTTTTCAAACTATTTGTCTCTGTCTGAAAAAATACCAATGATTTGCAAGATGGAAATGAAGACATTCAAAAAGTCTAAATACAAGCTCACCGCCGCATCAATGGGGCTATCATACATGCCTTTAACGATGTTTTGGGTGTCATAAGCGATATAAAGACTGAATAAAATCGCACTCGCTCCCGCAATGACAACCTGGAACATGGGGCTACCCAAAAACAAGTTAATAAGCGAACACACCACCACCACAATCAAAGCGATAAAAAGCATTTTACCCATATTCGCTAGATCGTTTTTAGTTTTAAGGGCATACACGCTCATCAAACCAAAAACAATAGTCGTCATGCCCAAAGCTTGCCAAATCGCTCCTAAACCAGCTTTTGCAATCACCATACCCAACAAAGGCACCAAAGTAACCCCTGATAATGAAGTGAAAGCAAACAGCATGAATAGATTCAATCCGGGTTTGGATTTAGAAAACATCAAACCAAAAAACGCCGCAATTTCAGCGATAAAAAATACCCATTTATACTGCACTACGGCTTGAAAATTCATTAAACCCAGTAACGCCCCGATAGTCGCTAATAACAAACTGCCCGCAAAGAACTTGTAAGTCGTTTTAACAAAACTTACCAGCTCGCTTTCATGCAACACAGAATCTTCTGCATACGCGTTACGAGAATTAGCTCTGTCATACAATGCCATGTTTTACTCCTTGATTTCAACTCAATAAATAATTTTAATTAACCTACAGCTAGGTCCAATATAATAGCGCAAAATGTAGTAAAATACCAAACAAAACCCCCTAAAATTGAAATTGAAGTCTGAAAATAGGATAATAGTTACGATGAAAATTTTTATCAATGGATTTGGCCGCATTGGGAGATGCGTTTTAAGAGCGATTCTAGAGCGCAATGATACAAACCCTCAACTAGAAGTAATAGGCATCAATGACCCTGCTAACTGGGAAATTCTCGCTTATCTTTTAGAGCATGACAGCGTGCATGGGCTGCTTTTTAAAGAAGTGCGTTACTCTAATTACAAGCTTATTATCGGCTCGTTAGAAATCCCTGTTTTTAATAGCATCAAAGACTTGAAGGGCGTGGATGTTATCATAGAGTGTTCAGGGAAGTTTTTAGAGCCTAAAACACTAGAAAATTACCTTTTGCTTGGGGCTAAAAAGGTTCTGTTATCCGCTCCTTTTATGGGCGAATACGATGAAAAACAATACCCCACTTTAGTGTATGGGGTCAATCATTTTTGCTATCAAAACCAGGCCATTGTTTCTAACGCCTCTTGCACGACTAACGCTATCGCGCCCATTTGCGCTATTTTAGATAAAGCTTTTAATATTAAAGAGGGCATGCTAACGACCATTCATAGCTACACGAGCGATCAAAAACTCATTGATTTGGCCCACCCTTTGGACAAACGGCGCTCAAGAGCGGCTGCAAGCAACATTATCCCCACCACCACTAAAGCCGCTCTAGCTTTGCATAAAGTGTTACCCAATCTCAAAAACAAAATGCATGGGCATAGCGTGAGAGTGCCTAGCCTTGATGTGTCCATGATAGATTTGAGTTTGTTTTTAGAAAAAAAGGCCTTTAAAGAGCCGATCAACGATTTATTGATTACAGCTTCCAAAGGGGTTTTAAAAGGCGTGTTAGAGATAGATTTGAAAGAAAGGGTGAGTTCTGATTTCATTTCTAATCCGCATAGCGTTATCATCGCGCCTGATTTGACTTTCACGCTAGAGAATATGGTCAAAATCATGGGGTGGTATGATAATGAATGGGGGTATTCTAATCGTTTGGTGGATATGGCGCAGTTTATGTATCATTATTAAGTCATTTTGCGAATCTTTTTGAGTTTGTTTAACATCAAGTTGTATAATGTGGGATTTAAAAAACGATTGGAGTTTTAAATGGCGTTTAAAAAGGCCAAATTGATTTCTAGGTTTATTTCAAAGGGATCTTTCAAATTGAATAAGATCTCAAAGAAATTTTTCAAATTGAATCAAATCTTAAAGCGTGAAAAGCCCTTAAAATGCCATAAAAAAACAAAATCCATTAAAAAGCTCTCTAATAAAAACAAATCTTTTTTAAAAGCTTCGATTTTATTGATAGGAGCGTTAGGGGGATTATCCCACCTAAGGGCTAGCGAATGCCGTTATTGGTCATGGTGGTCAGGTTATCATGACAATATTGAAAGCGGTCCTAATTCACCCACGCACAACTCCTATTGTCTTTTTAGTAGCGCTCAAGGCTCTGGGACTTATTATTTAAACACTCTTACCACTTATAGCGCTGGTGGGGCTAGTTTCACGCAAAAATTCAATAACGGCACGCTTGATATAGGGGGGAATATCCGCTTTGGAGGCACAGGTATTAATGGAGGTGATGTCGGCTATATCACGGGAACTTATGACGCTCAAACGATTAATTTTAATTCTAGCCATTTAACAACCGGAAACTCCTATTCTGATGGTGGTGGGGCCACGCTCAATTTCAATGCAACTAATAACCTCACTATCAATCAAGCGAGTTTTGATAATAACGATGCAGGGACGCAAAAATCTTACATGAATTTTAAAGGCTCTAATATCAAGGTGAGTGGCTCTAGCTTTAAAGATGACACTGATGGGGGCTTTAATTTCAGCGGTAATAGTAATAACAGCACCATCTCCTTTAATCAAACAAACTTCAATCAAGGCACTTATAATTTTAGTAACAGTGCAAGTTCAAGCTTTAATAATAGTAGTTTCAATCAAGGCACTTATCACTTTAATAGCACCCAATCCACTTTTGAAAACAGCAATTTCAATCAAGGCACTTATAATTTTAATAATAACGCTAGCTTTAATAACAACACCTTCAATCAAGGTGCTTATAGCTTTAATACGAATAAGGTGAGTTTCTCAGGCATCAACACTTTGAATTCAAGTTCGCCTTTTGCTAGCCTTAAAGGTAGCGTGTCTTTTGGTTCTGATGCGGTTTTTAACCTCAATCAAACCCTTAATAGCAATCAAACCTATGACATTCTCACCACAAACGGGGCGATCCAATATGGGGTTTATCAAAGCTATTTGTGGGATCTAATCAACTATAAGGGCGATAAGGCTATTAGCCATGTTGAAGTGGGCAATAACACTTATGATGTAACCTTTGATATTAATGGGCAAGATGAAACCTTACAAGAAACCTTTAACAAACAATCTATCATTACCCAATTTTTAGGAGACGATTTACAACAACAAGCCCAACAAACCTATCAAGAGGATGTAGCTCATTCCCAAAATGCTTTGAATGGTGCGACTAGCGATAAAACGATCGCAAGCAATGATACAAGCTACACTCAAAGCAAAAATACTACTATCGCTAAAGACGCTCAAGGTTTAGAAAACACCAACCAACAAATCGCTCAAGATGAACAAGCGTTACAAGGAGATTTAGACAAGCTCAAACAATTAGCCAACTCCACCACAGGCTTTAGTGAACAAGCTTTCAATCAAGCTCAAAAACAAGAGCAACAAGATGAACAAACCTTACAGAACGAAGAAAAGACTTTTAACGCTGAACAAGAGGGATTGAAACAAGCGATAGCTAACGCTAAGCCTACAAGCCCCACACCAAGCCCTACACCCACTCCTACAAAACACACAGCGCCAAACACTCCCCCTAATAAAGTTTCACCAACGCCCACACCCCCTACTCAAAATTTACCCACAACGAATGTGTGGAGTGGGGTTTATTGGCTTCAAAACAAAACCTACTCAAACAAAGGCATTTATTATATCGATCCTAACCTTTCAGGACAGAGCGGTCAAAACGGCAACACGCTCAGCACTTATACAGCCAATTTGTTTGGAAGAAGTTTTGGCGTGAATATCCAAAATGGCACTTTGATCATAGGGAATAACACAGAGAGCGTGAATGATAATGGGTTGATTTGGATAGGGCATGGAGGCTTTGGCTATATCACGGGAACTTTTAATGCGGCTAACATCTATTTGACCAATAATTTTAAAACCGGTGAAGGCGTTTCAAATTCAGATGGTGGGGGAGCGAACATTACCTTTAAAGCAAGCGATAATATCACTATGGATGGCTTGAATTATAATGACGCTGAAACCGTTACTAAAATGATTCAAACAGGGGCCAGTCAGCATTCCTATGCCGCTTTTGACGCTCTAAATAATATCAGCGTAACCAATTCTAGTTTTAGCGATATGACTTGGGGGAAATTCAGTTTCACGGCTAAGAACATTTCCTTTTCTAACGCTTCGTTCAGCGGCTTTACAAACCCTGGAGGATCAAGCACTATCAGCGCTAACGCTTCTAATTCTTTAAGCTTTGTCAATTCTCGTTTGAATGGTGGAGCGATCTATAATTTGCAGGCTAATAGCCTTATTTTCAACAACACGCAAGCGGTTTTTAATGTCTTGTATTCTAGGGGGACAAGCAATTTTAACGCTACGACACAGCTTTTAGGCAACACGAATTTTACGCTTAGCTCTCAAAGTTTGTTGAATTTTAATGACGATACAACCTTGCAAAACAACGCCAATATCACGCTTGGCAATAAAAGTCAAGCCGCTTTTAAAAATTCTTTAACGCTTGACAATAATTCTAATTTAAGTTTAGACAATCAAAGCGTTTTGAATGCGAGTGGCACGAGCGCTTTTAACAATCAAGCGAGTCTCAATATTTATAACGGGAGTCAAGCGGCCTTTAATAGCCTCTTTTTTAATGGCGGGACACTCAGTCTTAACGCTAGTAGCAAACTCAACGCTTCTAGTGCTAGTTTTTCAAACAACACCACTATCAATTTAGACGATAGCGTTTTATCGGCTAGTAACACAAGCTCTTTAAACGCTAATATCAATTTTCAAGGCACAAGCCAAGCTGATTTTGGAGGCAACACGACTATTGATACAGCAAGCTTTAATTTTGACAGCGCAAGCTCATTGAATTTTAACAACCTTACGGCTAATGGAGCGTTAAATTTTAATGGTTATACGCCCTCTTTAACTAAGGCTTTAATGAGCGTTAGCGGGCAGTTTGTTTTAGGGAGTAATGGGGATATTAATTTATCTGACATCAATATTTTTGACAACATCACAAAATCTGTAACTTACAACATCCTAAACGCTCAAAAAGGGATCACTGGCATTAGTGGGGCTAATGGCTATGAAAAAATCCTTTTTTATGGCATGAAAATCCAAAACGCTACCTATAGCGATAATAACAACATTCAAACTTGGTCGTTTATAAACCCTCTCAATTCTTCTCAAATCATTCAAGAGAGCATTAAAAATGGGGATTTAACCATAGAAGTTTTAAATAACCCTAACTCGGCTTCTAACACTATTTTTAATATCGCTCCTGAGCTTTATAATTACCAAGCTTCTAAGCAAAATCCTACCGGTTATAGCTATGATTATAGCGACAATCAAGCAGGCACTTATTACTTGACAAGCAACATTAAAGGTCTTTTCACCCCTAAAGGCTCTCAAACGCCTCAAACCCCAGGCACTTATAGCCCGTTTAACCAGCCTTTGAATAGTTTAAATATCTACAATAAGGGTTTTTCTAGCGAGAATTTAAAAACGCTTTTAGGGATCCTTTCTCAAAATTCCGCTACCTTAAAAGAAATGATTGAATCCAACCAATTAGACAATATCACTAACATCAATGAAGTGTTGCAACTCTTAGACAAGATTAAGATCACCCAAACGCAAAAGCAAGCACTCCTAGAAACGATCAACCATTTGACTGACAACATCAATCAAACCTTTAATAACGGGAATCTAATTATAGGCGCTACTCAAGATAATGTTACAAACTCTACCAGCTCTATATGGTTTGGGGGCAATGGCTATAGCAGTCCTTGCGCGCTAGATAGCACCACTTGTTCTTCTTTTAGAAACACTTACTTGGGGCAATTATTAGGCTCAACTTCCCCTTATTTAGGCTACATTAACGCTGATTTTAAAGCTAAAAGCATTTATATTACCGGAACGCTTGGAAGTGGTAACGCCTTTGAAAGCGGAGGGAGCGCGGATGTAACCTTTCAAAGCGCTAATAATTTAGTGTTGAATAAGGCTAATATAGAAGCTCAAGCTACAGACAATATCTTTAATCTTTTGGGCCAAAAAGGGATTGATAAAATCTTTAATCAAGGGAATTTAGCGAATGTTCTCAGTCAAGTGGCTATGGAAAAAATCAAGCAAGCCGGCGGTTTAGGAAACTTTATAGAAAACGCTCTAAGCCCTTTGAGTAAGGAATTGCCCACTAGCTTGCAAAGTGAAACCTTAGGCCAACTTATAGGTCAAAATAATTTAGATGATTTATTGAATAATAGTGGGGTCATGAATGCAATCCAAAATATTATCAGTAAAAAACTAAGCATTTTTGGCAATTTTGTTACCCCATCCATCATAGAAAACTACCTTGCTAAGCAGTCTTTAAAAAGCATGCTAGACGATAAAGGGCTTTTGAATTTTATCGGTGGGTATATAGACGCTTCTGAATTAAGCTCTATTTTAGGCGTGATTTTAAAAGATATTACTAACCCCCCTACAAGCCTGCAAAAAAACATCGGCGTGGTAGCGAACGACTTGTTGAACGAGTTTTTAGGACAAGATGTGGTTGAAAAGCTAGAAAGTCAAGGATTAGTGAGCAATATCATTAATAACATTATTTCTCAAGGCGGGTTAAGCGGCGTTTATAATCAAGGTTTAGGGAGCGTGTTGCCGCTCTCTTTACAAAACGCGCTCAAAGAAAACGATTTAGGCACTCTTTTATCGCCTAGAGGCTTGCATGATTTTTGGCAAAAAGGGTATTTTAACTTTTTAAGCAATGGCTATGTTTTTGTCAATAACAGCTCTTTTAGCAACGCTACAGGGGGCAGTCTGAATTTTGTCGCCAACAAGTCTATTATTTTTAATGGCGATAATACGATTGACTTTAGCAAGTATCAAGGCGCATTGATTTTTGCTTCCAATGATGTTTCTAATATCAATATCACAACCCTAAACGCCACTAATGGCTTAAGCCTTAATGCGGGTTTGAATAATGTGAGCGTTCAAAAAGGAGAAATTTGTATCAATTTAGCCAATTGCCCCACAACCAAAAACAACTCTTCTACAAACTCTAGCGTAACCCCCACTAATGAATCTTTAAGCGTACGCGCTAACAACTTCACTTTCTTAGGCACAATCGCTTCTAATGGGGCTATTGATTTGTCTCAAGTGAAAAATAACAGCGTTATAGGCACGCTCAATCTTAATGAAAATGCGACTTTGCAAGCCAATAATTTGACGATCACTAACGCTTTTAACAACGCCTCTAACTCTACGGCTAACATTAATGGTAATTTCACCTTAAACCAACAAGCGACTCTAAGCACTAACGCCAGTGGTTTGAATGTCATGGGGAATTTTAACAGCTATGGCGATTTGGTGTTTAATATCAGCCATTCAGCTAGCCATGCCATTATCAACGCTCAAGGCGCAGCGACAATCATGGCTAATGACAATAACCCCTTAATCCAATTCAACACTTCTTCAAAAGAAGCAGGCACTTACACGCTTATTGATAGTGCTAAAGCCATTTATTATGGGTATAACAACCAAATCACAGGAGGCAGTAGCCTAGATAATTACCTTAAGCTTTATGTGCTCATTGATATTAATGGCAAGCACATGGTGATGACTGACAACGGCTTAACTTATAACGGGCAAGCCGTGAATATTAAAGATGGCGGTTTAGTTGTAGGCTTTAAGGATTCTCAAAATCAATACATTTACACTTCCATTCTTTATAATAAAGTGAAAATCGCTGTTTCTAATGATCCTATCAATAACCTACAAGCCCCCACTTTAAAACAATACATCGCTCAAATTCAGGGCACTCAAAGCGTGGATAGTATTGATCAAGCTGGAGGAAATCAAGCGATTAATTGGCTCAATAAAATCTTTGAAACTAAAGGAAGCCCTTTATTCGCTCCCTATTATTTAGAGAGCCACTCCGCAAAAGATTTAACCACGATCGCTGGAGATATTGCTAACACTTTAGAAGTCATCGCTAACCCTAATTTTAAAAATGATGCCACTAATATTTTACAGATCAACACCTACACGCAACAAATGAGCCGTTTAGCCAAGCTCTCTGACACTTCAACCTTTGCCAGTGCTGATTTTCACGAGCGATTAGAAGCCCTTAAAAACAAGCGATTCGCTGATGCGATCCCTAACGCTATGGATGTGATTTTAAAATACTCTCAAAGAAACAGAGTTAAAAATAATGTGTGGGCGACAGGAGTTGGAGGGGCTAGTTTTATTAATGGAGGCACTGGAACTTTATATGGTATCAATGTAGGGTATGATAGGTTTATTAAGGGCGTGATTGTGGGGGGTTATGCCGCTTATGGGTATAGCGGGTTTCATGGAAATATCACTCAATCAGGCTCTAGCAATGTCAATATGGGCGTTTATAGCCGAGCGTTTATCAAAAGAAGCGAATTAACCATGAGCTTGAATGAGACTTGGGGATACAATAAGACTTTCATCAACTCCTATGACCCCCTACTCTCAATCATCAATCAGTCTTACAGATACGACACTTGGACGACTGACGCTAAAATCAATTATGGCTATGACTTCATGTTTAAAGATAAAAGCGTTATTTTTAAACCCCAAGTAGGCTTAGCCTATTATTATATTGGTTTGTCTGGTTTAAGGGGCATTATGGATGATCCTATTTACAACCAATTCAGAGCCAATGCTGACCCTAATAAAAAATCCGTTCTAACGATCAATTTTGCCCTAGAAAGTCGGCATTATTTCAATAAAAACTCTTATTATTTTGTGATTGCGGATGTGGGCAGAGACTTATTTATTAATTCTATGGGGGATAAAATGGTGCGTTTTATTGGTAATAACACCCTAAGCTATAGAGATGGCGGCAGATACAACACTTTTGCCAGCATTATCACAGGCGGAGAGCTAAGATTATTCAAAACCTTTTATGTGAATGCCGGCATAGGCGCTAGGTTTGGGCTTGATTATAAAGATATAAATATTACCGGAAATATTGGTATGCGCTATGCTTTTTAATGGTATCATTAAACCTATTTTTAACAAGCCTAATTCATAATAGGATCACCCATGCAATTTCAAAAAACCTTATTTCCTTTATCTTTACCCTTATTATTTTTATCTTTTTGCAGCGCTGAAGAAAATGGGGCGTATGCGAGCGTGGGCGTTGAATATTCCATTGCACATGCAGTTGAGCATAACAACCCTTTTTTAAATCAAGAACGCATTAAAACCATTTCTAACGCTCAAAACCAAATCAATGAACTCAATCAAGTTAAAAGTCAAGTTAAAAACATGCCCAATAACTTTAACTACATCAACAACGCTTTGAAAAACCATTCCAAACTAACCCCCACTGAAATGCAAGCTGAAGCTTACTACCTCCAATCCACCCTTGAAGGGATTGAAAAAATAGTGGTGCTTAGCCATAGCGCTCCATCTAACCCTAAATTAGTTCAAGCGTTAGAAAAAATGCAAGAACCCGCCGCTAACCCTTTAGAATTGGCAGAAAACTTAAAAAATTTAGAATCACAATTCGCTCAATCTCAAAACAACATCCTTTCTTCGCTTTCTTCTCAAATCGCTGAAATTTCTAACTCTTTAAACGCGCTTGATCCCACCAGTTATTCTAAAAACATTTCAAGCATGTATGGGGTAGGTTTGAGCGTGGGGTATAAGCATTTCTTTACTAAGAAAAAAAATCAAGGGTTTCGCTATTACTTATTCTATGATTATGGCTACACTAATTTTGGTTTTGTGGGTAATGGCGTTACTAGTTTAGGTAAAATGAATAACCACCTCTATGGGCTTGGGATAGACTATCTTTTTAATTTCATTGACAACGAAAAAAAACATTCTAGCGTGGGTTTTTATGCAGGATTTGCTTTAGCGGGGAGTTCTTGGGTGGGGAGTGGTTTGAGCATGTGGGTGAGTCAAACGGGTTTTATCAACAATTATTTGACTGGTTATCAAGCTAAAATGCACACGAGTTTTTTTCAAATCTCTTTGAATTTGGGGATTCGTGTGAATGTCAATAGGCATAACGGCTTTGAAATGGGCTTAAAGATCCCTTTAGCGATCAATTCCTTTTATGAAACGCATGGCAAAGGGTTAAACACTTCGCTTTTTTTTAAACGCCTTGTGGTGTTTAATGTGAGTTATGTTTATAATTTTTAGGGGAAAACAAGCACCCTTTAAAGGCTGGCATACCGCAACCTTTAAGCTTTAAAGACTCTTTAGTTTTTTTGCCTCAAATGATGAACGCTCTCGCCTCCAAGACCATAGTTATTTGGATCAATCTCATCTATAACGACCACCACAGAAGCCTTATTTTTATTTAACACCTTAACCATCAAATCCGAAACCTCTTCAATCAATTGCTGTTTTTGCTCGTTTGTTGGCCCTCCATTTTCTGGCACAAGCTTGATATTGATAAGTGGCATGTTATTCCTTAAAATTGAGATAGCGTATTATAGCGCTTTTTCACCTTAAACCCTCTTTTAAAAACAATAAAAGCCCTTTTAATCTCTTTCAACTCAAGTTGGATATACTAACAAAATGAATACTTATAAAAATAGCTTGAACCACTTTTTAAATTTAGTGGATTGTTTAGAAAAAATCCCCAATGTGGGTAAAAAATCTGCCTTTAAAATGGCGTATCATTTGGGTTTGGAAAACCCGTTTCTAGCGCTCAAGCTCACGCACGCTTTAGAAAACGCCCTAGAAAATCTTAAAACATGCGCATCTTGTAACGCGCTCAGCGAGAGTGAAATTTGTGAGATTTGCTCTGATGAAAGCAGACAAAATTCCCAGCTTTGCATGGTTTTACACCCAAGAGATGTGTTTATTTTAGAAGATTTAAAGGACTTTTTAGGGCGCTATCATGTGCTAAATTCCATAGAAAATGTGGATTTTAACGCCCTAGAAAAACGCTTGGTTAAAGAAAAGATTAAAGAAATCATTTTTGCTTTCCCTCCCACTTTGGCGAATGATTCTTTAATGCTCTATATTGAAGATAAATTGCAACATTGCCGCCTCACTTTCACTAAAATCGCTCAAGGCGTGCCTACTGGAGTGAATTTTGAAAACATTGACTCAGTCTCGCTTTCAAGGGCGTTTAATTCAAGGATCAAAGCATGAATTTAAATTTTATGCCCCTATTGCATGCTTATAACCATGCGAGCATTGATTTTCATTTCAATTCTAGCGCTAGGGATTTTTGCGTGCATGAAGTGCCTTTGTATGAATTTAGCAACACAGGCGAACATGCCGTTATTCAAGTGAGGAAAAGCGGTTTAAGCACTTTGGAAATGCTTCACATTTTTTCTCAAATTTTAGGGGTAAAAATCGCTGAATTGGGTTATGCGGGCTTGAAAGATAAAAACGCGCTGACGACTCAATTCATCTCACTCCCTAAAAAATACGCCCCTTTATTAGAAAAAAATACGCATAATTTGCAAGAAAGAAACCTTAAAATCCTGTCTTTGAATTACCATCATAATAAAATCAAATTAGGGCATTTAAAAGGGAATCGCTTTTTTATGCGTTTTAAAAAAATGACCCCCTTAAACGCTCAAAAGATTGAGCAAGTTTTAGAACAAATCGCGCAGTTTGGCATGCCTAATTACTTTGGCTCGCAACGCTTCGGGAAGTTCAATGATAACCACAAAGAAGGGTTAAAAATCTTACAAAATAAAACGAAATTCGCCCACCAAAAACTAAGCGCTTTTTTAATTTCAAGCTATCAAAGTTATTTGTTTAACGCGCTTTTAAGCAAACGGTTAGAAATCAGTAAAATCATTAGCGATTTTAGCGTCAAAGAAAATTTAGAATTTTTTAAACAAAAAAATTTAAGCGTCCATTCAAGCGCCCTAAAAGCCCTTAAAAACCAAGCCCACCCCTTTAAAATCCTAGAAGGCGATGTGATGTGCCATTACCCTTATGGGAAATTTTTTGACGCTTTAAAATTAGAAAAAGAAAGCGAAAGGTTTTTGAAAAAAGAAGCTGTGCCTACGGGGTTACTAGACGGCAAAAAAGCTCTTTATGCAAAAAATTTGAGTTTAGAAATTGAAAAAGAATTCCAGCATAACCTTTTAAATAGCCATGCTAAAACGCTAGGATCCAGGCGGTTTTTTTGGGTGTTTTTAGAAAATATAACTTCTCAATACATCAAAGAAAAAGCGCAATTTGAATTGGGATTTTACTTGCCTAAAGGGAGTTATGCGAGCGCGTTGCTCAAAGAAATCAAACATGAGAAAGGAGAAAATAATGACGAATTTTGAAAAGATTATCGCGCAAAACAGGCTCAAAACGAACGCGGTTTTAACCACTTATTGCGTGATTTTTGCTTTTATTGGGTTGTTAGTGGATGCTATTAGAATCAACGCTAATGATTTAGGCATAGCCCTTTTTAAACTCATCACTTTTCAAATTTTTCCTACGATCACTATTGTCATGTTTTTAGTGGCTTTTGTTATTATTGTTATTTGTATCCAAAATTTTAGCTCTATCATGTTAAGCGGTGATGAATACAAGCTTATTGATAAAAGCAAGGTTTTAAGCTCTAAAGAAAATCAAATCCATCGCCTTTTGTTAGAGCTTTTAGAAGAGGCTAAGCTTCATTTTGAGCCTAAGCTTTACATCATTAACGCCCCCTATATGAACGCTTTTGCGAGCGGGTGGGATGAATCTAATTCCCTTATCGCTCTTACAAGCGCTTTAATAGAAAGGTTGGATAGAGATGAATTAAAAGCCGTGATCGCTCATGAGCTCAGCCACATACGGCACAACGACATCCGCTTGACCATGTGCGTGGGGATTTTAAGCAATATCATGCTGTTAGTAGCTAATTTTAGCGTGTATTTTTTCATGGGGAATCGCAAGAATAGTGGGGCGAATTTAGCCCGAATCATTTTATTACTCTTACAGATCGTTTTGCCTTTTTTAACGCTTATTTTGCAAATGTATTTGAGTCGCACACGAGAATACATGGCCGATAGCGGGGCGGCGTTTTTAATGCATGACAATAAGCCCATGATTAGAGCCTTACAAAAAATTTCTAACGACTACGCGAACAACGATTACAAGGGCATAGATCAGAACTCCACCCGATCAGCGGCCTATCTTTTTAACGCTGAAATGTTTAGCACCCACCCTAGCGTTAAAAATCGTATCCAATCCTTAAGAAAGCGTGTGATTTAAATGGAAAATTTTTTCAACCAATTTTTTGAAAATATCGGCGAAGATAAGAATAGAGAAGGCTTGAAAGAGACGCCTAAAAGGGTTCAAGAATTATGGAAATTCTTGTATAAAGGCTATAAAGAAGACCCTAGAGTGGCTTTAAAAAGCGCGTATTTTCAAGGCGTTTGCGATGAAATGATAGTGGCTCAAAACATTGAATTTTACTCCACTTGCGAGCACCATTTGCTCCCTTTTTTTGGGAATATTAGCGTGGGATATATCCCTAAGGAAAAGATTGTAGGCATTAGCGCGATCGCCAAACTCATTGAAATTTATAGCAAACGCCTACAAATCCAAGAAAGGCTGACCACTCAAATTGCAGAAACCTTTGATGAGATCATAGAGCCAAGGGGCGTGATCGTGGTTTGTGAAGCCAAGCACTTGTGCATGAGCATGCAAGGGGTGCAAAAGCAAAACGCGATCATTAAAACAAGCGTTCTAAGAGGCCTCTTTAAAAAAGACCCTAAAACCAGAGCTGAATTTATGCAACTCTTAAAATCTTAGGTTATAATTCTACACATGAATAGCCCTAATTTATCCTTTTATCATAATGAGTGCGAGTGTTTTGAAAGCTTTTTAAAAAACCATCATTTACACCTTGAAAGCTTCCACCCTTATTTGGAAAAAGCCTTTTTTGAAATGGTGCTTAATGGGGGTAAAAGGTTCCGCCCTAAGCTTTTTTTAGCCGTGCTTTGCGCTTTAGTGGGTCAAAAAGATTATTCTAACCAGCAAACAGAATATTTTAAAATCGCTTTAAGCATTGAATGCTTGCACACTTATTCGCTCATCCATGACGATTTGCCTTGCATGGATAACGCCGCTTTAAGGAGAAACCACCCCACTTTACACGCTAAATACGATGAAACCACAGCCGTTTTAATCGGCGATGCGCTCAACACTTATTCTTTTGAATTGCTTTCAAACGCTTTGTTAGAAAGCCCTATCATTGTGGAATTAGTCAAAATCTTAAGCGCTAATGGGGGGATTAAAGGCATGGTTTTAGGGCAGGCTTTGGATTGCTATTTTGAAAACACGCCCTTAAATTTAGAGCAGCTCACTTTCTTACACGAGCATAAAACCGCTAAACTGATTAGCGCGAGCTTGATGATGGGGCTTGTTGCGAGCGGTGTTAAAGATGAAGAGCTTTTTAAATGGCTTCAGGCTTTTGGGTTAAAAACGGGTCTTTGCTTTCAAGTGCTAGATGATATTATAGATGTTACGCAAGATGAAAAAGAAAGCGGTAAAACCACTCATTTAGACAGCGCTAAAAACAGCTTTGTGAATTTATTGGGGCTAGAGAGGGCGAATAATTACGCTCAAACTTTAAAAACAGAGGTTTTAAACGATTTAAACCTACTAAAACCCGCTTATCCTTTATTGCAAGAAAATTTAAACGCATTATTGAACACTCTATTTAAAGGCAAAACATGAAAAAAATTCTACTCACCAACGATGATGGCTACCATGCAAAAGGCATTAAAGCTTTAGAACAAGCTTTAGAAAACATGGCAGAAATCTATGTGGTCGCCCCCAAGCATGAAAAAAGCGCATGCTCGCAATGCATCACGATCACCGCGCCTTTGAGAGCGGAGAAAATTAAAGGCAAAGAAGGCCGGCATTACAGGATTGATGATGGCACGCCAAGCGATTGCGTGTATTTGGCGATCAATGAGCTTTTTAAACATGTTTGTTTTGATTTGGTGATTTCAGGGATCAATCTTGGATCTAACATGGGCGAAGACACGATTTATTCAGGGACGGTGGCCGGAGCGATTGAAGGCACTATTCAAGGCGTGCCTTCCATTGCGATTTCTCAAATCCTTTCTAACAAAAATAAAAACACTCCCTTAAGTTTTGATCTGGCTCAAAAGATCATCCAGGATTTAGTCCAAAACATTTTCACAAACGGCTACCCTTTAAAAGGGCGCAAACTCCTAAATGTGAATGTCCCTAATTGCTCCTTACAAGAATATAGGGGCGAATGCATCACCCCTAAGGGCTATAGGTTGTATAAAAAAGAAGTGCATAAGCGCACAGACCCCAAGAATGAAAGCTATTTTTGGCTAGGGTTACACCCCTTAGAATGGCAAAAGCGTGAAAATGAAAACAGACTCTCTGATTTTGACGCTATTGCTTCAAACCATGCCTCTATCACGCCTTTAAATTTAGACTTAACCAGTTATGATGATCTAAAAAGCTTGGAATCTTGGCATGAGGGAATGTTAAAGTGAATAGAAATCACCGCTTGGCTTTTTTAGGGCTAATTGTTGGGGTGTTTTTTTTCTTTAATGCATGTCAGCACCGCTTGCACATGGGGTATTATTCAGAAGTTACAGGGGATTATTTGTTCAACTATAATTCCACTATCGTGGTGGCTTATGACAGAAGCGATGCGATGACTTCTTATTATATCAATGTGATTGTTTATGAATTGCAAAAATTAGGCTTTTATAACGTCTTCACGCAAGCGGAATTCCCATTAGATAAAGCCAAAAATGTGATCTATGCGCGCATTGTCCGTAATATCTCGGCTGTGCCGTTTTATCAATACAATTACCAACTGATTGATCAGGTCAATAAACCTTGTTATTTTCTTGGGGGGCAGTTTTATTGCTCCCAAACCCCTACGGATTATTACGCTATCAATGGCTTTAGCGAGCAAATTTTAATGAGCGCTAATTCGCATTTTATTTTAGATTGGTATGATGTGGTGCTGCAAAAACGGGTTTTATATGTGGATGGGAGCGTGAGCGGGAGGACTTGCGGCTATCAAATGCTGTATAGGGATTTGATTAAAAGCACGATCAAGCGCATTGATTTTAACCGCCCTGAACGCTACTACTATAATTTAAGACTGCCCCTTTATCAGCCATGTTATAGGCAATGAAATGGTTATCAGGCGATTGTATAAATTTTGCGCTAGCCATGTGGTGCGCAATTGCTCTTCTTTAAAATGCGCTCAAAATATCCATGGGCATAATTATGAAGTGGAAGTCTTTATTGAAACCAACCGCTTGGATAGCGCAAACATGGCGTTAGATTTTGGGCTGATGCAACAAGAAATGCAAACCTTTATAAACTCCTTTGATCATGCCCATCATTTTTGGGACAAAGAAAGCGATGAGTTTCAGCGTTTTATAGAAAATCATTGCGTTCGTTATGTGAAATGCTCGTTTAATTTGAGCGCGGAGAGTTACGCTCTCATGTTTTTATACTACCTTTCAAGGATTTTACAAAAAAGCGTTTTTTCTAATAATGAAGGGGAGTTAAAGGTTTCTAGCGTGCGCGTGCATGAGACTAAAAACGGCTACGCGGAAAGCTTTTTAAAAGATTTAGAAAACCCACACTTTAAATCTTTAGTGCATCAAAATTGCATCTCTTTCTCGCAAGGCATTCAAAATTTGTGGCATGATAAGGATTTTTTCAATAAAATCATTAGCGATGAAGAACAATGCTTTTTCCACGCTAAACCCTTACACCAGATCCCTTAAAAATGAAACTCCCGGTCGTTGAGAGCTTTTTTTCCTTACAAGGTGAAGGCCAAAGGATAGGCAAACCCAGTCTTTTTTTGCGCTTAGGAGGGTGTAACCTTTCATGCAAGGGCTTTAATTGTAAAACCCCATTCAATGATGAAATCCTAACAGGTTGCGATAGTTTGTATGCGGTGCATCCTAAATTCAAAACATCTTGGGATTATTACAACGATCCTAAACCCTTGATTGAACGATTAGAGGATTTAGCCCCTAGTTATAAGGATTTTGATTTCATTCTTACAGGCGGGGAGCCAAGTTTGTATTTTAATAACCCTATTTTATTGAGCGTTTTAGAGCATTTTTATCGCCAAAAAATCCCTTTATGTGTAGAGAGTAACGGCTCTATTTTTTTTGAATTTAGCCCTATTTTAAAAGAATTGCATTTCACCCTGAGCGTCAAACTCTCTTTTTCTTTAGAGAAAGAAAGCAAGCGGATCCATCTTAAAGCCTTGCAAAATATCTTAAATAACGCTAAAAGCGTGCATTTTAAATTCGTATTGGAGAGTCAAAACGCCGCTCAATCTATTATAGAAATTCAAAACCTTTTGAAACGACTCTCCTTAAAAAATAATGAAATCTTTTTAATGCCCTTAGGCACAAATAACAACGAGCTAGACAAAAATCTAAAAACCCTAGCCCCCCTAGCCATAGAGCATGGTTTTAGGCTGAGCGATAGGCTTCATATCCGCTTGTGGGATAATCAAAAAGGGTTTTAAAAAGTTAATCATGACCATCAAAGTTTTTTCGCCAAAATACCCCACTGAATTAGAAGAATTCTATGCTGAACGCATCGCTGACAACCCTTTAGGGTTTATCCAACGCTTGGATCTTTTGCCCAGTATTAGCGGGTTCGTTCAAAAATTGCACGAACATGGCGGGGAATTTTTTGAAATGAGAGAGGATAAAAAGCTCATTGGGATTTGTGGGCTTAATCGTATCAATCAAACAGAAGCCGAGCTGTGCAAATTCCACATAAATAGCGCTTATCAATCTCAAGGGCTGGGTCAAAAACTCTATGAGAGCGTGGAGAAATACGCTTTTATTAAAGGCTATACTAAAATCTCTCTGCATGTGAGCAAGAGTCAAATCAAGGCATGCAACCTCTATCAAAAGCTAGGTTTTGTGCGTATCAAAGAAGAGGATTGCATGGTGGAGTTGGGCGAAGAGACTTTGATTTTCCCCACTCTTTTTATGGAAAAGATTTTGTCTTGATTGGTGCATCCATTTGACACACGCCTTTTAACTATCAAACTTTGATTAACACAGCCTAATTAACGCTAAATAAACCCCAAAACAAACGCTTGTTTTTAAAATTTTGTTTTTCAAGCACTTCACAGAGTTTTAGAAGCCCTATTTTAGGGGTTAACGCTAAAATAGGCTATCAAAACTACTTTAATGATTTTATAGGGTTGGCTTATTATGGCATCATCAAATACAATTACGCTAAAGCGAGCAGTGAGAAAGTCCAGCAATTGAGCTATGGTGGGGGGATAGATTTGTTATTGGATTTCATCACCACTTACTCCAATAAAAATAGGGGTTAGGGGATTTTAATGAGATCGCAGAGGGGAATATAATATCCCCCCACCCCCTTAAGAGTTTTACAACAAAATGAGATCCAAAACGAAAAAATTTTATCATCACCAAAACCCACTAACGCTATCGGCTAAGTTTTGATTGAATCACTCAAAGGTTTGCACTTTTTTCATGCTGTGGGCGACACTTCGTGTTGGGTATTAGATTTGTTGTAAATTGGTGCCATTAAAAGCGATACGATAAAAGCGATTAAAGCAACCACAAAAATATAAAAGCTTAGACCATAACTTTGCAAGCTTTCAGGCGCTGCTATAGCTTTTGCATTTAACCAGCTTGAAAGTTGAGGGGTAAAGCCGGCGGTTATAGCATAGGCTATGTTATAGGCAAAGGAAATCCCGCTAAAACGGATTTTGGCGCTAAACACATCGCTCATAAAAATAGGGCAAAAATTCATAATGCCTGCGCAAAAGCAAGATAAAAAGTATAAAACTATGGTATTGACTAAACTTGGCGCGTTAGAATAAAATTCCTTAAAGAATAAAAAGCCAAAAAAGCCAAAGGCCACACTAAAAGCCATGCAAACTTTGTGCGGTTTGATTTTATCGGCCAAAAACCCGGTTAAAATAATAGAACTTACAATACCAACAAGCCCTAGAATTTGAAAATAGGTTTTTTCAAAAGGAGTGAAATGAAAATTAGGATGCGTAAGGGTAAAATTGGGAACAAAAAGGATAAAAATCAAAATACAAGCGGTTAAAACCCAAGTGATAAGCATGGAGATTAATATGCCAAAGCGAGAGTTTTTAAACACCTCTTTAAGCGGGAATTTGACTAAGGCATCGTTTTGCTTCATTTGCTGAAAAACAGGAGTTTCTTCTAAAAAGCGCCTCAAATACACAGAAATGATACCAAAAATCCCTCCAAGCCCAAAGGCAACCCTCCAAGCCCAAGCTTCAACAACAGGCTTGTCAAAAACCATGTAAATCCCCATATAAACCAAACTCCCAAGCAAAATCCCAGAAACTACGGAAGCGGTTAAAAAACCGATATAAGTGTTTTTTTGGCCTTGTGGGGCATGTTCATGGACAAAAACCCAAGCGCCAGGCAATTCACCACCCACAGCGACGCCTTGGCAAATCCTAACAAACACCAAAAAAACAGGAGCTATGTAACCAAGATAATGAGCGTTTTTTAGGCTAAGTCCCATGCTATCAACGCCAAAACCCACCAAATCATTAAAAGTTGGCATCAAAGCGAGCGCAAAGGTTGGGATCACCATCAATAAAATAGAGAGCATGAACATGTTTTTACGACCGAATTTATCCCCAAAGTGGGCCATCACTATGCCGCCAAGCGGGCGTGCCAGATAGCCTGCAGCAAAGATACCATAAGTGTTGATTTCAGACCAAATAGGGCTGAGCGTGTTTGGGAAAAAGTGCTTGGCAATGATGCTTGTAAAAAATACAAAGATGATAAAATCGTAAAATTCTAAAGTCCCGCCAAGCGAAGATAACCCTAAGGTTTTTATCTCTTTTTTGCCTAAATGTTTTATTGATTATCCTTTCACTAAGGCTATCGCCCTTTTAATTTTTCATTTTGAAACTAATGTTGATAAAATTAATATAGCTACCTTACACCTTAACGGCATTTTTTAGATAATAAGCAGTAAATGAAATTTATTAGCGTTCAAAAAGTGATTCATTCTATCTTTTTTATCATTAAGCATGACTTAAACGAGTTTAAATTTTGTTTACCCATTTTGTCAAAACGCTTTACTTGATTCTATCAGCCACAAAAACACTCCTATTAAAACTTGGGTAATAACACTTCCTTTAATGTTTTAATGATAGCTTCTTCTCTTTTTTCACGAAATTCCTTGATGTTTTCCCATTCTAATTTTAAATTAGGGTCAATATAGTTTCTTTTTTTATACTCTTCTATGGCTTGTTGATTATCTTTATATTCTTCTTTGAGCCACACCTCAGGGTCTTTATCCTTTTTGGCAATATTCTCTGCACCTTCTAAAAGTTGGAGGTTATATAAATGATTCCCACACTCATAGAAATCTTTATCCAATTTTTTATTTTCCTTTTTAAACTTAGACTTTGGATAAATATGGTTTATATGAAAAGTGGTGGTTTTGCAGTTCAGGTGTGGGTATAAGATTTGTAAAATAGGAAAGACTCGAGCATGGCTACTAGAACACATCATTTATTCTATAGCATCGTTAGTGATTTTTAAAGGACATGTTTGGTGTTTGGCTAAATTGTGGTTGAATGATTCAAAAGTTTGTGCACCCTTCATGCTATTGGCTATGTTGTTTAATTTTGTATCCGTTGAAGGAGTGAAATAACTCGTGATTTGAGCGTTACGGACAAAAATTAGAGCTTGATATTCACCACATTCATCCATTTTTTGATTGTCATTTTTATAGTAAAAATAAGCTAAACTGGATAGAATATAAGCTGAACCCAAATAGCCGGCATAACCAGAAGTTTCTAATAGTTCTGCAGCGTCATAGATGCTTTTTGTAATTTTTTCCCAATTTTCTTCAATCTCTTTGATATTCTTTTTATTAAAATTTTTTAATTCAAAAGTAGTGTCTTTACCAATGAGAAGCAAGCAGGTTTTTAGCACCTGGTCTCGCTCCATGTTTGAAAAGCCTTTGTCTTTTAAGGCATCCACTAGCTCATTCATTTTTTCTCTAATATCGCTTGAAAAGCTTGCTGTCAAAATAGACATCAATAAATCGGAAAGGCTCAACTTGACCCCACCACTATTGACACGGATAAAGATATTTAAAACTTTATTAAGATTTTTTTCTGTTTCTTCAAAATATGAGATGAGTTGTTTATCGTGAAAAGCTTTGTTTAGCTTTTCTAGTAATTTCAATACTTCACCTTTTAAACCATTTTCTTCTGCATAATTCCAAACATTTTCCAACTCTAAAATATCCCCCACCTTAAACCACCAATGTTTTTTATCGTTTTCAGGCGTTTTTGCATGAAATTCAAACTGGTAATTGTCTTCTGGATTATCCATGTTTGGTTGGTGTTTCAAGTTCAAATACAAACGCTTCTCTTCATAAGCGTTAGGGTTATCGTTTCTAGCTTTCTTTTTTTTAAGCGTTCTAGTGCCTTTAAGCCCGATATAAAGCGAGGTCAAGCGTTGTTGGCCATCTAGGACAATAGACAAATCATCGCGCTTGATTTGTTCAATACGGATTTTTTCATTGTGGGGCTTTCGCTCATCGTAGTTTGTAATGAATTGATAAAGTTGGAAATTGAGTTTATTATTATCTTGTTCGTCGCTCTTGGCTATATCCTCTTTTTGTAATTTCCAAAATAAAAAAGATCCGATAGGATAACCCCTGAGAATGGAGTCAAAAAGTTGCTCTATCTTTTTTTCATCGGCTTTGTTGAGCCACACATACTCACGCTGAATGTCAGGCAAAAAATAACGCACGTTCAATTCATTTATTACATTTTTAATGCTCTTATCCAAAAACACACCCATGGGAATTTCCTTATCTTGTATTTTTTAGGCTGTATTATAATCAAATATTAGATTGAGCCAACTTTAATTTAAGATTTTCTCCACACGCCTTTGAATGGCCTCTAAAACCAAGCAAAAAAGCCAGTAAATCAAAGCGGCTTCTAAGTAAATAGGCAGAAAGTCATAGCTAGCGTTAGCCTTTTGCTGCGCGATTCTAAAAATCTCTGCGATAGTTACTACAGACGCTAAAGAAGTTTCTTTAAAAAGGCTGATGAAAGTATTACTCAAACTGGGCGTGGCGACCTTGAGCGCTTGAAAAAAGATGACATGCCAAAAGGTTTGCAAGTAATTCAAGCCCAAACTCAAGCTTGAATCCCATTGATCTTTAGGGACAGAAAGAAAGCTCGCCCTTAAAGTCTCTGAAGCGTATGCCCCCACATTAAAGGAAAATGCAATGATGCCTGCCGGGATTGGATCCATATACACCCCAAGGGCGGGCAAACCATAAAACACCACCACGATTTGGACCAATAAAGGCGTGCCTCTGATGAGTGAGACATAGAAATTCACGCCCGCTAATAAAGCCCTATGAATAAGGCGTTTAGGGGGTGCGATCTTAATGAGCGCTACCACAACAGCGAGTAATAAGCCCAAAATAAAAGAGATAACCGCTAAAGGCAAAGAAATACAAAAAGCGGCTTTTAGCATGGGGTAAAAAGCCTCTAATAGTAATTCCAAACGCTCTTTGCTCAAATCTAAAGATTCAAAAAACAAAGACAAATTAGGGCTGGCTGACATCTTTTCCAAAAAATTGTTCGCCCAAGCGTTTCAAAACCCCTTTATTGATCAATTTTTGCATCGCTTGGTTGATAAGCTCTAGGGCTTTTTCTTGGTGTTTGTTAATGACAAAGGAAGCGCCCCCATCTTTTTCTTTGGATTCCCATGCGATTTTAAAGGGGTTGTTTTTGTGGGTGTTGATGTAGTTTAAAATGGCTAAAGAACTATTTAAGGTCAAGTCGGCTCGTTTTTGCGCCACCAATAACAACGCTTGTGCCATAGAATCCACTGAAACGATTTGAGCGTCGTATTTGAAAGCGATCTCCCCATAAGTGGAGCTTAAAGTGTTAGCCGCTCTTAAGCCTTTAATATCTTTGATGTCTTTAATGCGATTCTCATCTTTTCTAACGAGCATGATCGTGCCTGAATAGCTATAAGGCAAGCTTTTATCAAAAGTCGCTTGGCGTTTTTTAGTCGTCAAACTCACTTGATTAGCGACCATATCAAAACGCCCTGATTTCAAACCCGTGAGCATAATATCCCATGAAGTTTCGTGGAATTTGATTTTCACGCCAAGCTCTTTAGCCAGCTCCCTAGCCACTTCCACATCATAGCCGGTGAGCTTACCCTCTTTGTCATGGTAAGTGAAGGGGGGGTAAATGCCCTCTGTGCCAACGCTGATCGTTTCTTTATTAATAAGTTTTTCATACAAGCTAGAAGCGTTCAAAAAACTCCAAAAAAGGCTTATTATCAAGCATAAAACTTTTTTCATTGGTATTTTAATCCTAATTTTTTTTCACGCATTCTAACACAAAATAAAATTTGCATGGTTTGGTTTCACACATAAACGCGCTCCAAGCGTTTGGATAGGGTGCTGATGACTTCATAAGGAATGGTGTTTAAAAGCGTGGCGATTTCGTTTGCATCGTTAGCCCTAGTGCTTTTATCCCCAAACAAAATGACTTCATCGCCTTCTTTAGCTTCAATGCCATTAAGCTTAATAAAGCATTGATCCATGCACACTTTAGCGATCAAGGGGGCTAATTGGTTATTGATTACGACTTGAATGCGATTGCCCAAAGCGCGCGCTAACCCGTCCGCATACCCTAGCGCTAAAACACCCACTAAAGTTTCTTCATTAGTGTAAAAATGCTTGCCATAGCCAACAAACTCGCCTTTTTTGACTCGTTTGATTTGAACGATTTGAGCTTTTAAACTGATAACATTTTTCAAGATGGTTGGGCATGATTCTTTCATTTCATTAGAGGGGTAAAAACCATAGAGCATGATGCCTGGGCGATAGAGGTTTAACAAACGATTTTCATTCCCGTTACACAAAGAAAGGATACCGGCGGAATTATAGGCATGGCGGTATTGAAACTCTATTTTTTGTTCTAAAAGCTGCTCTAAAAAAGCGTTAAAGGCTTTCATTTGGTTTTTAGCATGGGTTTTAATGTTAGCATCAGCGTTGCTTAAATGCGTGAATATCCCCTCTACTTCCAAGCCTTTTAAAGCGCGAATTTTTTTAATGGTTTCTATGCTTTTAAAATTAGGCTCCAAGCCCAAGCGGTGCATGCCGGTATCAATTTTGATGTGCACTTTTAAGCGTTTTTGAGATTTTAAAGCCATTTGAGAAAAAACTTCCGCTTGTTCAAAGCTAAAAACCATAGCGCTCAAATCGTTATCAATCAGCATGGAAGCGTTAGAATTAGGGCTATAACCTAAAATCAAAATAGGGGTTTTAGAAAAATAAGAACGCAACTCTAAAGCTTCATCTAAGGTCGCTACCCCTAAATAATTAGCCCCTTCTTGTAAAAAAATTTCACTCGCTTTGATCGCCCCCGCCCCATAAGCGTTCGCCTTGACAACCGCCATGATACAAGCGTCTTTAGGGACAATGCTTTTGACTGCGCTAAAATTATGCCTTAAAGAATGGGTGTTCACTTCTACAAAACTCGCCCTTTTTAACATGTTGTCTTACTTGTTAGAATGCTTGCTAAAATACCAACGAGTTTCAGAATAAACCACTTTATGCAACAAAATCAAAGCGATCAAATTAGGGATAGCCATAAGCCCGTTAGAAAGATCCGCTAAATTCCACACAAAATCAATTTTAGCCATAGCCCCTACCATGACACTCGCTAAAAAGATCAAGCGGTAATATTTAACCTTTTTTTCACCAAAGGCGTATTCAGTGCATTTTTCCCCATAATAAGCCCAGCCAATGATTGTAGAGTAGGCAAAAAAGATCATGGTTAAAAAAATCACCACCGTCCCTAGTGAGCCTAGAAAATACTCCGTGCTTTTTAGGGTGAGCAAATTAGCGCTCATTTTCGTGCCATCAGGGAGCAAGGTGTTGTATTCTGGCGCCATTAAAATCACGCTCGCTGTCGCCGAACACACCACTAAGGTTACAATAAAAGTTTGGAGCATGGACACTAAGGCTTGGCGCACCGGGTGGTGCGTTTGAGCGCTTGCGGCAATGATGGCTGAACTCCCCAACCCCGCTTCATTAGAATACAGCCCCCTAGCCACGCCGGTTTTTATCATCGTCGCTACCAACGCACCGCTCGCTCCGCCCACAACGGGTTTAGGGTTAAAGGCTTCTTCAAAAATGAGTTTGATCGCTTGAAGGGCTAAATCAAAATGGCTAACAATAATATAAATAATAGCGATCAAATATAAAAGCACCATGATAGGAGCTAAGTAAGAAGTGAATTTACCAATGGATTTGATCCCCCCTATGACAATGAAAGCGGTTAAAAGGGTGAGCAATAAGCCTGAAACCCAATTAGGCAAGTTCGCTTGTTCGCTCAAAATGGAAGAAACCGCATTAGATTGCGTCATGTTACCGGTGCCAATGCTTGCAATAATCGTAAAAATCGCAAACGCCATGGCGAGTTTGGGCATGTTAAGGCCGTTTTTGATATAATACATAGGCCCTCCATTGTATCCAAACGCCCCTTTTTCCCTATATTTCACCGCTAAAATCCCCTCAGAATACTTAGTCGCCATGCCAACAAGCCCGGTAACCCACATCCAAAACACCGCTCCTGGCCCTGCAATGCTGATAGCAGTCGCTACGCCTACGATACTCCCAATGCCTACAGTCGCCCCTAAAGAGAGCATGAGAGCGGAAAATTGTGAAATGTCGCCCTTAGATTGGGACTCTTTGTCAAAAAGGACTTTGATCGCATAAAAAATCTTACTGAATTGCAAACCCCTAAGATAAAAGGTTAAAAACAAGCCGGTGCCTACTAATAAAATTTGCATGGGAATCCCCCACACCAAATTAGATAATAAACGCACCACCGAATCAATCGTTTCCATAAAAACTCCTTAATAAACTAGGGTTTAAAAAAGAAATTCCTTAATCCCTAAAAAATGCAGAAAACAGCATAATATCGGCATTTTTTTCATTCGCTCCGTCTTGGCTTAAATTGGCGATGATTTTACCAATGGCCGGGCCAAAAGTGATGCCAAGCCACCCAAGCCCTGTGGCATGGATTAAGTTTTTATAGCGTTTGTCATAGCCTAAATAAGGAATATCATTAGGGGTTAAGGGCCTGAAACCGCACCACTCTATAGCGTCTTTCATTTCAAAAGGCTGCGTGAAAGCGGCTAAATTCTTTTTCATGTTAGCGATTTGCTCTTTATCAATGAGGGCGTTATTGGTGTTTAATTCTAGTTTAGAAGTGATCCTTACAGTGTCTCTTCGTGGGGTCATTGCCATGAAAATATCCGCAAATAAAGAAGAGGTTTTAGGTTTTAACTCTTCAGGCATTTTAAAGGTGATGCTATAACCTTTAGCCCCCATCATTAAAAAATCGTTCTTGGTTTTTTTAATGAGAGTGGGGTTAGCCCCAGTGGCTAGAATGATTGTTTCTGCTTGGATTTTTTCCTTGTGCGTGATAACGCCCTCAATAAGGTTGTTTTTAAACTCAAAATCAACCACTTCCTCATTATAGAGAAATTCCACGCCAACATTTTGTAAATATTCTTGCAAAGAGCGCATCACTTCGCCCGGATCCACATGCGCGTTTTCGGTTAAAAGCACGCTCCCGCAGATATTGTCATTAACAATGGGCATGTATTCTTTGGTCTCTTTCACACTAAGGATTTTATAAGCGCCGCTGTCATCGCAAGTTTTAAGCTTTTTTTCAAAACTTTCTTCTAGAGTGTAGATCATTAAAAGCCCATCTTCTTTATACCAAAAGTCCATGCCGTCTTTTAGCATTTGATGATACATATCAACACTCAGCCACCCGTAGCGTTCAAACAACGCCATGGTGCGGTGCGTGGATTTGGCGTTCGCGCTTTTCATAAACTTTAAAATCCATTGATAGAGCTTTAAATTAAGCCCAAAATGGAATTTTAAAGGGGCTTGGTTTTTGAGCATGAGCTTTAGGGTGTCTAACACCACACCAGGGCATGAGAGTGGGGTTTTTTTAAACGCAGAAATGAGCCCGGCATTCCCAAAAGAAGTGCCATTAGCACCATCGCTTTTTTCAATCACGCAAACCTTATGCCCTAACTTGTGCATAGAATACGCGCAAGAAAGCCCTACAATCCCACCGCCGATTACCACGACTTCTTTTTTCATGCTGATAGTCCCTTTAATAAGATCACTTAATGGCTATCGCTTCAATTTCTACTAAAGCGTCTTTAGGCAGTTTAGCCACTTGAAAGGTCGCTCTGGCCGGATAAGGCTCTGTAAAATAGCTCCCATAGATTTCATTCACCACCGCAAAATCGTCTAAACTTTTCAATAAAATAGTCGTTTTAACCACGCTATCCATCCCTAAATTAGCTTCTTTTAAAATCGCTTTGATATTTTCCATGGATTGCGTGGTTTGAGAATGAATATCTGCGCCTTTAAATTCGCCGGTGCTTACATCAATACCCAATTGCCCAGAGACAAAAACAAGATCGTTAGTAGCGATAGCTTGAGAGTAAGGGCCTATAGCCTTTGGGGCTAGCGTTGAATGAATGACTTCTTTCATGATTGAAACTCCTATGATGATGTGTTATGTCAGCTATTATTATGCAATCAAATTAAAAAGAAATAAAAAATGAGCGCAAAACGCCATGAATTTTCATCTTATTATAAGGTATTGTATATTTTTTACCCATATTTAGAAATTCTTAAACGGGTTTTGTTTGAATGGAAACTCAAAACATTATTGTTCATTTTTTAAATAAAAGGGGTTTTGGCTGTTTTTGATTGGTTTTAAAATCAGTTTTGAAATTTTTCATAAGCCCTTGACTTTTATTATTGAGTTTAGATACAATAACAATCGTCTTTTTGAATAAAGAGCGCGGGAATAGCTCAGTGGTAGAGCACGACCTTGCCAAGGTCGGGGCCGCGGGTTCGATCCCCGTTTCCCGCTCCATATTTTGATTTAACTTCTAGAGCATGGTTTCTATTTAGTTTGCCCAGGTGGTGGAATTGGTAGACACAAGGGACTTAAAATCCCTCGGTAGCAATACCGTGCCGGTTCAAGTCCGGCTTTGGGCACCATCGTTGCAAATTAAACCAAATTAAACATGGTTTGATTTTGTTATCTCAATAGATGTGCTATTGTTAAATTTAAGGCGACATAGCCAAGTGGTAAGGCATGGGTCTGCAAAACCTTGATTCCCCGGTTCGAATCCGGGTGTCGCCTCCATATTGTAGTCATTTAGGGACTTTTGCAAGGGACTTTTATGAAAATAGCGGGAGATGGCTGAGTGGTTGAAAGCGGCGGTCTTGAAAACCGTTGAGGGTCATACCTCCGGGGGTTCGAATCCCTCTCTCCCGGCCACTTGATTAAAATCTTTTAAGCGATTTGTTTTGGCAAATTCATCTCTTCTTTTAACAAAGAATTTTGTGAATATTGATTGTCTCTTTTAATTGAAATTTAAAGATTAGTTTAAAGGATTTTATTCGGTGGGATTGTCAGCGTTAAGCCTTATTGTTCCTCTTAGCGTTATTTTAATGGTGGTTTTCACTAAAAGAGTCGCGCTCTCGTTGTTTGTGGGCATTTTAGTGAGTGCTGTTTTAATGCATTCGTTACACCTTTCTCAACTTATAGAATATATTTATCATAAAATCACTTCCGTTTTTTACACTTACGAGCCAGAAAAAGGGCTTCATTTCAATCTTTCCAACCTCTATGTTTTTGGATTTTTAATCTTTTTAGGCGTCTTAAGCCAGGTGATTTTAAAATCCGGTAGCGTGCAGAACTTTGTCAAAAAAGCTAAAAAATACTCAAAAAACGCCAAAACCCCCGAATTTATCGCCTTTTTTTCAGGCATTATTATTTTTGTAGATGATTATTTTAACGCCCTAACCGTGGGGCAAATCTCAAAATCTTTAAACGACGCTCATAACTCCACACGAGAGCGCTTGGCTTATATCATAGATTCCACTTCAGCGCCAGTGTGCTTATTAGTCCCCATTTCTAGCTGGGGGGCGTATATTATGGGGATCATGAATAACGACAGCTCGCCCTTATTAAAAGATAGTTTTTCGGTGCTTGTGCAAAGCTTGAGCAGTAATTATTATGCGATTTTTGCACTCATTGCGGTGTTTCTCACCATTTTATGGCAAATCAACCTCCCTAGCATGAGAAAGTATCAAAACATAGGCGTGAAGGATTTTTATAGCGAACAAGAAGAAGGCTCTTCAAAACTAGCCCCCTTAAGCCTGTTGCCCCTTTCTATTTTATTATTGATCGTGTCCATTTCATCATTGATTTTTTATACAGGAGTGATCTTAAAAAATACTGATGCGAGTTTTTCGCTCTTTTATGGGGGGCTGTTTTCACTCATTGTTACCTATCTTCTAGCTTATAGGTTTTTAGAAAAAGGGAGTTTTTTTAAACTCATGTTGGATGGCTTTAAGAGTGTGGGGCCAGCGATACTAGTCTTAACGCTCGCTTGGGCTATTGGACCTGTGATTAGAGATGACGCTCAAACGGGGATTTACTTGGCCCACATCAGCAAGGGATTTTTAAATAGTGGAGGGGGCGTGTACATGCCTTTAATCTTTTTTTTAATCTCTGGGTTTATCGCCTTTTCTACTGGAACAAGCTGGGGGGCGTTTGCGATCATGCTGCCCATTGGAGCGGGCATGGCCAATGAAAGCGATATTATTTTGATTGTCTCAGCGATCCTTTCTGGGGCGGTTTATGGGGATCACACAAGCCCCATTTCTGACACGACTATACTATCGGCTGCAGGGGCAGGGTGTTCGGTGCAAAGCCATTTCATCACGCAACTCCCTTATGCGACTATTGCGATGCTTTGCAGTGCGGTGAGTTTGGGGGTGGCAAGTTTTATGCATTCTCACTCGCTCGCGCTTTTAATCGGTGTGGCTTTGCTTGTGGGGGTATTTTATCTTTTAAAAAGATTGTATGGTGAAAATCTAAAAACTTGAATTGGGCATTGACCTAAAAATTTAAAAATCCCATTTTTTAAAATTAAAATAAGGTTTTAGCAATCCCTATTGGATTGAAAAAGAGTCTTATCTCATTATCAATCAATTTAAAAAAATTATTCAAAAATAACCATCAATTATAAAAATCTCCACAAATCTCTAAATCGTAACGCTTTTTTAAAAAATACATTTTTTTTAATTTTTTAATCAACCATTAAGGTGTTTTAGGTTAAATTTCCTTATCTGTTAAACATACGGATAATGTTATATCTTAAGGAAAGAAAAATGGGGTTAGGACACTAATAGGTTTAGGGATTTTGTTAAGCGTTTTGAATGGCGATGATCTGAGATTGTATTCAAAGCCTTTAGTCTATTCGGCTGGAAGTGGGATTATTGGGATTGATATTGACAAACGGACATTCTATAAACGAGCGTTCGTTTTCACGATGAAATCGTTGTTCGGTGAAAACTTGCTTCTGTTTGTCAAATTAAAGCATTCTGCGTCAATGAGCAAGCACATGAAAGGGCCTTTGGAAAACCGCCATCATCATTCTTTCACTAAAAATTATGAAAAAGCGGTTAATGGTTGTCAAAAGTATTTCCATATCAAATTGCCCGAAGGCGCTCCTAGCAACTTCAAATCAGGCTCATACATGGCCACTATGGTGGTGCGTTTTTAAAGCGTTATTTGGGGTATTCTTTAATACCCTTATCATCTTTTAAAATATCATCTTTCAAAAGCACAAATTTATTTTTTAGCCCTTTTTTAAATCTTCTTAAAACTCTTTTGTTGTAGTGATTGAGCAAAGTATTTTTAAAATACGGATAAAATTCATAAAAGAAAAATAAAAAAGCTCTGTTTTCATCAAATACGGGTTACTAAAACTTTTTATGGCGTAGTTATAGCTTATTTTTGGCTTTAATTGTTTCTTTTAGGGTTAGTTTCATCAAGGTTTAAAGCATTAGCGTCTTTTCTCTTATCATTTGGCACTAAAAACGACTCTATTAGCCCATTTCTTGAATTTTTTGTAATCATCTATTTTTATCTGCCCTAAAAACATGAAGCCAAACAAGCCCCCTACAAAAACGCTTCTAACTTATAGGCTTTTTTATGCTCTTGTTTCAAATCCATATAAGCGTTTAAAAGCATGTATTCTTCAAAAGATAAAACCGCTAAATGCTCCTTAGCGAGATCATTCATTTCTAATTCTAACAACACGAACAAAAAGGCTTTTTGCGCCTTATCGTCTTCTTGGCTTAAAATCTCAAAAAACTGGAACCATTGATCAGGGACGAGAAATTTTTGCGCTTTTTGCGCAAGCTGTAAATAATCATTCTTATCATAACCCACCTTTTTGCAAAGCTCTGAAATTTTTAAAGTGTCTGTGTTTAAGGATTTTTCAAAAAAGGCTTTTAAAAAAGACTTCACGCACTCTTTATCCAAGTTCTCTTGCATCGCATTCAAAGCCTTTAAAACCTCTTTTTTGCTGCCTTTTTGGGCGATTTCTATAAAAGCGTAGCGGCGTAATTCCAAAGGGATTTGCGCGTTTGTTAAAACTTCAAAGGCGTTTTTTAAATCGTTATGAATGAAAGCCTTCAAGCGTTTAGAAAAATAAGCATGCTCATAAGCCAACGAATGTTTAGCGTGATCTTTAGGCTCAAGGGTGTTGTTTTCTATATTGTGGTAATGTTTAAAAAGGTTATCCACTTTTTCGCACCCGCTACTTGGCGTGTTTAAATCAGCCTTTAAATCATAGCGGGCTAAGATTTGAGAGAGGTTTTTAGCGAGATCGCTTTTAAATTTCGTTTTTAAAAAAGTCTTTTGGGTGTCTTGAGACAGGATTTGTTTGAGCAATTTGTCAAAATCCCTTTTTTCATGGTATAAGCGGATTTTATGGCTGAGATTGTGCTTGAATAAAAAAACCCATGAAAAAAAAGCGAACATGCCCAAAACGCCCATAAGCCATACCGCAATGGGAAGATTAAAGCTGTAGCTCCCTAAATTGAAGGCATAAGCTTGCGGATCAATACTATAAACAAACACACCAAAACCCACAATAAACAAAAATGTAAAGATAATGTAAAAACGCATGCGCACCTCCTATTTGTGGTATGGATGCTTAAAAATAATGCTTAAAGCCCTATAGATTTGCTCGCATAAGACAATTTTAGCCACTTCATGGCTAAAAGTCATCTCGCTCAAACTCCAAGCTTGACAATCTTTTAAAAAATTTTCTTCAAACCCATACGCTCCAGCGATAAAAAAATTAATATTAAGATGATTCTCTAACATTTTACTAAACGCAAAGCTATCGCCCCTTTGAGCTTTAGGGTGTAAAGCAATGTTTTTTGCCTTAGGGTTTAAATACGGCTCAAAGGCTAGAGAGTAGCTTTTTTGAGCGAGTTCTTTAGAAACTTTTTGAGCGTTGGCGGTATTTTTAGGGAACAAATCCACTAATTCCAACTCGCAATCAAATCGCTTGCATTGCTTTTGATAGATTTTCACTAACTCTAGGGGCGAACTTTTAGCGATAGAATACACCACGCAACGCATCAATGTTAAAACTTTAAAAAATCTTTGAAGTCTTATGCGTCATCATAGCGATGAGATCGCTCAAAGTTTTTTTCAAATCCTTCCTATGCACAATCATATCAATCAAGCCATGTTCTAATAAAAATTCCGCCGTTTGAAAGCCCTCAGGCAAATCCGCCCCTATAGTTTGCTTAATCACCCTAGGCCCTGCAAAACCTATCATCGCCCCTGGCTCTGCAATAATCAAATCCCCTAAAAACGCAAAAGATGCGCTAACGCCCCCATAAGTGGGATCGCTTAAGAGCGAAATGAAAGGGAGTTTGGCCTCACTCAATCGGTTCAAAGCCGCGCTCGTTTTAGCCATTTGCATGAGCGAATAAGTGGATTCTTGCATCCTAGCCCCCCCACTCGCTGAAACGATCAACAACGCTTCTTTTTTAGCGACCGCGCGATTGATCGCTCTTACGATCTTTTCACCCTCCACAGAGCCTAAACTCCCCCCCATAAAGCTAAAATCAAACACCACGATCTGCAAAGGCATGCGGTTGATTTTAGCCTCACCGCTGATCACTGAGCTTGGGCGGTTAGTCCTTTTTTCGTATTTTTTAATGCGTTGCTTGTAGCTCTCTTTATCCACGAAATTTAAAGGATCATTAGGCCGTAAATGCTTGTCAAACTCTTCAAAACTCCCCACATCGCATAGAAATTCAATCCTTTCAGCCGCGTTCATGCGGAAATGGTAATGGCATTTCAAACACACGCTGTATTTACTAAACACTTCTTTATGATACATTAACGCATAACATTTAGGGCATTTCACCCAATGGCTTGGCTGTTCTTCCTTACTTGGTGCTGTCCGCAATTTATTGATCTTAAAATTTTTAAAGAAATCTGCAAATCCCATGTTTTTCCTTAATTTTGCAGTTTTTCTAGGATTGTATCCAAGTTTTGCTTATAATAAACCAAATTAGCTTAAGAGTAGTGATGCAAGGGTTTCTTTTACAAACACAAAGCATAAGAGATGAAGATTTGATCGTGCGCGTTTTAACCAAAAACCAGCTCAAAACCCTCTATCGTTTCTATGGCAAACGCCACAGCGTGCTGAATGTGGGGCGTAAAATTGATTTTGAAGAAGAAAACGATGATAAGTTTTTACCCAAGTTAAGGAATATTTTGCATTTAGGCTATATTTGGGAAAGAGAAATGGAGCGCTTGTTTTTTTGGCAACGCTTTTGCACTCTTTTATTCAAACATTTAGAAGGCGTGCATTCTTTGGATAGCATCTATTTTGACACTTTAGATGATGGGGCTAGCAAACTCTCCAAACAGCACCCCTTACGAGTGATTTTAGAAATGTATGCAACGCTTTTGAATTTTGAAGGGCGCTTGCAAAGTTACAATTCTTGTTTTTTATGCGATGCAAAATTAGAGCGTTCTGTCGCTTTAGCGCAAGGGTTTATTTTAGCGCACCCCTCTTGCTTGAAAGCTAAAAGCTTAGATTTAGAAAAAATCCAAGCTTTTTTTCGCACTCAAAGCACGATTGATTTAGAATTAGAAGAAGTGGAAGAATTATGGCGCACGCTGAATTTAGGGTTTTAAAAGGTTAAAAATGAAATTTAAATTTTTGAATATGGATAATGAGAGCGGTTTTATTTTGATTGAAAAAGAATTGAAACGATTGAATCTTACCGCTCAAGTCAAAGAAGATTGCATTGAATTAAAAGGCGAGAATACAAAACAAGCGAGAATTTATCTTCAAACGCTTTTTAATTCTAATATTGTGGAATTAGACGATAACCAAAAAAGCGCAAACGCTTTAATAGAGCGCTTGAAATCTTTAGATTTAAAAATTGCGGTGGCTGAAAGCTGCTCTGGGGGGTTATTATCGCATGCATTCACTTCCATTAGCGGGGCTTCAGCGGTTTTTATGGGGGGTATTGTGTGTTACAATGAAGAGGTTAAGTGCGAATTATTGAAGGTCAATGCCACGACTTTAAAAGTCTTTGGGGTTTATAGCGAAGAGTGTGTGAAAGAAATGCTACTAGGCGTGTTTTTCAATTTTAAAGTGGATTTAGCGTTGGCGATTAGTGGGGTGGCTGGCCCTAATGGGGGGAGTAAGGCTAATCCTGTAGGCACGATTTATATTGGTGCGCAAAAATTAGGATCTCAAGCCTTCATTGATCGTTGTTTTTTTGAAGGGAACAGAGAAAGCATTCAAAATAAAAGCGTAGAGCATGCCTTAAACATGCTCGCTAGAATGCTATAAAACTACCTTAAAGCGCAAACGCTACCGAATTCTTTTTGAGCGACCTTAGCGATGTAGGCGATTTCATTATCGTTAAGGTTTTCAACGCTCGCTTTTAAATACCTTTTGATTTGCTCAATCTGGCAACCCACTAGCTTGATTTTCACCACAGCCACCTCCGATTTTAAATTCGTGTAAGTGTAGGCTACTTGAATCTTAGTCGCTAAATAATTATAGATAGCGTAGCTGACATTCGTAGCCGTTTGCTCGGACTCATGGAATTGCTCCATGAAGCGTTTTTTATACTTCAACATGATTTCATGAAAAACCACGATCAGGCTCAATTTAGCGTTTAAAGTCGCTTGCTCAATCCCTAAATATTTGTTATTAACAGGGATATACGCCACGCCCATTTCTTCGTAGGGGACTTTAGGGTCTTCAAAAACCCAAGCAGGAGCATCAGATAGCTCTGATTTCATGCCCTTTAAATCAGAGACTAAAATCCCATCATCTCTTAAAAGACTCTTAGCGCTTAATGAAACGCTTGAAAACACCCCTAAAAGAGCGATTAAAACCATTCTTTTAAACAAAATACCACTCCTTAAACTTTAATTTAGGTTTGATTATAGTTAAAAAGTTTTTGATTTTGTTTAATCACAACCAAGTAATTGCATCAACTTTTGATTTTCTTGATTTTTGGCTCGCTTCTGCCACCCTCTTACCCAAAGCGATCAAGCATGCGATTTTAGGCTTATTGATACGCTCTTCTAAAACTTCGCCCACCTTTAAAGGATCAAAGCCTCCAATAATGCAACTATCCAACCCCATTAAGCTCACTCCCATGCAAATTTGCCCCACAGCGATATAGCATTGCTCTAAAATATAGCTTTCTAATCTTTGCATGCTATGGTTGAATCTCACACCAAGCATTTGAGCAAAAGAGGGGATCACTCTAACCTTATAAGACTCCGGATAGAGGTTTTGCATGTAATGGCCGTGTGGTAACAACTCGCTAGGTCTTAAAGAGCATACCACCATTAACGCTGAAGCGCTTTTAATCATTTCTTCATTAAAATAGCTGTGTGCTGCAATTTGCTTTTTTAAATCCTTATTAGTAACCATCACAAAATGCCATGGCTGCGTGTTGTAAGAGCTTGGCGATAGCCTAGCGATTTCAGCGATTTCTTCTAATTCTTCACTAGAGAACTCATAATGGCTATCAAACATCTTGCAAGAATGGTGCTCGTTCAGTAATTGTCTTCTTTTTTCTTGATCCAAAAATTTCATTATTCTTCCTTTATTTTTTTAGAATTTTTCGTAGCATACAATAAAATCCCTAATGAAACAATTACCATAAGTAAGCTTAAAATCTGCCCCATGCTCAAATTCAAAAAATAAACCCCCATTTGGCTATCCGGCTCTCTGTAAAATTCCGCAATAAAGCGCATCAGGGAATACCCCAAGCCATAAACCACAATCAGCAACCCATGCGTTTTGGTGTGTTTTTTAGCCCACATTACCATTAAAAACACGACAACCCCCTCTAAAAACGCTTCAATCAATTGGCTAGGATAACGCAATTCATTATCCACCATAATGCCTATGATTTGCCCTAAATGGCTGTCTTTGGGGACAATCCTCCCCAAAAGCTCCTGGTTTAAAAAATTCCCAATCCTCCCAAAAACATACCCTAAAGGCAGGCTAATCGCAATCAAATCCAAATAAATCAAAAGCTTTTTCAAATCCTTACGGCTATAAAGATACGAAGCGATCAAAAACCCCACCAACCCCCCATGATAGCTCATCCCACGAATGCCTACAAAATTCCCATGGCTATCAAAAGGGTTAAAGATTTGCCAAAAATGCGTCAAATAATAGCCAGAATTAGGCTCATAAATAAGAATGTATCCTATCCTTGCCCCTAGCACAATGCCAAGCTCCGCCCATAAAAAATAACTCTCAAATTCCTTCCTTTCAATGGGGAATCGTTTGGGGTCTTTTTGGATCATTCTCAACGCCATGTAAAAAGCGATAACAATCGCGCACGCATACGCCAAACCATACCAATGCACTTCAATACTGCCAAGACTAAAAGCGATAGGGTTAAATTGATCATAAATCGTATTCCAAGCGTTCATAATCAATCCTTAAAATTCAAATTCTTTAGGGGGGATCGCTTCAAATTCATACCCTAGCAGCGCGATTTTATGTGCATGGAGCATCAAGCGTTTGGCTGAACCTGGCTCGTTATTATAAAGCGTATCGCCTATAATGGGGTGGTTGATATGTTTTAAATGGACTCTGATTTGGTGGGTTCTTCCGGTTTTGATTCCCACTTTTAAAAGGGTTTTTTTATTGATGATTTTTAAAGGCGTGATGATCGTAACCGCTTCTTGCCCTTTTTTAGAGATCTTGCTAAACGCTTTAGTGGTTTTAATCGTAAGAATGGGAGCGTTAATTTCTCGCTCTTCTTCTATAATGCCTTGAACGATCGCTAAATACTCTTTTTTAACCGCCCTATTTTTAAAAGCCTTTTTAGCTTTTAAGTGGAATTCTGAATTTTCTTTCACCAATAAAATCACCCCGCTTGTTTCTTTATCCAAGCGGTGCAACAAAACCCAACCTTTGAAAAAAGAAACTAAATCATAGCTCTCTATAAAAGGGGGTTTAAAAAGGGCTAGAACGTTTTCATCTTCAAAAATCACGCTGGGTTTTTCAACCTTTTGGACGCTAAAGCGCGTGTTTTTGTGGAGTTCTTTTCTGGCGACCATCAATTTCTTCCCCCCTACACTCACTAACCCCAAATCAATCAAAGCTTTGGCTTTTTTATGCGAAATGTTTTCTTGAACGCTCAATATTTTATAAGCTTTTTCCATGTTTATCCTTTTTAATGTTTAATCAATGCGAGCAATTCGTTTAAATCATGCCCATTGTCTAAAAAACGCGCCACGCCTAAATTTTTGTAATCTAAAAGAGCGTCTAACAGATCCTCTTTTTGAACGATTTTATAAGGCTTGACTAATTCAAACAACGCTACTTGGTTGAAAAGATGCTCTCCTGTGATTAGACGCGTATTAAAAAACGCCGGCTCTAAAGGGTTATGCCCCCCCATTTTGACAAACGAACCCCCTAAAATGACAATGTCTGCGATCGCATAGAAGTTATTTAATTCCCCCAAGCTATCCACTAACAAAATATCGCATTCCACAAAACCCTTTGAAGAAAAACACTCCAAACTAAAAAGCGTCGTTTTTAAAATATCTTGCAACAAATTCCGCACGCTTTTAAAACGCTCAGGGTGGCGTGGCACAACAAAAAGTCTTGCGTTTTTAAAAGTCTTTTTCAATTCTAAAAACGCTTTTAACCCCAACTCCTCTTCGCCCTCATGCGTGCTGGCTAAAACAATGTTTAAAGCGCTTGGGTTTTTAGGGTAAAACGAAGTGATCACAGGCTTTGAAAAACGCTTGATATTCAAAAAATCCACCACTTTTTTAGCCCCTAGATTCAACAAGTGCTCTTTATCCTCCTTGCTTTGCGCTAAAATCAAATCGATGCGTTTGAATAAAATCGCATAAAAGAAAGAAAAACGCTGGTACTTGGGGTAAGAGCGAACGCTGATCCTAGCGTTAATGAGCATGGTTTTTGCCCCTAATTTTTGAGCCGTATCAAACACATTAAACCACAATTCCGCTTCTGTAACCACCAAAGTTTTTAAGCGTTTTAAGTTTTTTTTCCATGCAAATAATAGGGTTTCAAAAGGCATGTAACGCACTTCTATATGCTTAGAATGCTGATAAGTTTGAGTGGCTAATTCAAAACCGGTATTAGTGGTAACGCTGATTAAAATCGGCTCTTTTAAAGCTTGAATGATTGGCTCTAAGGATTTGACCTCCCCATAAGAACATGCATGAAACCAAAAAACCGGCTCGCTTTTTAAAAAATTGTCTTTGAGAAAAAAACGGGCTTTCAAAGAATGGCGGTATTTTTCCTTAAAACTCCAAAAAAAGATGAAAGGCGCACCAAAAAGATGCCCCAAAGTCAAACATAAAAGGTAGAAAAACTTAAACAATCAAACGGATTCTTGGCTTTCTTCTTGGCTTTCTTTTGGAGGTTGAGCGCTGTTTTCATACGCGCCCTCAGCGTATAAAATACGCCCGCAATACGGGCAAGTGATCATATCCCCACTCGTTAGCACTTCGGTATAAATCTTATCATTCAATCTGATAAAACAACCCCCACAAGCCTGTTTTTTGATCGTTACAATGCTCGTGTTTTTCGCCCATCTTCTGATCCTTTCATAAAAGCTATAGATTTTAGGCTCGGTTTTTTCCACGAGTTCTTCTTTCTTTTTAAAGATGATCTGTTGGGTTTCTTTGATGTTTTTGACTTCGTTTTCCACTAAACTTTCCAATTCCAGTGCTAATTTTTCAAGCTCTAGCATTTCTTTTTTCAAATCCTCTTGTTTTTCGCTTTTATGCTTGATTTCATTTTGCAGGTTTTCAATTTCTCTGTTGGCTTGGTTGGATCGTTCTTTAGCAATATCTTCTTCAATGTTTAAAGAACGCAATTCCCTTTCGGATTTGATCTCGCTCATTTTCTTTTGAATGCTAGCGATTTTAGCGTTCGTGTCTTGTAGGGTTTGCTCGTTTTTAGAAACCTGTAATTTTAGGGCTAATTTTTCTTCTTCTAAATTCAAAATCGCTTTATTTTTAGCTTCTTTATCATTCAAGGCTTTATCCAAGTCTTTTCGTTTTTCTCTGATCAATGGCTCTAAGGAGTCAATTTCTTTATCCAAATGCGAAATTTCAATCAATTGTTTGAGGTGGGTGTTCATCGCTTTCCTTTAAATGATTTGCAAGGGGTTTTTAAAATTCTCTATTGTAACCAAATAATTAAAAGAATGCAAAATTTCAGCCACAATGAGTGCGAAACCCCTTTCGCTATAATAATGCGTGGCGTCAATCAAACTTATCCCTAAAGATTGAGCGATCATAGCGTCATGGTATTTCACATCGCCTGTAATTAAACAGCTTTGCGCTTTTAAAGAAGAGAACATGGACGCTCCCGATCCGCACACAAACGCTAAATCTTTAATCATTTGAGAACTTTTGACACACGCTAATTGTCCCACCCCTAAAGAAGATTTAATCCTTTCTAACAGCGCATCAAATTCTATATTAGCGTTTTCTTTCACTAACATAAGGCCTTTTTCTATCAAGCCATCAAACCCTAAAAGCGCGTGTGCAAAATGCTTGTTTAAATGCGTTTTGTCAAAATTGGTGTGCATGCTGATGACTGAAATGTTTTTTTGGATTAAGATTTTTAAAATATTCCCCGGATAAGCCTCATCATTAAGCGTTTTTAAGGGCTTGAAAATTAAAGGGTGGTGCGTGATGATTAGGGCGTTTTGCGGCGCGTTTAGAGCGATTTGAAGCGTGATTTCTAAGCATGCGACAATCTGGCTAAACTCGCTATTTTCACTCCCCACATTCAACCCGCTATTATCCCACAATTCTTGGAGTTCAAAAGGCGAAAGGCGGTTCAAAACTTCCAACACTTCCTTAACTAACGCCATTTTAAGCCTTTGTTAAAGCGTTTTTTAAACGCTCTTCCCTTTCTTCTTCTTGCTCTTTATAAAGAAGCGTGCACCCTTTGGCTAAATCCCTGATTTGTAAAATATAATTTTGCCTTTCAGCCACCGAAATCGCCTTTCTGGCGTCTAAAATATTGAAAAAATGCGAGCATAGCATCACAAAATCATAGGCCGGTAAGGGGAGCTTGTTTTTTAAGCAATGCAAGGCTTCGGCTTGAGCGTTTTTAAACATTTCTAATAGCCTTGTTACGCTCGCTATTTCAAAATGATACTTGCTGAACTCGTATTCGCTCTCCAAATGCACTTGCGCGTAACGCACGCTGTCATTATCCTTTTTAGCCCATTCAATCTCTAGGATATTTTCCACTTTTTGCACATACATCGCCAATCTTTCTAAGCCGTAAGTGATTTCCACAGGGATAGGGCTACAAGCAATGCCCCCCACTTGCTGGAAATAAGTGAATTGCGTAACCTCCATGCCATCAAGCCACACTTCCCAGCCAAGCCCCCATGCCCCCAAAGTCGGACTCTCCCAATTGTCTTCTACAAATCGTATATCATGCTCATTAAGGTTTATCCCTAACACTTCTAAGCTTTTTAAATAGAGTTCCTGGATATTAGAAGGGCTAGGCTTGATGACCACCTGGAATTGGTAATAACTCCCCAAGCGGTTAGGGTTTTCCCCATAGCGCCCATCAGTAGGCCTTCTAGAGGGCGCGACATACGCCACATTCCACGGCTTTTTATCCAAACTCCTTAAAAGCGTGGCGGGGTGGAATGTCCCAGCTCCTGCAGGAATATCATAGGGCTGGATCACCAAACAACCCTGATTCTTCCAATATTCTTGTAATTTTAATAACAAACTTGAAAAATCTTGCATGCTTTCTCCTTTAAGCGCGTCTAATCAAATCGTTCATGCTCTCTAGCACACTTTTACCCTTTAAAAGCAAGGCTAATTCGCTCGCAATGGGCGTATAAATGCCGTATTTTTTAGCGATTTCTACAATGGCGTTGGTCGTTTTCACCCCTTCAGCCACTTCGCCTAACTCTTCTAACACCACCTCTAAAGGCTTGTTTTGGGCTAGTCCCAAACCCACACGATAATTCCTGGATAAAATAGAATTAGCGGTTAAAAACAAATCCCCAGCCCCAGACAACCCTAAAAAAGTTTCTGTTTTCCCCCCAAAAAACGCCCCAAAGCGTTGCATTTCCACTAAACCACGAGACAATAAACTCGCTTTAGCGCTATTGCCTAATTTCAAGCCATCGCAAACCCCCCCAGCAATGGCTATCACATTTTTATACGCGCCAGCGATTTCACCTCCTATAATGTCTTGTTGGGCGTAAGCTCTGATAAAAGAGGGGGTTTTATTGGCAAATTCTAGCGCTAAAGCCTGGTTATTAGAATGAATGACTAATGCGCAAGGCAGGCCTTGAATGATTTCAGCCGCAAAACTCGGGCCGGCTAAAAAACACAAATGGTTAGGATCAATAAAATCCTTTGCAATCTCGCTCACAAACGCCTTGTTTAAAACCTCTATCCCTTTAGAGGCGATTAAAACCTTAGCGTCTTTGGGTAAAGAAGCGTTTTGAAACCATTCTCTTAAATGCTGCACGCTAATAGCGATCACATAGAGCACCGCTTTTAAGCCTCTTTCTAAATCCACTTGCTCTATGGGGGCAGAACCTTTAGAAATTAAAGCGTCATTGAGCTTTTTTAGCGGCTCGTTTAAATCCCGCCTTGAAATGATTTTCACTTCATTCTTTTCTCCAAAAGCAAAGGCTAAAGCCCTCCCCCACGCCCCGCCACCAAATACTGCAATTTCCATTAAATTCCTAATCTCATTGATTGTAAAACTCATCATTTTACAATAATAAGTTTAAAATAGCCCTTACATTCAAAACGCTGTCTTTGATTAAAAATAGGGTATTTAAAAAATTTTTAAATTTTAAAAAATGGGGTTTTGGTTACTTTACTTTAAACTCATTGTTTAAGGGGATAGGAGGTATTTTGAAATAACTCTCCCCCTTAACCTCCTTAAGTATCCCCCTAACCCAAGAATACCGCTTCAAGGGGTTATCGCTTGCTTGACGCAAGCTCTTTTATTTTGATTGTAAAAAATGCTTTCAGCATTTTTAAATTCTTAATTGCTGTTTTCTTATTTGCCAAACAAATTATTAAAAAGTCTTTCAAAATAGCCTAGCGGCTTATCGCCATTTTTCCACTCCCGCAAATTATTTTGAAGCTCCTCATCGTTTAAGCACTCTTGATAAACTTCATTATGTCTTTCTTTAAATTCCCTAAGCCTTGACAAATTTTTTAAAGAATAGTCTAATTGGAGAAATTCATTATTATAATCCACATTTTCTCTTTCTTCTTGGATCTCTTCTTGACTCCATTCATACCAATCCAAGTAAAACAAACTGCGATCCCTAAAATACAGCACCATTTCTTTGATTTCTTCAAACTCTCGGCGGTTTATTTCTTCCGGTGTGTTTTTTAAACCCCTCCACTCCCGCAAATTATTTTGAAGCTCCTCATCGTTTAAGCACTCTTGATAAACTTCATTATGTCTTTCTTTAAATTCCCTAAGCCTTGACAAATTTTTTAAAGAATAGTCTAATTGGAGAAATTCATTATTATAATCCACATTTTCTCTTTCTTCTTGGATCTCTTCTTGACTCCATTCATACCAATCCAAGTAAAACAAACTGCGATCCCTAAAATACAGCACCATTTCTTTGATTTCTTCAAATTCCCTGTAGTTTGCTTAGTTGTCCTCTTTGTCGTCGTTTTGTTCTTTGTATTTTTCAAAAGTGAAAGCGCTCACACGATCAAAAACCTTATCAACGCTTTCTTTAAACAAGTCAATCACTCCGTTCAATCGCGCTAAATCCTCTCTTTTAGATTCTTCTTTCTCAGAAAATTCTTTTTTGAGCGATTCAATTCTATTAAAAGCAGCATCGTTGAAATCATCAAAGCCTTTTTGCATCAAATCCAATTTGATAGAATGCAAAGCCTTTTGGTAGCGTTTGAATTTGTTAGCGTCTTGCTTAATAGCCCTTTCATACATGGAATGCACCTCGTATAAATACCCTAAAATTTCGTTTTGTTTCTCGCTCCTTTGATTCAATTTCATTAAAAATTTTTCAAGCGAGTCAAAAACTTTGCTTTTTTCGCTGAACTCTTTAATTTCTTGATACCTTGTAGCGCTATAAGCGCAAATCCCTAAAAATTCAATGCCATGATCTTTTAAAGTTTCTCTAATTTTAATAGCGACTTCTTCTAACTGGCTTTTGGTGCGCCTATCAGCCCTACTCAATACGATAAAAACCTGCTTACCCTCTTCTTCGTATAATTCTTGCAAAAACTCTAAATCATCGCTTTCAATACCCCCACGCTCGCAACTAACGAGCCATAGAATGTGTTTAGCATGCTTTAGGGATTCTTTAGAGGCTTCTTTGTCCCCACCCGTATAGCCTTGATTGCCGGGGTTAAAACCAGGCGTGTCTATGAAGCATAAAAATTCAAAAGGCACGCTAGGAGCGCTCAAAAGCATGAAAGGCATGATTTCTTTTAAATTAAAGCCAAGAGAGTCTAAAAACTGATGGTCAAAAGCGAGATTAGGCAATTCCACCATGCCCCCATTTTGAGAAAACCCCATTAAAACTTCTCTTTTACCCTTTAAGCAATAAGTGGGGATAGCTGTGGTGGGATTCATGTCTTCAGGGAGTTTTAATTTCAAGCCCAACAAGTTGTTTAAAAAAGTGGATTTGCCCGCGCTAAACCCTCCCCCCACCGCAACGATGGTTTTTTGGAACAAACTAGGGTAGCTCGCCACCAATTGCAATTCTTTTTGGATTTCTTGGAGCGTTAGTAACGCTATTTCCTTTTCTTTGAGCGAATCCACACCGCTAGCGAACTCTAAAAACTCGTTGTCTAAGATTTGCTGGTATTCTTCTATCCCTTCATTTTCCATTTTAGCGTTTAAAATACGAGCGATTAGATCGTAGCGTTCTTTTAAACCCTCTGTATTGTGGTGGTTTTCAGCCCTGCTATTGTTATTAAAAATACCATTAAAAAAATTAATACTCATTGAATCCCCATTAAAGCCTTGATTTGAGCGTCTAATTGAGCGATGGATTGCTCTTTGTTTTGCACTTGATTGTGCAAGTTTTGCATGTTTTCTTTAAGTTTTTGAAGCGTATCGCTGGCGAAGTTTTGCCTTTCTAAAGCCTCTCTTAAACCTTGGATATAGCCTTTCACATCTTTTTTAGCCTCAGCTTCAAAATCCCTCACATGATTTTCCACGCTTTGTATAAAAGCATTAGCTTCATCGCCTTTTAAATTACCAGTTTTCCCCCTTATCTCGCCAGGAAGCTTATCGGCATAATCAAACTTTTTAAATTCAATGCGATCCAAGACAGCATCCACGCTTTTTTTGAAAGCCACCTCATCAATCAAATCATCAGAGATGATTTCGCGCAATTGAGAAAAGATTTTAGCGTAGAGTTCTTTTCTAAAAACGATTTTAAAAGAATTAGCGCTGTCATTCAAAGCATTTTCGCAGCGTTCATGCATCTCTGTCAAATAATCAAGCACCGCTCCGGCTTTAATGGTTGCTCTTGTGCGTTCTACTTCATTATAGCCCCAACCCTTTTCACCAACAATGCTACCAAACCATCTTGCCCAACCTCCCAAACCGCCTTGCTTCACCCTTTCAATATAATGCTCTTCTTCCTCTTCTTCTCTAGAGCGCGTTTTAGCCGTTTGGATAGCTTTCTTCAATGTTTCTTCCAAGCCAACTCTAATATTGTTGATGAAATGCAAGATAAATTCTTCATACGCTTCCCTAAACTTCATTTCAATGTTACCAGAGAGCTTTTCATAAGCCTCTATTTGCTTTTTAATAGCCCCCATATCAGCGTTTTTGATCCTCTTTTTTTCTTCTTCTAAGTCTTGTAATAACTGCGCTATTAATAAATGGAGGTTGTTTGCTTGGCTCTGTGCATAATCTTGCAATCTTTGAGAAATGATTTCTTCTTTCTCTTTTGCGGCTTTTTTTAAACGCTCTTCAATCGCGCTCATATTGCTTAAGAGCAATAAGCTTTCTTTAGACTTATCAACGCTGTTAAAGGCGTCAGGGTAAAAATCTTTTAAATTCCGTAAGGCATTGTGATACTCTTCTGTTTTTTGGTTTCTTTCCCAAGAAGCTTGGTTTTCAAAATCTTTATACATGCTAAAGCAAACCCCTGAAGCCAAAATGACGCCATTTTTGATCGCTTTTTCAAAAATCCCTCGTTGGTTGGGGTAGTTTTCAATCAACGCTCCCATGATGCTATTTAATTGAGATGAAAGGACTTTTTGCGCGTTTTCAAAGGCTGTAGGGAGGTGTTGGTTGGATTTTTCCACTTCACTCATAGAAAGAACAGCGCTGTCGGCTTGGCTTGCCACAAAATAAATTTCTTGAAGGCCTTCTTTATGAGAAACCCTGTCAAACAAACTCATATCGCTATCCGTTAAAAACTGATTAGAAGGGCTTACAATAAACACCACATCGCAATCTTTCAATAAGGCTTTGGTGCGCTCTTCTCTGGAAGCGATCGGATCATTCACTCCCGGGGTGTCAATCACTTCCAAATCTTTAAGATTGGGGTTATTCAAAGAAATTTGCACCGCTTTAGTGTAGGGCATATACTTCCCGTCCGTGCCCACGAATTGGAGCAATTTTTGATTCAGATCTTGTAAGCTGTTGGCTTGAATGCGCGGATCTAAGTTTTTCGTGTTGAGCGATCCGCTTTTTTTCATTTTTTCGTATTGATCGTATGATGAAACGAGTTTTTCGTCCCCTTTTAATTTATCTTTAGCGATCCTTTCAGCCCTTTTTACTATTTCTTCATCGCTTAAAACCCTCTCTTTGGGTGCTTCTTTATCGCTTTTGTTTCCGCTAAACTTGTTGCTAAGATTCTTAAATCCCTCTTTAGCCCTATTTGCCAAACTCTGTTTTTCTTTTTGTTTGTTGACTTCTTCATCAACAATCCTTTGAAACTCTTTTTCATACCTTTCATAGTCGTTTTTAAGCTCTGCAATATCCTTTTCATTGTAAAGCTCCACTTCAGCGCTCAGTTTTTCAGCGTATTTTAAAACGGTAAGGCTAGCCGTCATGGGCGTTGCCGCTTTGGGTAAAACTTCTTTACCCTCAAAAATCAAAGCGTTTAAGAGCGAGCTTTTTCCCGCTTTCACGCGCCCGATGATACCGACTTTAAGATTCCTGTCTTTAGGCCGCATCTCTTGAAGCGTTTGCTTTAAAACTTCGGTTTTAATCACAGCGTTTTCGCTGATAAAAGGCCCTGCTCTTTCTTTCAAACCATACTCTGCAATGACCTTTTCAATCAAAGCGCTTTTTTTAAGGAGTTCTTGTTCGTTCATTATCAATCCTTTAAATATTGTTGTTCTAAATCGCTTAAAGCGTTAATTTTGTTTGCTAAGATTTGTTTTTGATCTTCTAGATCGTTTAGGTGTTTTTCTTTTTCTGTTTGAGCGAGCGCAATTTCTTGTTTTTTATGCGTGATTTCTAGCTCGCATTGATCTTTTAAGTTTTTGAGGGATTTTTCCAAGCATTCGTTAAACAAGCTTGGTAAAACTTTTTTAAGATGATTTTCAACCTCTGGTATCACTTTTTCTTCAATCAAGTTTTCTATTTTTTTTAGCTCTCTTTCCGCATTTCTAAAGAACGAATAAATAATATCAGGCAAGAATGTCAATAAATCTTTTAAAAGAGGTTTTAACCCTTGCAAGATCAGTGCAAAGGGTCTTGTAGCCGGGCGCTTGGATAAAATCACGCTTAAAGCGTTGATCCCTAATTCAAGGCTATGCTCTAAATTTACAGAAAAACCGCTAGAAAGCTGCGTGTTGTTCAAGCTTTCAAATTCTGCGCAAAAATCTTTTGAAAAAGAAAGGTTGATCTTTTCAATCTCTAATTTAGCGTTTTTGATCAAGCTTTGTTGCATGATGCTTTCTATTTCGCTATTGAACTCGTTAGGCTTGTTGATTAAAGAGGCTAAATAGGATTTTTGATCCCTAACCTCTCCTACTACTTTTTTAACCACCGATCCCACAGCCACGCTAGAATATTCTTCTTCTAAATTAGCCCTTAATTTTTCATAGGTTTTTTCAATGTCTTTAACGCTCAAATCCAAAGCTTGTATTTCTTCTAACGCCTTTTCTTTAGAATAATCAAAGCTTTTAATCACGCTTTTTAGGCTGTTTTGTAACCGGGAATTTAAAAACTTCAATCGTTTCAAATACAAAGCGCTAAAAAGCTTTTCAGCGTCTATTTTATCCGCCACCTCTAAAAGAGCGTTATTGTCTTTATTAGAATAAATAAGATGCGTTGTCAAATCAAGGTGATCCTGGATTTGCTCTTGAATATAGTGAGAAATCTCTTCTACTTGCGAAGGCGTTCTTAAATCCGTTTTACTCAAAATAAAGCTAAGGCCTTTATCAAACTCTAAAAGGTTTTTTAATTCCCTAACCATGCGTTTAGTGAGACTGCCCTCTTCTACGCTTACAAGAATGACAAAATGCACGCCCCTTTCTAAATATTCCAAAATGGCATGGGTGTGGCTTGAAATGGGGCTATCAAACCCAGGCATATCCACAAACACTAAAGGCGCGCTATCTTTTAGGGCTTCATTATTCAAATAAACCTTGAGATAGGAATACTTCGCCGCATTCTCTTTAATCGCCTCAAAACTTTGCTCATTCAGTTCAAAACTCTCTGCTTTTTCATCATTGTTTGAAAAAGCCTCTATGCGTTCATTAGCGCTATAGTGCAACTCAGTGGCTAAAGAAGTCTCTGGTGTGATACCGGTAGGCAAAACGCTGCTGCCTAAAAAGCGGTTTAATAGCGTGCTTTTGCCTGCACTAAAATTCCCCACAACGGGTATCACAAGCTGTTGTTTTTGAATGCTCGCTAAAAGAGTAGAGCATTCTGTTTTATCGATCTCCACTTCTTTTAAAACTTCTAAAACCTGTTCTAAAAACTCCACAAAATTCGTTTGCGCGCGTAAAATCATTACCAATCCTTTATATTAAAAATTAAAAACTAAATCAGACGCAAAAATCCCTAAAATAAAATATGGGTATGGGTTTATATGGGGGTGAAAAGATAAAACGGCTGACTAGAGAGAGAGAGAGAGAGAAAGCGAATTTTTAAGAATAATCATCATTACAAACTCCTAGCACCATTTAATGGTGGGTATTATACTTGATTTTTCACAATCAAAACTAAAAAAGCTCAAAAATATTAAAGAGCTTGATTTTAATCAAACGATAACCTCTTGGAAAAAAGCGGAAATAAAGGATATTGAAATTCAATAAGGCTTAAACCCTTACAACCCATGCGTTTGAGAATAAAACAATTTCATTTCTTTAGAAGCGAACTGATTTTTTAAATCTTTTGCTAGAGATAAAGCGATCTCATCGCTTAAAAAAAGCTTGAATTTAGCGTAGTCTTTGCGCCCGCTCACCTGCTCTTTTTGGCTTAAAAGCAATGAAGAAGCGGCGTATTTATAGCATTCCACATAAAAAAAATCATCAAAGCCTTTTTCAAACAAATAATCTATTAAAGCGTCTTTCAAGCAAATATCAATATAAATTTCTAAAGCCAGCATGCGAAATCCTTTAACTCAAACGATTTTAATCTTTTTAGCGATGAGCATGAACATGGGCGGCAGTAAGAGTAAGGTTAGAGCGCTTGAAGTGACTAAGCCTCCAAGCACCACGATCGCTAAAGGTTTTTGGACTTCTGATCCCACGCTATGAGAAAATAATAAAGGTATCAAACCCAAACCGGCAATGCAAGCGGTCATTAAAACCGGCCTCAAACGCCTTTTAGCGCCCAATAAAACGCATTCTTCCACGCTTTTCCCTTGTAAAAGAAGCTCTTTAAAATAGCCTATCATCACCACGCCATTTAAAACCGCAATCCCAAAAAGAGCGATAAAGCCCACGCTCGCTGGCACTGAAATATACTCCCCGACCGCAAACAACGCAATAAGGCCTCCGGTAACCGCAAAAGGGATATTCAAAAGAATGAGCAAGGCTAAAGGAATGCTTTTAAAAGTGAAAAAAAGAATGAAAAAAATCGCTAAGATGCTTAAAGGGATAACGGTGGAGAGCCTTTTATTAGCCCGTTGCTGGTTTTCAAACTGCCCCCCATAAGTGATATAGTAGCTAGAAGGGAGTTTGATGTTTTGAGCGATCACTTTTTTAGCCTCTTCTACAAAAGAATTTAAATCGCGCCCCACCACATTACTGCGAACCACGCTCATGCGCCTTGAATCTTCGCGCACGATAGAAACAGGGCCATCCACTTCTTCAATCTTAGCGATAGAAGTGATAGGCACTAAAACGCCATATTTTGAAGTCAAGGCTAAACTTTTGATTTTAGTGATAGAGCTTGCAAAATCGCTCTCTTGGCGGATCATCACTGGGGTTCGTGAAATCCCTGTAGGGATCACATCTACAACCAAGCCCTCTAAAGCGGATTTTAAAAACTTGGAAAATTCATCGCTAGTGATCCCCACATCCGCCATCGATTCTTTATTGGGGGTTACATACAAATAATTCACGCCCTCATTAAGCGTGGTTAAAACTTCACTAGATCCTTTAATCCCTTTTAGAGCTTGCGCGATTTGAAAACTCAACTCGTTTAAGGCGCTAATATCATCTCCAAAAATCTTAACCGCTAAATCCCCCCTAACCCCTGTAAGCATTTCAGAAATCCTCATTTCAATGGGTTGGGTGAAAGAAAAGTTAATCCCCTTAAAGTCTTTTAAAGAATCTATGATTTTTTCTAATAATTCATCTTTAGTTTTAACGCTCCATTCTTTTTTAGGGATGAAAGAAATAAAGGTATCGGTTTGATTCAAACCCCCCAAATCCAGCCCCAATTCATCGCTCCCTGTGCGCGCGACAATCGTTTTTACTTCCTTGACATGCTTTTTAATCGCGCTTTCAATGTTTAACATGAGATCTCTAGATTGATCCAAAGAAATAGAGGGGGTGGTTTCTACGCTCAAAACCACATCGCCCTCATCTAAAGCGGGCATGAAATTCTTCCCCACAAAAGGGAATAAAGAAAGGCTCGCCACTAAAAAAACAAACGCTCCTAAAATCACTTTTTTAGGGTTATGCACAAAAAATTCCAATAAAGGAGCATAGATTCTGTTTAAAAACCTCGTTAAAAAGGTTTCGCTATGGGGCGTGGCTTTTAAGACAAGAGAGCTCACTACAGGAATGATAGTGATAGATAAAACTAAAGTGCCTAAAAGCGCATACACAATGCTTTGCGCTAAAGGCCTAAACATCTTGCCCTCTAACCCCTGCAAGGTCAAAATCGGCACAAAAAACACAATGATGATCACCACCCCGCTCACCACTGAAACAGCGATTTCTTTACAAGAGCGATAAATCACATGGAGTTTAGTGGTTTTAGTGTTAGCGCTTAATTTTTCAAAAGCGTTTTCCACCACCACCACGGCTGAGTCAATGAGCATGCCTATGGCGATAACCAACCCCCCCAAACTCATCAAGTTTAAAGTCAAATTATTGAGCTTGATAAAAATGAACGCCACGGACAAGCTTAAGGGTAAAATCACCCCCACAGCCACGCTCGCCCTCAAATTCCCTAAAAATAAAAAGAGCGTGATGATGATTAAAACAATGGCTTCAATGAGCGTTTTAGAAACGGTGGCAATGGCTTTTTGCGTGAATTCAGAGCGATCGTAAAAAACATTAATGGAAACACCATTCGGTAAAAGGGGTTTTAATTCCTCTAATTTTTGATACACTTGGGTGATGATTTCTTTGGTGTTAGCGTCTTTTAAAGAAAGCACCAAGCCCTCTGTGGTCTCACCCACGCCATCTTTAGTAACAAAACCTAATCGGGTGCGAGACTGGCTGATGACTTTCGCAAAATCCTTAATGTGCAAATGCCCTAAATTCGTGGAAACGGTGATTTTGCCAATGTCTTCTAAACTCAAAGAAGCGGTTTGGATTTTGACTAAAAAAGTCTCGCCATCTCTATCCACGCGCCCCGCTCCGCTGTTTCTTAAATTCACTCTCACGGCCGATTCTAAATCAGAAATACTCACCCCAAGCCTCGCCATGTCGTTAAAATCCGGCACGATCACAAACGCTCTGCTAAAGCCTCCAATGGAATTGACATCTGCCACGCCGCTAATCATTCTTAATTGCGGGCGGATCACAAAGTCTAAAAGCTGTCGTTTTTCTATCTCGGTGATATTGCCATCAATGGTGAACATAAAAATATCTGATAGTGGCGTAACAATGGGCGCCATGCCCCCTTCAACCCCAACGGGTAAATCTTTCATCACGCTGCTCAAGCGCTCATTAACAATGTTTCTCGCTAAATAAATATCCACGCTGTCATCAAAATCTATCGTGATGTCTGAAATAGAATATTTTGAAACGCTCCTTAAAGATTTTTGCCCCTTTAAGCCTAAAAGCTCTAGTTCTAAAGGGCGCACGATGTTATTTTCCATTTCTTCAGGGCTAGAGCCGGGGAGTTTTAAAATGATTTTAACTTGAGTGGGTGAAATATCCGGGAAAGCGTCCACTGGAGTGTGGATAAAACTATAAGTCCCAAAAAACAAAATAAGAATCGCGCCAACAATCACGATCACTCTTTGGCGTAAGGAAAATTCAATGATAGAAGCGAGCATCATTCCTCCCCTAAATTGTTGATCATGCCTTTTAACCCTATCAATGACCCCACTGCCACGCTGTCATTGGGGTGTAAATTTTGAGCGTTCACGATAAAAATCTTGCTGCGCTCTTCTAAAACTTGAACCGCCACAGGCTTAAAACCTTTAGGCGTTCTCACAAACACTAAGTAATCCTTCCCATTTCTAATCAAAGCGTTTGAAGGGATTAAAACGGAGTCTTTGGGTTGAGAGCCTTGAATATACATTTCTACCATTTCCCCCACATGGTAATTGCCCTCATCTAATAAAGCGGTGGCTAAAATCGTGTTAGAGCCTTTGTCTAAAACCACCGAAACGCTTTGGATCTTCCCGATTTTTTCCCCCTCTTCATTATAAACCGGCGAATCCCTTTTAATGGTTTTAGAAACGCCTACAGGCAATTTGATTTGAGCGATCAAATCATCGCTTTTTGAAATACGCACATAGCTAGTGAAAGCCAAAATCTTCTCGCCCACATTTTTAGGCGCTAACGCTAAAAGACCGCCATCTCTAGCCACAATCCTAAAACCATACTGCCCTTTAGGGTTTTTGGGATCCACGCCAAAGCTTTTGAAAGTGGATTCTAGTTGATTGACTTTTAAGCCTATTTCTTCACTGGCTAGAAAGCTCGTTTGATACTCCCTTTTAGGAATGACACCGGCCCTATAAAGCTCTAAATCTTTTTTAGTAATATCTTTAGCGATTTTTAATTTATTTTGGTTGTTTTGCAATTCAAAATACAAATTGCTCAAATCAATAGAGCTCACTTCACAGATCGCATCTCCAGCCTTCACCTGCTCGCCCTCTCTTTTATAAACAGCGACCACAGACGCATCAAAACTCAAACTCTGCACCACAGAACTTTTACTATCAAAATCAATATAAGCGTTAAAAGGAAGCCCTTTACTAAAGATTTCTTTATCTAATTTAATCACCTTTAACCCCATGGGTTGCAAGTTTTTTTCTTCTAAAACAATTTCTGGATACTCTTTAGCTTTTAAAGAAACACCCATTGAAAAAACGCCCATTAACATAAGCCATAATAACGCCCGCTTCAATGCAATTCTCCTAATCTGGTCAAGCTCTCCCCTAAAGTCTCTTCTAAAAGCGCGCTAATATCAATGTATTCAATCTTGGCTTCCGCTAGAGTGATGAGAGCGTCCATGTAAGAATTTTGATAAATCAAGTATTCAAAAAGCCCGATTTTTTGGGCTTCATAAGCGATGCGCCCCATTTCCATCAAACGCTTCTTATTGGCAATGGCTTCTTTTTGGGTTTCAATGTATGCTTCTTTGGTTTTGAGCTGGTTTAAATAGGAGTTGGCGTTGATTCGTATGTTTCGTTTCATCACTTCATTTTGCGCGAGCGTCCCGCTTTGCAAATCCAAGAATTTACGCTTTTGATAGATATTTTTAGGCGTTACCGGTAAAGGGATATGCACTTCTATAGAAAGGTTAGTGGAAGAGTTATAGCTTTCAGAGCCAATCCCAAATTCAAATGCATTAAACACGTCTCTATTAGCCAATTTCGCATTCACCTGATAATCTTTAGCCGTCAAATCTAAAATATCCACATACAACGAGCGATCCAATTTGAACTTTAAAGCTTCAGGTTCTAAGCGCACGTATTCAAAATCCAAACCGATCACCTTGACATCATGCAAATGGTCTAAATAAGTGTCAAAATGCGCCCCCTCTTTGACTGGCTCCACAATCGCAAGCATCGTGTCTAGCATTTTTTCTAAATCTATGAGTTTGGTTTCCACATTGGTTTTAGCGAGTTTGGATTCCAAATAAGAATTATTAAAGTTGATATAATCCTTTTCACTCATGCTACCGGCTTTGACTTTTTCTTTAGCGATTTTGAGCTGCGAATAAAAGTTCGCTTCCCGTTGCGCATACACCTGATACTTTTCTTTAGTCATCACATAAGTCAAATACAAGCGTTTAGCGCCAATAAAAGCGAGATTTTTATTCAATTGATAGCTTTTATCGTATTGAATGGTTTTGATAGAAAGGCTTTTGGATAAAAGCGAACTCACCCATGGGAGCTTGGGCCTTACCATTAAAAGGGTTCTGGGCTGCGCTTCTACAATGCCTTGGAAGTTTTTCACCATAGAAGTTTCATTATAAATATAGGGGAAATCCCAAGCGTTCACGGAGCGTTGCTCATTCAAACGGCTTTTAAAATCGGCTTTTTTGCCGATCAACTCCATTGAATTAATTTCTACTTCTTTAAAAAACTCTTGTAGGGTAAAGATTTTCGCGCTAAGCATGCCCGCACTAAACATGCTCATTAAAAAAGTTACCCCCAAAAAACGCTGGACTTTGCGTTTGATAGCATTAAATCGCAATTTCTTTAATATCCCCAATTTCTAAGAAACTTTGATACACGCCCCATAAGAAATTTTTACGATTTTTTTGGATTTCTATGTCTTTATCCATGACTAGCACGCTTTTAAAATATTCTTCTAAAGGCGCATGCAAACCAAAATAAGCCTCTATTTTGCTGTCCAAACTCTCAAAAGCGCTCATTTTAATCGCATTGAACGCTTCAAAAAGGGCATGCTCTTGCGATTCTTTGAAAAGACTCGTAGAAAACTCGCTTGACTCGTTAGGGTTTCTGTCTTTATTGATATTGGCTAGGCGTTTGAAAGTGCTAAAAAGCAACTCTTTTTTTTGAGCGTTCTTGGGATCGTCTAAAAAGCGTTTTAAGGCTTTGACTTTTTGAATGATTTTAACAATATCTCGCTCATTGGTGTTTAACACGCTCCTTATAATAGAGAGGTTACAATCTATTAAATTATGAAAGCGCTCTAATAAAAACTTCTCTAAAACCTCCAAATCAAAGCGTTGATAAACGCCCACTTTTTCAAAGAGGTTTTTCAAATCCGCTTTTAAATCAAATTCTAACCCGTAATGCGCGATGATTTTCAATAGCCCAAAACTCAAGCGCCTTAAAGCAAAAGGATCTTTAGAACCGCTAGGGATTTTACCCACGCTAAAAAGAGAAAACAGGCTGTCTAATTTCAAGCTCAAAGCCACGATTGAACTAAAAACGCTAGAGGGCAAGGGAGCGTTTTCGCTTGCGGGCAAATACTGCTCTTTCACACTCAAGGCGACTAACTCGTTTTCGTTTTGTTTCAAAGCGTAGTAATAGCCCATGATCCCTTGAAGCTCGCTAAATTCATACACCACTTCACTGAGTAAATCCGCCTTAGCGATTTGAACGGCTCTTTTAACCAACTCAAGGGCTTTTTCTAAAGGCATGTTTAAAGATGAAAGATATTTTTGCGTCAAGTATTGGGCAATGATTAATTCTCGCTCCATTTTATCCTTTAAAGTCCCTAAACCTTGCACAAAAACCACGCTCTCTAAAGGAGCGTTATCTAAAGGCTTTTTGAGATCGTTTTCATAAAAGAAAACCGCATCGCTCAAGCGGGCTTTTAAAACCTTTTGATTGCCTAAAATGATTTTTTGCTTGTCTTTATTGATAGCGTTACTCACCACAATAAAGCCGTTGTGCAATGTTGGGCTTTCTTCTTGGCTTTTTTGACAAAAGGTTGCAAAATAGCGCTGGTTTTCTTTCATGGAAGTAATGATAATTTCACTGGGTAATTTTAAAAACGCCTTGTCAAACTCACCTAAAAGCACGCTGGGGTATTCCGTGATCGCTACAATCTCATCTAATAAATCCCTATCTATTTCTACGCTAATGTGATGCTTTGTTTCTAGCTCTTTAATTTCTTGTAAGATTTTAGCTTCGCGCTTTTTAGGGTCCAAAATGACATGGTTTTTCTCTAAAACTTCAAAATACGCTTTGGGGCTATCCACCTGGATAAAATCAAAACCCTCTTGTCGGTGCGCTTTCGTGGCTTGCTTGGTTTTAAAACCATACTCTTTGACTTCAATATCGTTAAAATTTTCCCCATTAAACAACACGCAAATATTATGAATGGGTCTGATAAAGCTTTTTTCCACATTGCCCCAACGCATAGACTTCCCGAAATTCAAACCCTCTAAAAACTCTAACACAATAGGCATGACTAAATCTTTTGTAGGCTGTTTGGCGTGGATTTTAGCGTGATAAAGCACTTCTTTATTGTTTTTAAATGCTGTTTGGAAATGCTTGGGATCCTTTAGTCCTAATTTTTGATAAAACCCTAAACCTAACGCGTTCAACCCTTGCGTTTTATCTTGATGATTGCATGCGATTTTAACCGGAGGCCCAAAAAATTCCTCTTTGGTTTCTTGGGTTAAAAGAGGAAAGTCTTTAATAAACAAACACAAGCGCCTAGGGGTGTAAAAAACTTCTATAGTTCCCACTTCTAAAGCGCGTTTTTGAAAAAGAGCGTGGAGTTTTTTAGGCATTTCTTTATATTCATTCAATAACGCTTGCGCGGGCAATTCTTCAACTAAAATCTCTACTAACAATTCATCTGAATGCAAAATCTCAATTCTCCCTAAAAAACAAAATCACTTTTAAGACTAAATCATGTTAGAATTATACTTGAATTTATTTTTAGTTTAGTTTATTTTTTAAATACAAAAGGTAGGCGTTTTGAAACATTTAACCCCACTCACTCACACCCTTTTTAAAGCCTTATGGCTAGGTGCAGCCTTAAGTGCATCTTTAAGTTTGGCCGCAGCAGAAAGCCCCACTAAAACAGAGCCTAAGCCCGCTAAGGGGGTTAAAAACAAACCCAAATCGCCCGTTACTAAAGTCATGATGACCAATTGCGATAATCTTAAAGACTTTAACGCTAAGCAAAAAGAAGTCTTAAAATCCGCTTATCAATTCGGCTCTAAAGAAAATTTAGGCTATGAAATGGCAGGCATTGCATGGAAAGAATCATGCGCAGGGGTTTATAAAATCAATTTTTCGGATCCGAGCGCGGGCGTGTATCATTCTTATATCCCAAGCGTTCTAAAAAGCTATGGGCATAACGATAGCCCCTTTTTGCGTAATGTGATGGGGGAATTGCTCATTAAAGACGATGCGTTTGCTTCTGAAGTGGCTTTAAAAGAGTTGCTCTATTGGAAAACACGCTACCATGACAATCTAAAAGACATGATTAAATCTTACAACAAGGGCAGTCGTTGGGAAAAAAACGAAAAATCTAACGCTGATGCTGAAAAATATTATGAAGAGATACAAGACAGGATCAGGCGTTTGAAAGAATCTAAAATCTTTGATTCGCAGTCTAGTAATGACCAAGAATTGCAAAAAAGCGCTAATAGCAACCTAGATTTAGACCCTATCGGCAACGCCATGCCCCAAACTTTAGCTAAAACAGAGACCAAAGAAACTCAAATAGAGGAAACTCAAACGCAAAAATCCCAAGAAATGAAAGAGGCAACTAGCGAGCAAACAGCCAACAAGCCAGAAAAAGCAAAAGATAAACCCATGTATTTGGCTCAAATCAACAGCACTGATTTCACACCTACTAAAAAAAGCCCAAAAAAACCGGCTAAAGCGAGTCCAAAACGCTCCTCTAAAAATAATATAAATAATATTAAAAGCCACACTAAAACCGCTTCCAAAAATTCCAAAAAACAAGAAGTGTGCAAAAATTGCTCTCCAGGGCAAAGGAATGCGATTTTAGCCAACCACATCACTCTCATGCAAGAGCTTTAAAAAGTCCTAAGAATGGCGCAAAAAACTCTTTTGATTATCACTGATGGCATTGGGTATCGTAAAGATAGCGATCATAACGCTTTCTTCCATGCCAAAAAACCCACTTATGATTTGATGTTTAAAACCTTGCCTTATAGCCTGATTGATACGCATGGCTTGAGCGTGGGCTTACCTGAAGGGCAAATGGGGAATTCTGAAGTGGGGCATATGTGCATTGGGGCTGGTAGGGTGCTTTATCAAGATTTAGTCAAAATTTCTTTAAGCCTTCAAAACGATGGGTTAAAAAACAACCCCGCTTTTTTAAACACGATCCAAAAAAGCCCTGTGGTGCATCTTATGGGTTTGATGAGCGATGGGGGCGTGCATTCACACATTGAGCATTTTATCGCTCTGGCTTTAGAGTGTGAAAAATCCCATAAAAAAGTCTGGCTGCATTTAATCACCGATGGGCGCGATGTGGCTCCTAAAAGCGCTTTAACTTATTTAAAACAAATGCAAAATATCTGCAATGAAAACATTCAAATCGCTACCATAAGCGGTCGTTTTTATGCGATGGATAGGGATAAGCGCTTTGAAAGGATTGAGCTTGCGTATCATAGCTTAATGGGGCTTAATCACACGCCTTTAAGCCCTAGCGAGTATATCCAAAGCCAGTATGATAAAAATATTACCGATGAATTTATCATGCCCATTTGTTTTAAAAATTATTCTGGCATGCAAGATGATGAAAGCTTTATTTTTATCAATTTCAGGAACGATAGGGCTAGAGAAATCGTGAGTGCTTTAGGCCAAAAGGAATTCAATGGCTTTAAACGCCAAGCTTTTAAAAAACTCCATATCGCTACCATGACGCCTTATGACAACACTTTCCCCTACCCTATTTTATTCCCCAAAGAAAGCGTTCAAAACACGCTCGCTGAAGTGGTGTCTCAACACAACCTGACCCAAAGCCATATCGCTGAAACTGAAAAATACGCGCATGTAACCTTTTTCATCAATGGCGGAGTGGAAACGCCTTTTAAAAATGAAAACCGGGTGCTTATCCAAAGCCCAAAAGTTACCACTTATGATTTAAAGCCTGAAATGAGCGCTAAAGAAGTAACCCTTGCGGTGTTAGAGCAAATGAAACTAGGCACGGATTTGATCATTGTGAATTTTGCTAATGGCGATATGGTGGGGCATACAGGGAATTTTGAAGCGAGTATTAAAGCGGTAGAAGCAGTGGATGCATGTTTAGGGGAAATCCTTTCACTGGCTAAAGAATTAAATTACGCCATGCTTTTAACCAGCGATCATGGGAATTGCGAACGCATGAAAGATGAAAACCAAAACCCCTTAACCAACCACACTGCCGGGAGCGTGTATTGCTTTGTTTTGGGGAATGGAGTCAAATCCATTAAAAACGGAGCCTTAAACAATATCGCTAGCAGCGTGTTAAAACTCATGGGCCTTAAAGCCCCAGCAACGATGGACGAACCCCTATTTTAAACTAAAGGAAAAGAATGCAAATTGATGACGCATTATTGCAACGCTTGGAAAAATTGAGCATGTTAGAGATTAAAGACGAGCGTAAAGAGAGTGTTAAAGGCCATTTAGCGGAGGTTTTAGGCTTTGTGGAAAACATCTTCGCTTTAGAAACTAGCACGCTAAAAACAGAGACAGAGCTATGCACCCCTTTAAGAGAAGACGAACCCAAAAGCCAACCCCACATCGCCAAAGAGATTTTAAGCCACAACAAACACAGCCAGGATCATTACTTCGTTGTGCCCAAGATTATTGAATAGGTTTGATTGAATAGGCTTAATATCAAGTGAAAAGCTTGATTTTTGAAATCAAATAGGCAGAAAAAAGCTATCGCTTGACTGAAATTAAGTTTTTTACTATTTTAAAAGGGCTTTCAGCCTTTTTTTAACTCATCAATCACTTCCACTAACCCCGCAATCGCCTTTGTGATTTCTTCATGCGTGATAATATAAGGGGGCATGAGGTAAATGGTGTTGTTTAAAGGGCGCAGTAACAGGCCTTTCTTTAGAGCTTTTTTAAAAACCGCCAAACTCAAACGCTCTTTGGTTTGAATAAAGGCTTCAAAGGCAAAGACCATGCCCAAATGCCTTAAATCAGACACCACTTGTTGCTCTATCAAGGGTTTTAACGCGTTTTGGAGCGTATTAAAAATCAACTCGCTTAAAGCCTTGTTCTTTTCAATAACATTTTCTTTTTCAAAAATATCCAGCGTAGCGTTCGCGCATGCACATGCTAGGGCGTTTCCTGTGTAGCTGTGCGAATGCAAAAACGCTTTATTTTCTTCATAGGGGGCGTAAAATTGGTTATAGATTTCATTATGCGTTAATAACGCGCTTAAAGGCAAATACCCCCCACTAATCCCTTTAGACAAGCATAAAAAATCAGGCTCGATCCCGCATTGTTCATAAGCAAACATGCTCCCTGTGCGTCCAAACCCGGTGGCGATTTCATCAAAAATAATGTGGATGTTTTTTTGCTTGCATAATAAAACGGCTTGTTTTAAATATTTCGTGCTATAAATATGCATATTCCCTGCACATTGCAAAAGAGGCTCTGCAATGAAGGCGCAAATTTCTCCACCATGTTTATCCAACAAACGCTTTAAAGCGTTCAAACTATTTTCTATTTCATTGTCGTTTTTAGGCACGGGTGTGGTGAGATTTTTGAGTAATAGTGGGGTGTAAGTGTCTTTATAAAGTTTCACATCGCCCACGCTTAACGCTCCCAAAGTCTCGCCATGATAGGAATTAGAAAGCGATAAAAAAAGCTTTTTAGGGCGCGTTTGGTTTTTTAAAAAATGGGCGTGATAGCTCATTTTCAAAGCGATTTCAATGCAAGATGAGCCGTTATCCGCATAAAAGCATTTGTCCATATGAGTGAGCTGGCAGAGCCTTTGAGAGAGCGTGATGATGGGCTTATGGCTAAAAGAGGCCAAAAGGACATGCTCTAAATTATCAATTTGATTTTTGAGCCGCTGGCTGATGTAGGCGTTATTATGCCCAAAAAGATTCACCCACCATGAGCTGATCAAATCCATGTAGGCGTTATCGTTAAAATCATAGAGGTAAATCCCTTGAGCCTTTTTAATGGGGATAATGGGGAAATTTTGATGCTCTTGCATTTGCGAGCAAGGGTGCCAAAGGTATTCTAAATCCAAAGCGGCCAGATTTTCTTGAAAATTCATGTTAAAAACTCTCTATAATAAGGATAATTTTAATAACCTTTGGTTAAAATAAGGTTATTTGATTTTACTATAAGGTTGTTTAAACCTGAATTTCACATTTTTGATTTTTTAAAAGGGATTAGAGTTCTTATGATTGAATGGATGCAAAATCATAGAAAGTATTTAGTGGTTACGATATGGATAAGCACGATCGCTTTTATTGCCGCCGGAATGATAGGTTGGGGGCAATACAGCTTTTCTTTAGATAGCGATAGCGCTGCCAAAGTGGGACAGATTAAGATTTCTCAAGAAGAATTAGCCCAAGAATACCGCCGCCTTAAAGACGCTTATGCTGAGTCTATCCCTGATTTTAAAGAACTCACCGAAGATCAAATCAAAGCCATGCATTTAGAAAAAAGCGCTCTAGATTCACTCATCAATCAAGCCCTATTGAGAAATCTCGCTTTAGATTTAGGGCTTGGCGCTACCAGGCAAGAAGTGGCTAAAGAGATCAGAAAAACAAGCGTTTTTCAAAAAGATGGGATTTTTGATGAAGAATTGTATAAAAATATCTTAAAACAAAGCCATTACCGCCCCAAGCATTTTGAAGAAAGCGTTGAAAGGCTTTTAATCCTTCAAAAAATCAGCGCTCTCTTCCCCAAAACCACTACCCCTTTGGAGCAGTCTAGTTTATCGCTTTGGGCAAAATTGCAAGACAAATTAGACATTCTTATCCTAAACCCTAGTGATGTTAAAATCTCTCTTAATGAAGAAGAGATGAAAAAATATTACGAGTCTCATAAAAAGGATTTTAAAAAGCCCACAAGCTTTAAAACACGCTCTTTGTATTTTGACGCTAGTTTAGAAAAAACTGATTTGAAAGAGTTGGAGGAATACTACCATAAAAACAAGGTGTCTTATTTGGACAAAGAGGGGAAATTGCAGGATTTTAAAAGCGTTCAAGAGCAAGTCAAGCATGATTTAAGCATGCAAAAAGCGAATGAAAAAGCCTTAAGGAGTTATGTCGCTCTAAAAAAAGCGAACGCGCAAAACTACACCACACAAGATTTTGAAGAAAACAACTCCCCCTATACTGCTGAAATCACGCAAAAACTCGTCGCTCTCAAGCCCCTTGAAATCCTAAAACCAGAGCCTTTTAAAGATGGTTTTATTGTGGTGCAGCTCATCTCTCAAATTAAAGACGAATTGCAAAATTTTGATGAAGCCAAAAGCGCTCTTAAAACCCGTTTAATTCAAGAAAAAACCCTTATGGCGTTGCAAGCTTTAGCTAAAGAAAAGCTTAAGGATTTTAAAGGGAAAAGCGTGGGCTATGTAAGCCCTAATTTTGGAGGTACTATTAGCGAACTTAACCAAGAAGAAAGCGCTAAGTTTATCAACACTCTTTTTAACCGCCAGGAAAAAAAGGGGTTTGTAACCATAGGTAATAAAGTGGTGCTTTATCAAATCACAGAGCAAGATTTCAACCACCCCTTTAGCGCAGAAGAAAGCCAATACATGCAGCGTTTAGTCAATAACACTAAAACGGATTTTTTTGATAAAGCGTTGATAGAAGAATTGAAAAAACGCTATAAGATAGTCAAATACATTCAATAATGCAAGGGGAAATCATGGAACATAAAGAAATCGTTATAGGGGTTGATATAGGCTCTAGAAAGATTTGCGCGATAGTGGCTGAATTTAAAGACGGGATTTTACGCATCATTGGCACCGCTCATCAAGACTCTAAAGAAATCAATTCAAAAGCCATTAAAAGAGGGCGTATCAATAGCCTTGCTCACGCTTCTAACGCCATTAAGGAAGTGATTAATAGCGCTAAAAAAATGGCAGGTTTGAACGCTGATGAAGACAGAAACAACCCCATTTCCTCCTTTAGAGAATCGTATCACCCCAAAACTAAGGCGATCGTTTCTTTTTCTGGGGCTTATACCGAAAGCATTAGAGATGTTACCGGTGTAGCCAGCACTAAAGACAATGTGGTTACTATAGATGAAATCAATCGCGCTATCAATAACGCATGCGCTAAAGCAGGCTTGGATAACGACAAACACATTTTGCATGCCCTCCCTTATCGCTTCACTTTAGACAAACAGGAAGTGAATGACCCCTTAGGAATGAGTGGGACTCGCTTAGAAGTCTTTATCCACATTGTCTATACAGAAAAAAATAACATTGAAAATTTAGAAAAAATCATGATCCAATCCGGGGTGGAGATTGAAAACATCGTGATCAATTCTTATGCAGCCTCGATTGCCACCTTGTCTAATGATGAAAGGGAATTGGGCGTGGCTTGCGTGGATATGGGCGGAGAGACATGCAACCTTACGATTTATAGTGGCAATTCCATACGCTATAACAAATACTTACCCGTAGGCTCTCACCATTTGACTACGGATTTATCGCACATGCTCAATACCCCATTCCCTTACGCTGAAGAAGTTAAGATCAAATACGGGGATCTTTCTTTTGAAAGCGGCACAGAAACGCCCTCTCAAAGTGTCCAAATCCCTACCACCGGCTCGGATGGCAATGAAAGCCATATTGTGCCACTTAGTGAAATCCAAACTATCATGAGGGAAAGGGCTTTAGAAACTTTTAAAATCATCCACAGGAGCATTCAAGATAGCGGATTAGAAGAGCATTTGGGCGGGGGCGTTGTGTTAACCGGTGGCATGGCTTTAATGAAAGGGATCAAGGAATTAGCCAGAACCCATTTCACTAATTACCCGGTGCGTTTGGCGGCCCCTGTGGAAAAATACAATATCATGGGCATGTTTGAAGATTTGAAAGATCCTCGCTTTTCAGTCGTGGTTGGCTTGATTTTATACAAAGCAGGGGGGCATACCAATTATGAAAGAGACTCTAAAGGGGTTATCCGCTACCATGAAAGCGATGATTACACAAGAACAGCCCATCAATCAAGCCCTACCCCCCATATCCATTCATCGCCCACAGAAAGGAATTTGAGCGATTTAAAAGCCCCTAACACTCCTTTAAACACCGCTAAAAACGATGATTTTTTACCTATAAAACCCACCGAACAAAAAGGTTTTTTTAAAAGTTTCCTTGATAAGATTTCTAAAATCTTTTAAGATACAGCCATTTCTTTATGCGATAAAAACGCCTTGATAGTTATCAAAAGCCAGAAAACATGGTATAATCCTCTAGCTATTTATCAAAGTTTAAGATTTGCAAAAATCGTATCTCAAGGGGAATGTGGCTATGGTTCATCAATCAGAGATGGAAAATTATAATATCGGTCAAGCGAGCATTGAAGAAGTAAGCGATCCAGCTTATAAAGGGGCTAAGATTGTCGTCATCGGTGTTGGAGGTGGGGGGTCTAACATGATTAAACACTTGGTTGAATACGGCGTGCATCAAGATGTTACCCCTATTGCAACGAACACTGATGGCCAACACCTCAAAAACAATCCCGCTCCGGTTAAAATCCTTTTAGGCAAAGAATCCACTGGAGGTTTAGGCGCTGGAGGGGTTCCTGATATTGGTAGGAAAGCCGCTGAAGAAAGCGCTAATGAAATTAGAGAAGCGATTAAGGACGCCAAATTAGTCATTGTCTCTACAGGGCTTGGAGGAGGGACTGGGACTGGAGCCACCCCTACTATCGTTAAAATCGCAAAAGAAGTGGGAGCGCTCACGATTGCTATCGTTACTAAGCCTTTCAAATACGAAGGATCTCAAAAAAGCAAGAAAGCCGAAGAGGGGTTAAAGGAATTGGAGCAATCTAGCGATTCTATTTTGGTTATCCCTAATGATAAAATTCTTTTGACCATGAAAAAAAACGCCAGCACCAAAGAATGCTATAAAGAAGTTGATGATGTCTTGGTTAGGGCTGTGAGCGGTATTTCTACGATCATCACTAAGCCCGGTGATATTAATGTTGATTTTTCTGATTTAAAAAGCGCTCTTGGTTTTAAAGGCTTTGCGTTAATGGGTATTGGTGAGGCCACTGGCGAAGAATCCGCTAAATTAGCAGTGGAAAATGCGATCCAATCGCCTCTTCTTGATGACGCTTCTATTGATGGGGCTAAGAGCATTATTGTCTTTTTTGAGCACCACCCTGATTATCCTATGTATGCTTATTCTCAAGCTTGCATATCTATTCAAGAACGAGCCAATCAAGATGTTGATGTTAAGTTTGGCCAACACACGAGCGAGAGTATCCCCATTGATCATGTGCGCGTTACTATCATTGCAACCGGTGCTGAAAGAAACAGCGGTGGAGCGGGTTTGGAATCTATCGCTACGCCTTCTCAGCCTGTGGTGAAACAAACAAGAAAAGTGGGTAATAGCGATTTTTTAAGAATCCCCACTGAAGAAGAACTATCCACACCCACAGCCATAAGAATCCAGCAAGATTAATTGCAGATCTCGCTTTCCCCCCTATTTTTATAGGGTCATAATAAAGCGGTTTGTTGGGTTTGCTCCCATTTATTTTTTTAGAATAAAATTAAGAAGCTTTGATTTTAAAACTTTGATTTTTCGTTATGCTGATTTTTAGAGCGTTTAGAGAGGTTTTAAAGTGCTTAAAGGGGAATATCCCAAAGCACCCCTTGGTTAATGAAACGCTAGAAACCCATTTGGCAAAAATCAAGGGCTTTGTTTTTCACACTCACCACCCCTGAAACTATACGCTCCGTTATGAATTTGTGAGGTCAATGCATTTTTAACTTGATTGAGTTCTGCATTCTTAAGGACGGATTTGAGGGACTTCAATGACTAGATGATTGAAATCCTCACCGCTTTATCAATCTCAAAGATAAAATCATAGCGCTTATTCAAGCTGTTATAAGTGGTGTCTTTAATCAAAGCATAAACTAGGTCTATGTTTTCTACTTGTCTTATCGCTAATAAGGTGTCGTGGGATAATTTCGCGCTCACATTGATGAACTGATTGAGTAGGTCTTGTTCGTTAATGGAACAATACCCAGCGTTAGTATCAAATTGATTAGCTTTAAGGGGTTTGGGTTTGTATGTGTTATCTAGAACGCTATCCATAGTAAAGGAAGCGTTCAAGTCGTAGGAGTATCCAGGAACCCACTTGCTCCAATTTTCCCAACCACCCCTAGTTCCTCTTATTTTTCTCTGTCCGTTCTCTATCAAATTGGCTTTTAATTTAGCAAGAACACTGTTAGCGGTAATGTCTTTTTGTTCGGTTGCCTTATAAGTTCTTGCTATACTTTCATAGGTAGAGAACCCAAACCTAGCGGATTTAGATTTATCATCTCTTTTGATTTTATCTTTTTTAGTTTCGCTGTAGCTGTGTTTAGCAACGCTACGCATAAACTCCGTGAAATCAATCAAAAAATCAGGGTTTGACTGACCATTAGGTAAGGCTTCATCAGCGATAGAGTTCCTAAATTTAGGGTCTTTTAATTCAGCAAAGGGTTCTCCAAGTCTTGTTTTTTCCCCATCAAGCATCAAGTAGGGGTAAGGGGTAGTGCATATTAAAGTGAATACAGCCCCACGCTTATCTTTAGGGCTGTTGATAATAATGCTGTCTTGGTTGAACTCCCTACCCAAATTCACTATGATGTCTTTGAACTGATTTTTATTATGGAATGGTTTGAGTTCAAAACAAATAAAGCTAGTTTCTATGTTAGCTTGTGGCATACCTGCTTCTCTGTATAACCTTTAACAATTTTGTATCCTATGTAGCCCTTGTATAGGTCTAGCTTTTTTCTCAACCACTTGGTTCTTTTTTCGTTATCAGTGTTAGTGAGCATAAAGGGTTTTAAAAGGGCTTCAACTTCCTCTTTTTTCTCGCCCTCTGTTGTCTCATTCAGTTCTAAAATCTTGGTGGCTTCTTTTAATCCATAATCCGCAATAATGGCTTTATCGTTATAAGTTCTATAACCAGAGATAACTGCTACTGGGCAGTTTAGCATCCGATCGCATAATCGGCTCATAGATAAAGCGGTGGTATTCATTTTTTGAGCCATAGTCAAATCATCATAATGCACCAGATTATTGTCTCTTTTTGACCTTGTGTTTAAAACGGCTCTTAACACTGACTTTTTCTTATCATACTCTTTTAGTTGGGCTGATAGGGGTTGGTTAGAGTTGACAGAGATTTTAAAGAGAGGTAGTTGGCTTTTAGCTTCCTTGTATTCCTTAAAGGCGGGCATCAATGAGAGATGATAACGAGTTAGAATGGATAGGGTTTTTTTCGCTATTAAGCTAACTTGGTGCGTTTAGAATTATCCTCACCGATGAAAAGGTTTTTGAAGTCGCTTGACATGGGTTATCCTTTAAAATCAACCATCATAACCAACGCGTCTCACGCCAATCACTTAGAAGAGTCTTGTTTGTTGATAGAAATATCTAGCTTGTTGAAAGGGATTTCAATACGATTAGCGTCCAAGGCGTTTTTGATGCGTTCAATGAGTTCGCTCCTCACATTAAAGATCCCATCTTCAATCTTTGCCCAAACCCTAATAGTGAAATTCAGCGAACTTTGTCCAAAATCCGTGATTCCAATGAAAGTGGGCATGTTTTTATCAATTTTTTCCATTGAGTCAATAACATCTTTTATAGTCTTATGCACCAGTTCAATATCGCTCCCATACCCTACCCCACAGACCCATTCAATGCGCCGACACGCAGTGTTATTGCTATTGATAATATTAGAATTAGCGACACTTCTATTGGGTAAAACCGCCAAGCGCCCGTCATGCAAGCGTAAAGAAGTGTTAAAAAAATTAAGCGCTTCTACTTTGCCCTCTAGGCCAGAGATTTCAATGATGTCTCCTTTTTTGAACGGGTGTAAAATAATAAGGATTATCCCTCCAGCAATGCTTGAAAGGTAATCTTTTAAAGCCAACGCCACCGCAATCCCCACCGTTCCTAAAACAGTGATAATAGAAGTGGTTTGGACGCCTAGCGTGCTGAGCGCGATGATTGTAGTAATGATAAGGATTAAGATAAAAGTAACCTGTGCGACAAAATTCGCTAAAATCTCATCTTTTTTGGATAAGAGTTTCATGGTTTTGTTCCGTAAGAAAAACGAAAAATAAAAACCTATACAAAAGACAACAATAGCCTTGATTAAGATTATCCCAAAATGCTTTGCCTGCGGGAAAAAATCCACTAACAGCGTTTTAATTTCATCCATAAATCTTTCCTTGCAAATCACAAAATCGCTAACAGAGACAAGATAACTTATCCTTATGTAGCTAATTTTGACATGTTAGCATGTTTAGGACTAACCTTATTATCCACAACTCAAACGCCCAATCCAATGCCAGTGTCAAAGGGATTGGCTTTTAGCACGCTGTCTAATAAAAAAGGGTTTTTTAGTGTTGAACCTAGAGATTACTTCACGCACACCCCCTACTTGGTAGCTACCGCTCACTATATGGCAATGGTTTTTCCCTAGCTTGGCTTTAATGGATTTTATCGTTACGCTATCAACAGATACCGCTCTATAAGATTTTCGCATAAAAGCTATGATGTGTTTAAAAGTCTCTGAGTAATTCTTTAAGAATTTAGGGGAGTTGGGGCTTTCTCAATTTTGGTCAATATTGATGTGGTTAGCAATCTTAATTTTTTGACCCCTTTTATAAGGCTTATAACCTTCACCCTTCCTTTTTCTCAAAGAATGCGGATTTTAAAGGGTAGTGAAATACAACCACGCTTCAGAGCTGTTGCTAGTAGAATACACCACGCTATCTTGTTCGTATTTATATCCTAACTCTCTAACAATTGTCAATAAATCCGCACCTAATGCGTAGATAAGAAAGCTAGGTTCTTTACTGCCTTGATAAACGCCATTGACTTTAATATAACCGATTTTTGGGTATAGCTTTTTAATATCCGCTTCTCATTCCTTGTTTCTTTGGACATTCTCTGCATCGCTCATTAGGTATTTAGAAAGGATAGCACCAACAGACCCACTTATAATAATCCACAATCATATCAGCGGCGGTATCAAACCCGTCATCTTGCCATAAGATCAACTTAAACTCTCTGTTAGCTGAAAGACACAAGCACTCATCGTTATATAGATGTTTATACAATCTAGAAAGGAGCGGTTATGCTGTATTTTTCTTTTTTTAGTCAGCTCATCAAACGCCTTTAAGTTAGGGTTATTCATAGCTTCACTTAAGGTCGTTTTTAAAGTCGGTTTGATTTTGTAAGTTTTCATAGCATTGATGAGACTTTGACTGACTTTATCGCTTGTAATGTTGAAATTTTTCATGGGTTAGTTCCTAGAACGCTATCCAACCTGAACGCCTTTTTCATATCCACATAACTCATAATCCCTACTATGCCCCCATTCAATCTGTCTATCATTTCATTAGCGTCAAGTTTGGCTTTTAAACTCTGTAAGGTGTTTTCGGCTATTTGTGTGGGTTTGTAGAAAAAGAACTTCTTTCCGTGTATTTTTGAATAAGCACTTTGGAATGATTTAGCGCTAGGGTTCATATCTTTACCAAAACTGACAAGCTCTGATTTTCCTATTAACTGACCGAATTTACATTTCCTGTGTATTTTGCCAGAGAAGCCATAAGCCTCAACCCCATCAAGGTTTGGTGTGGTGCAAATGAGACTAAATCTAGCATAAACCTTACCGCCTTTTTCTACCATTTCAGGACACCACGCAATGCTGTCTTGCTCGAATTTGTTTCCTAATTTGATGAGTTCTGCTCTTAAATCAAAGCGATGGTCTTTGAGCGTATAGACAAAAAAGAAACTTCATTACTAGGAATATCGCTAGCTTTTTCTTGGCAAGAACCTTGAATAGTAATAAATCCCACTTCATGGTATAACGCTCTTAAGAGAAACTTGAGGTGTTTAGTCCGCTTCATATTGGTTTCTCTAGTATAACTTCCCCTGAATGCTGAAATAGTTCCGCATTGACCCTCCGTCATATGCTCATACAACCTAGATAGACCCGCAGCGCTCAAGTCAGCTCTTTCTGCTTCTGTGAAAGCTATTGTTCTTTTTAAGTTAGGGTTACTCGCTCTCAATTTAGCGAATTTTTCAGCCGTCCCATAATGATTAATTCAGGTTCAGTGCCATTCTTTAACTCTGACTTTTTAACATTTTAAAACCACTAGACATTGACTACCCTTTCAAATTTATTTATTATAGTTGTTATCTTACACTAATTATATAGGGATAAAAACCCAAGAAACTAAAAAATAGCGATACTATATAAAAACAAGCTTCTTAAACAAAGTAAAACATACCAATGCGTGTTATCAAATCATTAAAAACAATAAAAAAACTTAAACAAAATAAGCAAACTAAAACCTTTAAATAAAACAATAAAACATTAAACCCCTAAACAAACAAAACAATGAGTCAATAATGAAATAAGATAAAAAGCAAGACTAAGAAACATTTCCCTATCCCTGCACCGACCTACATTCCCACTCTTGAAAAGAGCAGTATTATCAGCGATGAAGAGCTTGACTTCCAGGTTCGGAATGGTTAACTGGGTAGTTCCTCTTCTCTAAAGGCACAAGGAAAAGGGAGCTAAAGATAAATCGTATTTACCCTTAACTCCCCTTTCTTTATAGGGGGCTGTTTTTAACAAAGAAGATGTTAATAGCCTTTCATTTTAAAAAGAACAGAGCGTGTCTTATCCTTATTTAAAACCAACGATAAAAGTCTTCATAAAACTCCAACTCTCTTACACTCAGTAAGGCAGTGGTAACTCATTCGCGCTTATTGTTGTTATCTTATCAAAAAGCAAAAAACAAGCCAAACGCTCTATTAGTAGTAGTCAGCTAAAT